>NZ_CP078143.1:1630000-1930000 GCF_019891395.1 Nitratireductor kimnyeongensis | reverse complement strand
GGTCAGTTCGCGGTAGAAGACAAGATCGATCAGGATGGCATAGAGCACGGTCACCGCCGCCGCTTCCGTGGGCGAAAACAGGCCGCTGAAAATGCCCCCGACGATCACGAAGGGGGTTGCAAGGGCGGGAAACGACTTGACGAACAGGACGCCGACATTGCCCATGCCCTGCCATGTGTCACGCGGGTAGTTGCGCTGTCTGGCCAGCACATAGACCATCACCATCAGCGAGGCAGCACAAAGAACACCGGGCACGATGCCGCCCAGGAACAGCCGCCCGATGGAGGTGTTCGACACCACACCATAGAGCACCATGGTGATGGATGGCGGCACCAGCGGGCCGATCATTGAGGAGGCTGCGGTGACGGCACCGGAGAAATCGTCGTCATAGCCGGCCTCCCGCATGGACTCGATCTCCATCTTGCCAAGCCCGCCCGCATCGGCAAGCGCCGAGCCGGACATGCCTGAGAAGAAGAGCGAGGCGAGCACGTTCACATGGCCGAGCCCGCCCGTGATGTGCCCCACCAGCGCGCGCGCAAAGCCGAAGAGATGGCGTGTGATGCCTGCCGAATTGAGGATCGCCGCCGCCAGGATGAAGAGCGGAACCGCCAGCAGCGGAAAGCTGTTCAGCCCGTCCACCATGCGCTGCATGGCAAAGGAAATGCCCATGCCCGAATAATAGAAATAGCCCATCGAGACGAAGATCATGGCCACGCCGATGGGCACACCCACCAGCACCATGACGAGCCAGGCGGCACCAATCGTTGCAAGGATCATTGATGGACCTCCCCGGCATCCCCGCCGCGCACCAGCATGGCAAGCCGCCGCGCAATGCGGTGCAGAATGAGGACCGAGGCCACCAGCCCGGATGCGTAGAGAACCGCATCGCTCATGGGCAGCGTCACCGCTTCATTGTTCCAGGTCCGCAGCACGGTCTTGTAGGAGATCCAGACGAGATGGGCGACGAGCGCCAGATAGACCAGATCAATCAGGACAAAGAGCAAACGACGCCAGGAGCGTGGCAGCGCGTCCGCGATGAAGCCCATGCGCAGCTGCCCGTTCTGGCGTTCCACTTCTGCAATGCCAATGAAAGCCATCCAGACCCATATCCAGCGCGCCGCCTCCTCCGTCCAGACCGGCCCGGTGAAAAGCGGTGTGCGGCCAAAGATCTGGATCAGAAGCACGCCAAACAGAATGATGAAGAACATGGAAGCGACAGAGCCTTCGAGGCTGTATCTGCGCAGAAACGACATGCGATGACCCCAGCTATCGAGGGAAAAGTGGCGGGGCGCATGCCCCGCCCCATGCTTCAGTCGCCGATCACTTCGGCAATCGACCCTTCGCCGAACTCGGCTTCGAGCTCGTCATAATAGGGCTTCATGGCGGCGCGGAAGGGCTCGAGATCCGGCTCTGTGATGGTCAGGCCGCGCTCCTTGAACGTTTCCAGCAAATCCTTTTCGGCCTTGAAGGTCAGTTCGTCGGAGGCGTCGCCACCGGCCTCGACAGCCGTCTGCACCCATTCCTTTTCCTGATCGGACAGGCCATCCCAGACCGATTTGGAAATCTGCACCGCCGAGGACGCCACAAAGTGATTGGTGAGCGCGATGTGGCTCTGCACCTCGTAGAACTTCATGGCCTCGATGGTCGGAAGCGGGTTTTCTTCCGCATCCACCTGGTTGGTCTGGAGCGCGAGATAAACCTCCTGAAACGCCACCGGCGCCGGCGTCGCACCCACATTCTCGGCATAGGCGATGAGGAACGGTACGTTCGGGGTGCGCATGCGCAGGCCCTTCATGTCGTCCATGGATTCGATCGCCTTGTTCGAGGTGGTCTGGCGCGTGCCATAGTACCAGGTATCGAGCAGCTCGATGCCCTGAGCTTCGAACTTCTCGTCCATCTTCTGGCCCCACGGGCCCGCAACGATCTTCTGCAGATGATCGAAATCGCGCACCACATAGGGCGCGCCGATCAGCTTCAGCTCGGGGATGACATAGCTCATATCGGGATAGCCGGTCATGACCATGTCGAGCTCGCCTGCCTGAACCTGCGCCACCATGGCCTTGAAGTCGCCCAGTTGCGAGGACGGGAAAATTTTCACCGTCATCTCGCCGCCAGAGATTTCGGCAAGCTTTTCCTGAAACGCCTGCGCGCCACGATAGACATTGGAGACTTCATTGTCCTGCATGCCGAAGGTCAGTTCCTTCGCCTGCAGTGCAGCGGTGCTAAGAGCCAGAGCGGCCGCGCCGAGCATCAGTTTCGAAATCAGTTTCATGCAATCCTCCCTTGGAATGTTGAACAGGCTTCCCGGCCTGTCGTGTCAGTCGGTTTTGTCTGCTTCTTTCTGGAAGTAGTCGGAGACCTTTCGCGGGCTTTTCAACCGCGCGCGATAGGAGCGCGCCAGATGCCGGTCCATCACGTCCGTCGCGGTGACGATGTCGCCATCGATAATGGCCTGATAGATCGCCCGGTGCTCTTCATAGGCGACCGTGTCGTGCTTGGCCGGGTCATCCGTCGGCGGCCGCTGCGCAAGCATGGCGCTGACAAACATGTCATGCAGGCTGAGAATCACCGGATTCCCCACGACCGACACCAGTACACGGTGAAAGGCGCTGTCCGTTCGGGCAAACTCGCTCGTGCCGATTGCCTCGAAATTCTCCTCCAGCGCCGCGCGCAGCTTCGCGATCTGCACATTGTCTGCCCGCTTGGTGGCTTCGCGGGCCGCACCGGCTTCGATGAACTGGCGCATCTGCTCCAGATGCGCGCCGCTTTCCGCATCGCCGAAAATGTCGCGGATGTGATCGCCGGCGAGTTGCAGCACGGTCTGCAGCGATGGTCGCGCAACACGCGGGCGGCGCCCCGCACCTGCCTCCGCATAGCCCCGCGCCTGCATCTGCTGGAGCGCTGCACGCACCGTGGGGCGCGAAGCGGAGAAGCGCTCGCAGAGCTCCCGTTCGGTCGGCAAAAACGTTCCGGTTTCCAGACGGCCCTCGCGCGCTTCCTCGATCAACGCTTCGGCGATCTCGTCGGAGACGCGCCGCGTTTCGACCATGTCTTCCGGTTGGGCAGCGGACACGTTTCTCAACTCCCACATAGCCCTGCCTCCCTCACTGAACGGCAGGTCTGCTTGTCCAAACTCATTTTTTGGTATTACCAAACATAATTCTTGTCAAACAAAAATCCCCTTCTATGCTGATGCAGCCTGCCAAAGGGACGATTCCACGGCAGACAGGACAAGAACGCCGCTTCCAGAACGCAAGGAACAGCCGCATGACCAATCCGCTGGCGGGCATGTATGCCGCCCTCCTCACCGGCCTCAGCGACAAGGGCGATTTCGATCCCGGACGCCAGAAGGCGATCGATGCCTATGTGCTGGGGCAGGGGCTCGACGGGCTATATGTGGGCGGCAGCAGTGGCGAATCGGGTCTTCTGGGCGTTGATGAACTTCTGGCGCAGCAGGCGGTCGTCGCCGAAGATGCGCAAGGCGCTGCCGCAACGCTAATCGCGCATGTGGGCGTTCCCAATCTTCGCGATTCGATCCGGCTTGCACAGAATGCGCAGAAGCTTGGCTATCACGGCCTTTCGGCCCTGCCACCGCATTCCTACCCTTTTTCGGATCGCGAGATTTTCGCCTATTACGAAGCGCTGTCAGCCGCCACCGACCTGCCGCTCATTGTGTATGAAGTGCCAGTCCGCACGGGACGTCCCTTCAGTCTTGACCTGCTCGGACGCATTCTCACCCTCCCCGGCGTCGGTGGCATCAAGTTCACCTCGATGGACCTCTTCAAGTTTGCCACACTGCGGCGGCGGTTTCCCGAGAAGACGTTTTTCTTCGGTTTCGACGAAGTCTATCTTTCAGGCGCGGTCATGGGCGCGCATGGCGGCATCGGCACCACCTACAATCTGCTTGGCAGGCTCTATGCCGCGCTCAACGAGGCAGTGAAGAAAGGTTCGCTGGAGCGCGCCCAGGAACTGCAGACGATCTCGCAGCGCTTCGTGGAAACCCTGATGGAAACCGGCGTGCTGCCGGGCATGAAGGCAGCACTCCGTCAACGCGGGGTCGACTGCGGCCCGACGCGCCTGCCGCTGGCCCCGCTGGTCGACGATTGCGATGCGCGCATAAGCGCCATTCTGGCCGATCCGGAAATCGCTACCTGGGTGGATTGATTTTCGCTCTCTCCGCGCCTTGCCGTTTCCAGCTCGACGGTTAGAACAATCGGCACTGTTTTCGCAGAGGCGGGAATACCATGAGCGTGACAATCGAAATCACCGATACGCCGGATGAGGCCGCGCTCGCACGGGTGGAAACCGAACTCGCCGCATTCAACGACGCCGATGTGGGTCCGTCCGAAAAAGCCACGCTCGCCATCATCGTGCGCGATGAACGCGGTGCGGTGGTCGCCGGTATTTCCGGCTACACCGCATGGGGCTGGCTCTACGTTCAGAAACTGTGGGTGGATGAAAGCCTGCGCGGGCAGGGCATGGCCGGGCGTATGCTGACTGCGGCGGAAGAAGAGGCAGAGCGGCGCGGCTGCCACGGCGCCTTCATCGACACGTTCAATCCTGGCGCGGAAAAGGCCTATACGCGCCAGGGCTATAAAGAGTTCGGCCGGATGGATGACTTTCCGAAAGGCCGCAGCCGCATTTTTCTTCAGAAACGGCTTGGCCCAGCGACCAGCGATTAACGGGCGACCTTTCCGCCGCGCAGCGGCTCGGGCGCGCCCGTCGTCGTCGGGAAGCTGATCGGCAGATCGCGCAGCACGCGCACCGCCAGGAACGCAAAGCACTCGGCCTCGATGGCGTCGCCACGCCAGCCCACTGTTTCGGCGGGGGCTGCTTCCACGCCCGCGCGTTCCCCCAGCATCTTCATGATGGTCGGATTGTGCCGGCCACCGCCGCACACGATAAGCCGCTTGGGCCGAACCGGCAGAAGATCGAGCGCCTTGCCGACCGCCGATGCGGTGAAGGCCGTCAGCGTCGCCGCCCCCGTCTTGGCATCGAGCCCATCCGCCATGGAGGCGCCGAAGTCGAACCGGTCGAGCGATTTCGGATATGGCGAGGCGAGATAGGGATGCTTCAACAGCTCCGCAAGCCGCGCCTCATCCACCGTGCCGGAAGCAGCAAGCGCGCCGTCGCGGTCCATCTCGCCAAGCCCGTGTGCCTTGACAAAATCGTTGATCGGCGCATTGGCCGGGCCGGTGTCGAACGCGATCATCCGGTCCGCACCATCCCACCAGGTTACATTGGCCACGCCGCCCAGATTGAGCACCGCCGTCTCGCCGCTCGAATCCACATCGCGCAAAAGAGCCGCGTGATAGGCTGCCGAAAGCGGCGCGCCCTGCCCGCCGGCGCGCATGTCCGCCGAGCGGAAATCATAGACCACCGGACAGCCCAGAATGGAATGCATCAGCGCGCCGTCGCCGAGCTGCCGCGTCTCGCCGAGACGCCCTTCCTGCGGCGCACGGTGCAGAACCGTCTGCCCGTGAAAGCCGACCGCGCCGATGTCGGCCATGGTCAGACCATGGCTTTCCACCAGCGCACGCACGGCCTCTGACTGTGCGCGCGTCAAAACCTCTTCCGCCTTCGCGAAGATCGCAGGTTCATCGCCCTTAAAATTCCAGGCCCGTGCCTGCTGCAGCGTTTCTTCCAGGAGGTCGCGCGTCGATTGCGGATAAGGCGCCAGCGTGTAGGCACCGAACGCTTCGATGCGCTCGCCATCCGTTTTCAGAAGCGCCACGTCGATGTTTCCGTCGAGCACGGTTCCGGTCATCAGACCGACGGCCCATATCGGTTCAAATCCTTCAGCCATCTGCGCTCCTATCCTGCGTTCATGCAATCGCCGACCGCCTGTCGCAAGGTGGCGATGCCGCTGTCGAAATGCCGGGTCGGATGTATGCGGTTGGTGAGAAGGGTCCACGCAAGGCCATTGTCGAAATCGACCCACAGCCCTGTTCCCGTGAAGCCCGTATGCCCGATCGTGCCGGCGCTGGCCAGCGCCCCGCCGGGCCAGTTTTCATATGGCCGTTCCCAGCCATGGGTGCGTTTTTCGGAAAGCGGCGTGCGCATCAGCGCCACCGTCTCATCACCTTCCGTGTCACCCGCAAAAAGCCCGGCCGCGAAATCGAGCACTGAATCGGCCGTGCCGAACAGTCCGGCATGCCCCGCGCCATCAAGCGCTGAACAATTGTCGTCATGCACCTCGCCGCACAGCACCCGGTGCCGCCATGTGCAGTCCTCGGTTGCCGCCGCCTTTTCGGGATCGGCGGCGAAAGCGAAGCCCGGCCCCGGATCGAATTCCCGCAACCTTTTGCCCGCAAGCCGCTCCAGCGCGAAGCCGAGCAGAATGAAATTGATGTCGGAATAGACCGGCGGGCCTTTTTCCCAGCGCCGCTGGAGAATGAAGGCGCGCAAAAGGTCCGCATCGCGGCCATAGGTGTAGATCGGCTCCACCGCCGGAAACGGCGTCTGGTGGCCGAGGCACTGGCGAAACGTCACCTGCCGTTCCCATGCGCCCGGATCGTATTGCCGCAGATCCGGCAAAAGCGTGGTGAGCGGCGCATCGAGATCGATCACGCCCTCTTTCGCCAGTTCGAGAATGCGCGTGGTGGTGAAGATCACCTTGGTCAGCGATGCGAGGTCGAACCAGGTGTCGGTGCGCATTTCGCGCTCGCGCGGCACGCGCTGCGCATAACCGGTGGCGCGCACCATGCGCCCGCCATCCCGGTCGATCACACCAAGCACCCCGCCGGGAATGCGCCCCGCCCCCACCGAAGCGTTCAGCAGGTCAAAGGCGCGCTCGAAGCGCGGCGCAAACGCAGGCGTGTCTGTCATGCTCATGCCTCCGCCCGCGCCATGTGGTCGGGGCCAAAGCTCTGCCAGTTGGCCGGCTCCGGCTCAAAGCCCAGCGGCCGCACGAGCGAGGGCACCTGCCGCGTGTCCACCTCGAAGGTCTCCTTGCGCCGGTCGACGCTCGGCACCGCCGAGATCAGCCGTTTCGTATAGGCGT
This sequence comes from Nitratireductor kimnyeongensis, assembly GCF_019891395.1. NCBI lineage: Bacteria > Pseudomonadati > Pseudomonadota > Alphaproteobacteria > Hyphomicrobiales > Phyllobacteriaceae > Nitratireductor > Nitratireductor kimnyeongensis. The sequence goes on along the minus strand of NZ_CP078143.1, from coordinate 1,922,997 downwards.
GTTTCGGGTCGGAAAGAACCGATGCCGCATCGCCGATCTCGACGATCTGCCCCGCATAGACCACCGCGATGCGGTGCGCGATGCGCTCCACCACCGCCATGTCGTGCGAGACGAAGAGATAGGCAAGGCCGAACTCGCGCTGCAAATCCACCAGCAGCTCCAGCACCTTGGCCTGCACCGAAACGTCGAGCGCCGAGACGGCCTCGTCCAGCACCACCACGGACGGGTTCAGCATCAGCGCGCGGGCTATGCACAGGCGCTGGCGCTGGCCGCCGGAAAACTCGTGCGGATAGCGCTCCAGCGCATTCTCCGGCAGGCCAACCCGGTCGAGCAACATGCGCATGCGCGACTGCGTTTCACCATTCAGCCTGCCACCTGCCGCGATCACCGGCTCGGCCAGAATGCTGTCCACCCGGAGCCGCGGGTTGAGCGAGGCATAGGGGTTCTGAAACACCATCTGCACCGGCTTGCTGCTCTGCCGCGCCGCGCCATTCGTGTTGGCGGAGAAGGTGCCGCGCGTCGGCTCGACCAGCCCCAGAATGGCGCGCGCCGTGGTCGATTTGCCCGAGCCGCTTTCGCCGACAATGCCCAGCGTCTCGCCCGGCATCAGGTCGAGATCCACCCCGTCCACCGCATGAACCGCACCGGTCTGCCGGCGCAGGAGACCACCGGTCACCGGAAAGCGAACCGTCAGCCCCTCCACTTTAAGCGCCGGCGCGGCGCTTGGCTCGTCGGCCCGGCGATAGTCGGTGCGCGTGGCGCGGCCGGCCTCGAAATGCGGCACGGCGCTCAGAAGATGCTTCGTATAGGGATGCTGCGGCGCATCGAGCACCGCGTCGAGCGGTCCCTGCTCCACCGCCTCGCCATTCTGCATCACCATCACCTTGTCGGCGATGCCGGCCACCAGCCCGATGTCATGGGTGATGAAGATCATGCCCATGCCGGTCTCGCGCTTCAGCTCGGCGAGCAGCGCCATGATCTGCGCCTGCACCGTCACATCGAGCGCCGTGGTGGGCTCATCCGCGATCAGAAGACGCGGATTGCACGACAGGGCCGTGGCGATCATCACGCGCTGGAGCATGCCGCCGGAGAGCTGGTGAGGACAATATTTCAGCCGCCGCGCGGCATCGGGAATGCGCACCCGGTCGAGCGCGTCCTTCGCCGCTTCCCGCGCCTGCCGGCCGGTCAGGCCACGATGCAGGCGGAACGATTCCTCGATCTGCTCGCCAATGGTCAGAACCGGATTGAGCGAGGTCATCGGCTCCTGGAAGATCATGCCGATCTCGCCGCCGCGGATCTTCGTCAGTTCCTGCTCACCGGCTTCTGCCAGATCGAGCATGCTGCCATCCTCGCGCCGGAACCGGATGGACCCGTCGATGATGCGGCCGCCACCGAAATCCACCAGCCGGTTGATCGACAGCGCGGTGACGGATTTGCCCGAGCCGCTTTCGCCGACAATGGCCAGCGTCTCGCCGGCAGCGAGATCGAAGCTCACGCCATGGACGATTTCATTGTCTTCGGGCTTGCGGCCGAAACCGACGCGCAGGTTTGAAACGGACAGAAGCGATGTCATGCGGCCGACCTCCGCGTCTTGGGATCGAGAATGTCGCGCAGCGCATCCCCCAGAAGGTTGAAGCCGAGAATGCCGATCATGATCGCAATGCCCGGGAAGATGAGAAGCCAGGGCGCCATCTCCATCAGATTGCGGCTGTCGGCCAGCATCAGGCCGAGCGACGAGGCCGGCGGCTGCGTGCCGAGGCCGAGAAAGCTCAGGCCCGCCTCCGTCAGAAGCCCCCATGCGAGCGCCAGCGTCACCTGCACCGTCAGCGGCGCGACGAGGTTCAGCATCAGATGGCGCGTCAGAATGTAATTGCGGCTCGAACCGAAAGTGCGCGCGGCGTCCACGAAGTCGCGCGTCTTCAGGGAGAGCGCCGGCCCGCGCACCACGCGGGTGAAGATCGGTGTGTAGACGATAGCGATGGCCATCACGCTGGTCCAGGTGCCAGGCCCCACGATTGCGATGATGAGCAACGCCAGAAGGATCGCCGGGAAGGCCAGAAGCACATCCATGAAACGCATGATCGTGCCGTCCCACCAGCCGCCGAACCATGCGGCCGCAAGACCGAGCACGATGCCCGCCACGGCGGCCAGCGCCACCGAGGCAAAGGCGACGATGAAGGATTGGCTGATGCCCAGCATCAACCGGCTCGCCACATCGCGGCCGAACAGATCTGTGCCCATCCAGTAGGTCGCGTCGGGCGCATGCAGGCGGTCGACGCGGAACTGCATCAGCGGGTCATGCGGCGTGATGCCGAGAAGCCCGAGAATGGCGATGATGATGTAAAGGCCAACGATGGCGCCGCCGATGCGGCCACTCGAATGGCTGAAAATGGCGCGCAGCAACTGCATCACTTGCCCCCCAGCCGAATGCGCGGGTCGAGCATCGCATAGGCGAGATCGACGAGAAGATTCACGATCATGAAGTTGAGCGCGATGAACAGCACCGAGCCCTGCACCAGCGCGTAGTCGCGCTGGAGAATGGCGTCGAGCACCATGCGCCCGAGGCCCGGCAGCGCAAAAATCTGCTCCACGATCACCGCGCCGCCCAAGAGATAGCCGAACTCGACGCCGCTCAGCGTCACCACCGGGATCAGCGCGTTGGGAAGCGCATGCCGCCAGATCACCTTGCGCGCCGGCACGCCCTTGGCGCGCGCCGTGCGGATGTAATCGTCGCTCAGAATGTCGAGCATGGCCGAGCGCGAGATGCGGGTCACGGCAGCCGCGAAAGCAAAGCCCAGCGTCAGCGCCGGCAGGATCATCTGCCCCAAATTGCGCAGCGGGTTTTCAAGGAAGGGCGTGAACTCGCCCATGGCCGGCAGCACCCCGAAGCCCACCGACAGCACATAGATCGCCAGAAGCGCGAACACGAAATTCGGCGTCGACTGGCCGATCATCGCGAAGATGCGCACGGCGAGATCGGAAGGCTTTTCATTGCGCGTGGCGGCGAAAATGCCCGCCGGCAGGCCAATAGCGAGCGCAATCAGCATGGAGAGTAGCGCCAGTTCCAGCGTCAGGGGAAAGCGTTCCAGGATCACGTCGAGCACAGGCTTGCCGAAGGTCACGGAAACGCCGAGATCGCCCTGAACCGCACCCGCGAGCCAACGCCAATATTGCGTGAACCAGCCCTGATCGATGCCGAAATAGGTTTCGAGCGCTGCGCGCTGGTCGGGCGTCAGAAGCCCGGCCTCTGTTCCCAGCATGGCGGTGATGGCGTCGCCCGGCACCAGCCGGATCGAAACAAAGACGAGGACGGACACCCCGAGCATGACCAATGGAAAAGTCATCAGCCTTCGGGCCAGGTAATTCATGAAGCTTTCACTCCGTGTCCTTCTTGCTGCAATCGTCTTGTGCCGTGGGTTTGAGGGCCGCCGCATCCCTCATGGCTTGTCGAACCACGATCCGCGCACCGCGCACCATTATGGTGCCGGGCGGAAACGGGGCCACACCTGAACGTGCAGCCCCACATCACAATCACTCGCCCACACTCACCTCGGTCAGGCCAAACAGCGTGCCGGTCGGGGAAGGCACGAAGCCTTTCACGTTCTTCTGCTGCGCGGTGTAGGTGTAGCCCGTATAGAGCCAGATCCACGGCGAAACCTCGGCAAGATGCGTCTCAAACTTCGCGAAGATCTCCTTGCGCGTGTCGAGGTCGGTCTCAACGCGGCCTTCCTGCATCAGGCTGTCCAGCGTGTCGTCGATATAATTGGCGACGTGCTGGAGATTGCCGTCCTTGGTCCAGTAGCGGTTGTACATGGAATAGGGGTCCGCGCGGCCGCCGTTCAGCGCCACCGCCATGTCGAAATCGCCCTTCAGCCAGGTGTCCACATAGACGTTGAGCTCCATCATCTTGATGTCGAGCTTGATGCCGACTTCCGCAAGCTGCGACTGGATGACCTGCGCCTCGGCGGCGGCTGTCGGCGGCTCGCCCGTGGCGGCGATCACCGTTGCGGAGAAGCCATCTTCATAGCCGGCCTCGGCCATGAGCTGCTTGGCCTTTTCCACGTCGCGCTCATAGCAGAACAGCGCACCCGGATCAGAGCGGTAGGCCGGCATGGTCAGCGGGCCGGTCACCGCCCCCTCGCCCAAAAGCGCGGTGTCGAGCACGTCCTGACGGTCGATGGCGCAGGAAATCGCCTGACGAACGGCCAGTTCCGTCATCGGCTCGCGCGACGGGTTCAATTGCAGCACGTGATAGGCAAGAACCGGCGTGCGGCTCAGTTCCAGGCTCGCCTCGTTCGGCACCAGCGTGGCCACGAGCGGATCGTTGATCAGCGCGAAATCCACTTGCTTGGTGCGCAGTGCCGCAAGAATGGCGGTCTCGTCCGGCAGGACCGAAATGTCGATGCCGTCCACCTTCACCTCGCCGCCGGCCCAGTCCGGGTTCGCGATCAGAACCTCTTTCTGGTTCGGCTCCCAGCTATCCAGCTTGAACGGGCCGGAGCCAATCGCCTTCGTGCCGATCGTGCCTGCCTCGATTTCGCTCGCCGGAGCCACAGCAGCGTTGATGCTGGTCATCGCCGTCAGCATCGGAACGTCCGGCTGCGAAAGGTTGAAGACAACGGTCGTCTCGTCCGGGGTATCGATGCTCTCGATGGAGGTGAAGTTGGCGCGGGCGGCAGCGCCCGTCGCTTCGTCCAGAATGCGCTCGAACGAAGCCTTTACATCCGCGGGCGTTACCTTTTCGCCGTTCTGGAATTTTGCATCCGCGTCGAGCTTGAAGGTCAGCGTCTTGCCATCCTCGGAGAACTCCCAGGATTCGGCAATGGCCGGCACGATCTCCAGATCGGTATTCAGACGCACCAGCGGCTCGTAAACCAGTTCCAGAAGACGCAGCGAGGAAAACGCCGTCTGCTTGTGCGGGTCAAGGCCGGTCGCGTCCTGCGACCAGGCCATGCGGAGCGTTTCAGCCGATGCCGGCACCACCGCCATGGTAGCCCCCAGAACCGTTGCGAGCGCCACGGACGCCGCGAAATTCTTCATAAAAGTCTTTCCCATGAGCTTCTCCCTCCGAGAGCTTTTCAGGCCTGCGACCGCCCATTGAGCCACCGCATGGCCGGCTTCGTCACTTTCTTGCAGCTTTCGGCTGCCTTTCGTTTATTGCCTTGCGCAGAAACCCGCCAGCCTTTGTGAGGGCCGCACGCGCCTCTGCCACGTCCATATCCGTCAGCGCGATGAAGATGGCCAGTTTCACATCGTGGCCGCTGCGTTCGAGCAGCGTTTCAGCCTCATCGGCAGAACATCCCGTCGCCTCCATGACGATGCGCGAGGCACGCGCCATGAGCTTCTGGTTGCTGATGTTAACGTCCACCATAAGGTTCTGATAGATCTTGCCCATGCGGATCATGCTCGCCGTGGAGAGCATGTTTAGGATAAGCTTCTGTGCCGTGCCGGATTTCATCCGCGTGGAGCCGGTGAGGATTTCCGGTCCCACGACAGGCGCAATCGCGATATCGGCAATGGCGCCGATGGCCGAATCCGGATTGCAGGAAAGCGAGACGGTCGTCGCGCCAATCTCTTTGGCGTAATTCAGCCCGCCGATCACATAAGGCGTGCGGCCACTGACGGCGATGCCCACCACGACATCCTTGCCCGTCAGACCGCGCTTGTCCAGCGCCTGCCGGCCTTGAGCCGGGTCATCTTCTGCCCCTTCCACGGCGTGCCGAAGTGCATGGTCGCCGCCGGCGATCACGCCCGTCACCATATCTTCGGGAACGCTGAAAGTGGGCGGACATTCCGAAGCGTCAAGCACGCCGAGCCGTCCGCTCGTGCCCGCACCCATATAGATGAGCCTTCCGCCATTCTGAAACGCCTCGACAATGCGGTCGACAGCCTCGGCGATCTGCGGGATCACCTTTTCGACCGCCAGCGGCACGTCCCTGTCGGCACTGTTGATGAGTTTGAGGATTTCCGCGGTCGGTTGCAGATCGATCTGCATCGTGTCCGGATTGCGGCCCTCCGATACAAGCTTTTCAAGCTCCGACATCAGCGTCTGCGCGTTCATGGACACTCCGAAATAACCACACTGCCTATGGCGGAGCCCGCATCCCGCAGGCCTGACGCCTTACCGAAGTGTTAAAATTGATAATTCCAAGAGTCAATTCCAATTAAGAATAATATATTCCATCCTGAGGAAAGAACGATGGTGAGGGCACGTGTCGCGCCCGCGAGAATGCCATCAGGATTGGTATTGAGATGCCGGCGGCGGGTCTCTCAGCCCTTGCGGAGCTCCATCACCTGATTCACCAGGCCCGCAGTCGCCGCATCGCGGCTGTCCGCACTGGCCTTGCCTTCCACCACGGGCAGAAGCTCGGTCGCCAGTTCCTTGCCCAGCTCCACGCCCCATTGGTCGAAAGCATTGATGCCGAAGAGCTGCGCTTCCACGAAAACGCGATGTTCGTAGAGCGCGATCAGCCGACCCAGCGCGAACGGATCGAGCTTGCGATAGAGAATGGTGAGCGAGGGTCTGTTGCCGGTGAAAACACGGTGCGGCGCCAGCTGCTTCGCCTTCGCTTCCGGCACGCCCTTCGCCATAAGCTGAGCCTCGGCTTCTTCTAGGGTACGGCCCTTCATCAGGGCTTCCGCCTGCGCCAGACAATTGGCGACAAGAAGATCGTGGTGATGTCCGAGCCCTGTCTCCTGACCTTCCGCCGCCAGCATGAACTCCACGGGGATGATGTCGGTGCCCTGATGCAGAAGCTGGAAGAAAGCGTGCTGCCCGTTCGTGCCCGGCTCGCCCCAGACCAGCGGCCCCGTGGGGGTGACTGCCGGAGAACCGTCAAGCTGCACGCCCTTGCCGTTCGATTCCATGTCGAGTTGCTGCAGATAGGCAGGCAACCGCTCCAGCCTCTGATCGTAGGGAATGATGGCCCGTGCCGGATAGTCGCACACGACCCGATGCCAATAGCCAATCAGGCCGAGCATCACCGGCAAATTCTCTCTCAACGGCGCCGATTTGAAGTGCCGGTCCATCGCCTCCGCGCCAGCGAGCAGCCGGCGGAAATCATCGGCACCGATCGCGATCATGATCGGTAGGCCGATGGCAGACCAGAGCGAATAGCGCCCGCCGACCCAGTCCCAGAAGCCGAACACGCGCTGTTCGTCGATGCCGAAAGCGGCAACCTTGTCGAGCGCTGTGGAAACGGCTGCAAAATGGTCGCCCGTGGCAGACTGGCCGAGCTTCTGCGCGATCCATTTCTGCGCGGTGCGCGCATTGGTCATCGTCTCGATGGTGGTGAAGGTTTTCGAAGCGATGATGAAGAGCGTGGTCTCCGGATCGAGCCCGGCCAGCGTATCGGCGATATGCGCGCCATCCACATTGGACACATAATGAAGGCGCGGGCCGTCACGATAGGGCGAGAGCGCCCGCGTCACCATCACCGGGCCAAGATCGGAGCCGCCGATCCCGATATTCACCACATCGGTAAAGGCTTTGCCCGTCGCCCCGCAGATCGCCCCTCTCCGCACGCCGTCGGCAAAGGCATCCATCGCCTCCAGCACCTCACGCACCTCGGGCATGACATCATAGCCATCATTCTCGATGGCCCCGCCCGAAAGCGCTCGCAAGGCGGTGTGCAGCACGGCGCGGTCTTCGGTTACGTTGATGTGTTTGCCGGCAAACATGTCGTCACGCGCGGTCTTCAGCCCCGCCGCCTCGGCCAGCTTGATCAGCAGGTCCACCGCTGTCTGATCCACTGCCGTACGCGAAAAATCCAGCGTGAGATCGTCCAGTGAAAGCGAGAAGCGATCGAACCGCTCGGGATCCGAAACGAAAACCGCGCGCATGTCCATGGGCGCGGTTTTCGCGCGATGCTCGCGAAGGGCAGCGAGTGCATTTTGAAAATCCGTGTCCATAGGAGCCTCCTGCGAAAAGAAACGGAGTTCTTTTAGCAAACAAAACGAAGTGAAACAGGGGTTTGCTGGCATTCATCAATTTTCTTGTTGGAACAATCAATTGTACCAGGGTTGACATGCATTGACCCAAGGGTAGGCTCCCCCGCCGGAGAGGAAAGCCAAATGCCAGCCAGAAATGATACCGCCCTGTGGACGGGCCTGTTCAAGATTTCCCCCGAATCGGGGCAGACCCTTCAGGCACAGATTCGTCAGGCCATCGTGTCGGCCATTCTCGACCGACAGATCGCGCCTTCCATGCCGCTTCCGTCTTGCCGCATTCTCGCTGAGAAACTCGGCGTTGCTCGCGGTACGGTGGTGCTCGCTTTTCAGCAACTCGTCGATCAGGGCTTCCTGATCGCCCGTGAACGGCGTGGTCATTTCGTCAATCCCGAAGTGCTGGCGGCACCACCGCGCCCGCCACGCAAGCAGGATCACGCCAACGGCGTGAACTGGAACAGCCGGTTTCAGGTTCTGGCAAGCGAAATGCCCGAGCCACGCAAGAATGAAGACTGGATGAAGGCTTCCTACCCCTTCGTCTATGGTCAGTTCGATCCCTCGCTTTTCCCGACCGCCGAGTGGCGCGAATGCAACCGCATGGCGCTGGCCGTTCTGGAAATCCGCAACTGGGCGGCAGACATGGTCGATCGTGACGACCCGCTGCTGGTCGAGCAGATCCAGGCGCGGCTTCTGCCCCGGCGCGGTATCTTCGCCAATCCCGACGAGATTCTCGTCACGCTCGGTTCGCAGCACGCGCTCTATATGCTCGCCACGCTCCTCATGGCCCGCGGCAAGAAGGTCGCGGTGGAGAACCCCGGCTATCCCGATGCGCGCTCAATCTTCCAGCTTGCCGGCGCGCAGATCGCTCCCGTTCCCGTCGACCGACAGGGCATCGACGTGGCCCAGATCCCGCAGGATGCCGATTTTGTTTTCGCCACGCCCAGCCATCACTGTCCGACCATGGTGCCGCTCAGCCAGGCCCGCCGCGAGGCATTGCTTGAGGAAGCGGAACGCAATGACTGGATCGTCATCGAGGATGATTACGACAGCCAGCTTGCCGACGAGCGCCCGCAGGCAGCACTCAAGGGGCTCGACCGCAATGGCCGCGTTGTGCATCTGGGCTCCATGTCCAAGACGCTCGCGCCCGGCCTGCGCATGGGCTACATCGTGGCACCGGCGGACCTGATCGCCGAACTTCGCGCGCTGCGCCGCTTCATGCTGCGCCACCCCCCGGCAAACAACCAGCGCGCCGTGGCACTGTTCCTGTCTCTCGGACACCACGACACGCTGGTGCGGCGGATCTCCTCGGCATTCGAGGAGCGGCGAGAGAAGCTTTATCAGGCCGTGGGCGAAATCTTGCCCGACTGGAAGGCCGCCGATATTCGTGGCGGCACCTCGCTCTGGCTCGAAGGCCCACCCGGTCTCGATTCGGCCGTGCTTGCAAAATCAGCAGCTCGCCGCAGCGTGCTGATCGAGCCGGGTGCGCGCTTCTTCCTCGGACGCACCCAGCCGACACCCTTCATGCGGCTTGGCATCTCGTCCATTGCCGCGCAGCAGATCGAGCCCGGCATACGCGAGCTGGCAGCAGCCGCATCCGAATATCGGCGCGTGGCGGCCTAGAAGCCGGTACTGTCAGAGCGCTGCGAACCCCACTCCTGCCACCGCACAAAGCGCCACCACAATCCATGGTGGCGCTTTCCATACGGTGAGCAGGACAAAGCCGACTACCGCCACGGCAAAATCTGCGGGCGCAAGAATGGCGGTTGTCCAAAGCGGATCGTAAAGGGCCGCCCCAAGAATGCCGACCACGGCGGCGTTCGTTCCCATCATTGCGGCCCGCGCCGCATCGAATTTCTGGAACCGGTCCCAGAAGGGTGCGACGCCCAGAAGCAGAAGAAACCCCGGCAGAAAGACGGCGATCAACGCAATCGCAGCGCCGGCAAGCCCGTTTGGTGCGGGCCCCAGAACCGCACCCAGATAGGCCGCGAATGTGAAAAGCGGGCCGGGCACGGCTTGTGCAGCACCATAGCCTGCGAGAAAAGCCTCGCCTGTCACCCAGCCGGGTTCAACGACACCCGCTTCAAGGAGTGGCAGCACCACATGTCCGCCACCGAAAACAAGCGCGCCGGCTCGATAGAACGTGTCGAAAACCGACAGCCCCTGCGCCAGAGGCACCGCCAGCGGCATCCCGAAAAGCAGAAGCACGAAGATCGAAAGGCAGATCACCCCGGACCGCTTCGACACACCGAATGAAACCGAGGCGCTCTCTGCTCCCGTCTTGTCACGGCAAAGAAACCAGCCAAACAGCGCACCGATCACGATGGCGCCGATCTGTGCAAACGCGTTTGCCGAGAGCGTCACCAGAACAAGCGCGGCAAGAGCGATGCCGGCGCGCTCGCGATCCGGGCACAGTGTGCGCGCCATGCCCCACACGGCCTGCGCCACCACCGCGACGGCCACGATCTTCAGTCCATGCAGCAACCCTTGACCGACCGGATTGTCGAGTGCGGAGGCAAACATGGCAAACACGAAGAGCAGGAACGCAGAAGGGAGCGTGAAGGCTGTCCAGGCCGCCGCCGCACCCAGCGGCCCTGCGCGCATATAGCCCAGCGCGAAACCCACCTGACTGCTCGCCGGACCCGGCAGAAACTGGCAGAGCGCCACGAGGTCGGCATAGGCCTTTTCATCCAGCCATTTCCGCCGCAGGACGAGCGCGTCGCGGAAATAGCCGAGATGTGCGATCGGGCCACCGAAAGAAGTCAGGCCCAGCCGGAGAAACGCTCCGAAAACCTCCGTGGGTGTCCCCGCCCTTTCCCCATGCTGCGTTTCGCTCCCCCTCATCGCCTGCCTCACCCTTCGACCGATTCGCTGTCGAATAAATGCGACACATGTCACACACAAGACAACAGGCTGGGTTGCCACATGGATGGACAAGACGCCATGGCTGGGTTAGCCAGATTGGGAAAACCGTCTCAGGAGGAACGCGCCATGGCCATGGTCATCGAAGGTGAGGAACGCATCGAAGCGCCGGTGGAAACGGTCTGGCAGGCGCTAAACGATCCCGAGGTCCTGAAGGACTGCATTCCCGGCTGTCAGGAGCTGAACAAGACGTCCGACACCGAGTTCGAGGCTGTCGTCACCTTGAAGATCGGCCCCATCAAGGCGAAATTCAACGGCGCGGTGGAACTCACCAATCTCAACCCGCCGCATTCCTACACGATCACCGGCGAAGGCAAGGGCGGCGTTGCCGGCTTTGCCAAGGGCGGCGCCGATGTTTCGCTAAAGGAAGACGGCCCGGATGCCACGATCTTGAGCTACAGCGCGAAGGCGGATGTCGGTGGCAAAATGGCACAGCTCGGCAGCCGCCTCATCCAGTCCACGTCGAAGAAGCTGGCCGGCCAGTTCTTTTCGGACTTCAATGCCCGCGTTACCGGTGGCGATACTGCGGACGCCGAGGTCTCCTGACCCAAGGTTCTCTGGCCCAAGGCCTAGCCCTTGAAAACCGGCTTGCGCTTTTCGAGAAACGCTGAGACACCCTCGCGGTAGTCGTCCGAGCGGCCGGCTTCGCGCTGCAACTCGCGCTCCAGCTCCAGCTGTGCGTCGAGCGAGCTTCCCGGCGCGGCGTGGATCGCCTTCTTGATCAGCCCATAGGCGTGGGTCGGTCCGCTGGCCAGTTTCTCCACGAGCGCCTCCGCCTCGCTCATCAGGGCATCATCGTCGACTGCGCGCCAAATCAGGCCCCAGTTGGCCGCATCCTCCGCCGAAAGTGGCTCACCCGTCAGCGCCAGCGCCTTGGCGCGCGGCTCGCCCAGAATGCGCGTCAGGAACCAGGTGCCGCCGGAATCCGGCACCAGCGCGATCTTCGCAAAGGCCTGGATGAACTTCGCCGATTTTGCGGCCAGTACGATATCGCAGGCCAGCGCGATGTTGGCACCCGCACCTGCGGCCACGCCATTCACCGCACAAACGATGGGCTTGTTCATGCCTCGAAGCTTGCGCACCAGCGGATTATAGAAATTCTCGATCGTATAGCCGAGGTCCGGTCTCTCCTCGCGCTTGGCAGGATCACGATCGCCCAGATCTTGCCCGGCGCAGAAGCCTCGACCCGCACCGGTCAGAAGCACCGCACGACATGAATCGTCTGCCGAACAGGCTTCCAGCGCTTCGCGCAATGCCGTGTGCTGTTCCTCGTTGAAGGAGTTCAGCTTTTCTGGCCGATTGAGCGTGATGCGGTGCCATCCGTCATGGCGTTCGTGAAGCACGGTCTGCGAGGTCGCGGCGCCCATGGAAATCCCCCTTGATTGGATGGAGCGCTTTGTTACACGCGCAACGCAATCAATCAATCGTGGCGTTTGCTTTACTCGAAAACGATGGCCGGCGCTTCATTCGCAGCATTCTGCATGGCAGCAGCTAGATGCATTTGCACACGGTTGGCGATTTCCTTGTAAACCCCGGCCTGCACGCCATCGGGGTTTGATGCCACAACCGGTGTTCCCGCATCGGAGGTCTCGCGAACATCCATGGTCAGCGGTACTTCGCCGAGGAAGGGCACGCCCAGCCGTTCCGCCTCCGCCTTCGCGCCGCCATGGCCGAAAATGTCATAGCGCTTGCCTGTGTCAGGGGCCACGAAGTAGCTCATGTTCTCGACAATGCCGAGTAGCGGGACATCCACCCGCCTGAACATGTTCAGCCCCTTACGCGCGTCGATCAAGGCCAGATCCTGCGGTGTGGAAACAATGACCGCACCGGCGAGCGGCACCTGTTGGGCCATGGTGAGCTGTGCGTCGCCCGTGCCGGGCGGCATGTCGACCACGAGCACGTCAAGTTCACCCCAGGCTACGTCACGCAGCATTTGCCGCAGCGCCGAAACGACCATCGGGCCACGCCAGATCATCGGCGTCTCTTCCTCCACGAGGAAGCCCATGGACATGACCTTCACGCCGAACGCCTCCATAGGCTTCAGCGTCTTTCCGTCGGCGGTTTCCGGCTTTCCCTTGAGCCCGAGTAGGCGCGGCATCGAGGGTCCGTAAATGTCCGCATCGAGAATGCCGACCTTCAGGCCCAACGCCTTCAGCCCCAGCGCAAGATTCACAGCCGTTGTCGATTTGCCGACACCACCCTTGCCGCTCGCCACGGCGATGATCGCCTTGATGCCGGGCACATCCTGTTTCGCCGGCTGCTGGCCAGCCGGAGCGGCAGGTCCACCCGGCGCCGGGCGCTGCGGGGCGGGCCGTGGTGGGGTCGAATTTGACCGTGGCGGCGGTGTCGTGCCCATGCCGCCGCCTGCCTTTTCTGCCGTCAGCGCGACCATCGCGCCCTTGACACCCGGCAATGTTTTGACGGCGTTCTCCGCCGCCTGCCGCAATGGTTCTAATTCCTGCGCGCGTTTTGCCGGAACCGTGATCGAGAAGAAAACCTTGCCGTCTGCGATAAAGATCTCAGAAACCAGCCCCCGAGAAACGATATCGCCTTCCAGGTCGGGGCCCTTCACGGACCGCAAGCGGTCGATGACGGTCTGTCTGTCGAGAGTCATGTGCACGTGCCTTTGTGTTTTCCTTCAGATAATGCAGATGGGCGCGCGGGCCAAGAGAGGCAAAAAGGGCAACCCCTCATTGGTGTGTCTTGCACATTGCCGCTCGCGCTTCACCGATGTAGCGTCACGCCATGATCGACAAGTTGGAATTCTTTATCGCGCTCGCCAAGGAGCAGCACTTCGGCCGCGCCGCCGCCGAGCTCGGCATCACGCAGCCCACCCTGTCCGCAGCCATCAAGCAACTTGAAGATCAGCTCGGTGTGATGCTGGTTCAGCGCGGGTCACGTTTTCAGGGTTTGACCCCGGAGGGCCAGCGCGTGCTGGAATGGGCGCGGCGCATTGTCGGCGATACTCGGACCATGCGAGCCGAGATGAGGGCAGCGCGGCGCGGCCTGGCCGGCCATGTGCGCATCGCCGCCATCCCCACAGCGCTCGCCATGTTGCCCGAACTGACCACGCCCTTTCGCGAAAAGCACCCCGAAGTCACCTTCTCCATCATTTCGCGCACCTCGCTGGAGGTACTTTCACTTCTGGAGAATTTCGAGATCGATATCGGCATCACCTATCTCGACAATGAGCCGCTCGGTCACGTTGCATCCGTACCGCTCTATTCCGAGCGCTACCAGCTCATCACCGCCGCCGCCAACCGTCTCGCAGATCGCGAAACGGTCACATGGAAGGAAGTGGCCGAACTGCCGCTCTGCCTTCTCACGCCTGACATGCAGAACCGGCGAATCATCAACAAGCATCTGGAGGAGGTGGGCGCGACGGCGCATCCCACGCTCGAATCGAACTCTATGATCGTGCTCTTTTCCCACATCCGCACCGGCAAATGGGCCTCCATCATGCCGCTCAACCTTGCGGAAGTTCTGGGTTTTGCCGAGCCTATCCGCGCTATCCCCATCGTCGAACCGGACGCAAGTCATCTCGTCGGGCTGGTGGCGGTCAAGCGCGAGCCACACACCCCGCTTGTCTCCGCGCTGCTTTACGAAGCAAGACAGCTCGCCGAACGCTACAATTCGCAACGATAGAGAATTTCTATCGTATGACGAATATGCTATATTGATCCTTCACAGTGGATTTGTTCCCCTTCAGAACGAGCATCGTTAGGGAGGGCGCTGCGAGATGCAGCAAGCACGTACCGAAATTGCGTCCGCCGTCGAGCCGATCATCGATCGGTGGAAAGACGAAGAGGGCCCGTTATTACCCATTCTCAATGGGATTCAGCGGGAGCTCGGCCATGTGCCGCGTGAAAGCCTGCCCATCATTGCCGAGGCCCTCAACCTTTCCCGTGCTGAAGTCTATGGCGTTGTCTCATTCTATCACGACTACCGCGAAAAGCCGGCTGGCCGTCATGTGCTGAAGCTTTGCCGGGCCGAGGCCTGCCAGTCCATGGGCGGCGATGCCATTGCCGAAAAACTTCAGAAACTGCTCGGCATCAGGTTTCACGAGACGTCCGCCGATGGCGCGGTGACGCTGGAGCCGGTCTATTGTCTGGGCCTTTGCGCCTGCGCGCCCTCCGCCATGCTCGACGGCGAGGTTATTGGCCGCATCGATGATGCGCGGGCCGAGGAGATCGCTGAGGAGGTGCGGGCATGAGTGTGAAGATCTACATTCCTCGCGATGCCGGAGCGCTGGCGCTGGGCGCCGAAAAGGTCGCTGCCGCCGCGCGTGAGGAAATCGAAAAGCGCGGTCTCGACGCGACCATCATCCGCAACGGCTCGCGCGGCATGTTCTGGCTTGAGCCCATGGTCGAAGTGGAAACCGCCGAAGGTCGCGTGGCTTATGGTCCGGTGAAACCCGGCGACGTGGCAGACCTGTTTGATGCCGGCCTGATCGAAGGCGGCACCCATGATCTTTCTCTCGGCAAGCCCGAGGAAATCCCCTTCCTTGCAAAACAGACCCGCCTGACCTTCGCGCGCTGCGGCATCATTGATCCGGTCTCGCTTGAGGACTATGAGGCGCATGGTGGTCTCCGTGGCCTGCGCAACGCGCTGGAAAAAACGCCGCTCGGCATCGTCGAGGAAGTCACCGAATCCGGTCTGCGCGGCCGTGGCGGCGCGGGCTTCCCGACCGGCATCAAGTGGAGGACGGTGCACGACACCGAGGGCGCGCAAAAATACATTGTCTGCAATGCCGATGAAGGCGATTCGGGCACCTTCTCCGACCGCATGATCATGGAAGGTGATCCCTTCGTGCTCATCGAGGGCATGGTGATTGCCGGTATCGCAACAGGCGCGACGAAGGGCTATGTCTATCTGCGCTCCGAATATCCCAATGTTCACACGATCCTGAACGAGGCCATCGACGCCGCCCGCGCCGCCGGCATGCTCGGCAAGAGCGTGCTCGGCTCGAACCACGCTTTCGACATGGAAGTGCGCGTGGGCGCCGGTGCTTATGTCTGCGGTGAGGAAACGGCGCTGCTCGACAGTCTGGAAGGCAAGCGCGGCCAGGTCCGCGCCAAGCCGCCGCTGCCCGCGCATGAAGGCCTGTTCGGCAAGCCCACCGTCATCAACAATGTGATCTCGCTCGCCTCAGTGCCGATCATTCTCGACAAGGGCGGTGCTTACTATCGCGATTTCGGCATGGGCCGTTCGCGCGGCACCATTCCCATCCAGATCACCGGCAATGTGAAGCATGGCGGGCTGTTCGAGACCGCCTTCGGCGTCACCCTGGGCGAGCTGGTGGACGATATCGGCGGCGGCACCGCCACGGGTCGCCCCGTACGCACCGTGCAGGTGGGTGGCCCGCTCGGTGCCTATTGGCCGCGCGAACTGTTCGACACGCCATTCGACTATGAGGCATTCGCCGCCAAGGATGGCCTGATCGGCCATGCCGGCATCGTCGTCTTTGACGATACGGTCGACCTTCTGAAGCAGGCGCGCTTTGCCATGGAGTTCTGCGCGGTGGAGAGTTGCGGCAAGTGCACGCCCTGCCGCATCGGCTCGACGCGCGGCGTCGAAGTGCTCGACCGGCTGAAGCTGGGCATCGCGCCAGAAGAGCAGATCGAGACCGTGACCGATCTCTGCAACACAATGAAGTTCGGATCGCTGTGCGCACTGGGTGGCTTCACGCCCTACCCCGTCATGAGCGCCCTGACCCATTTCCCGGAAGATTTCCGCCCCGCGCCGGTGCGCGAAGCAGCGGAATAGGAGGACACCATGTGTGGAACCGACAAGCGTTTCGTAGAAGAAATCGACTACGGCACACCCGCTGTCCGCTCTGACAAGACGGTAACGCTGACCATCGACGGAAAGTCAGTCACCGTTCCGGAAGGCACGTCGATCATGCGCGCCGCACGCCAGGCCGGTATCGCCGTGCCGAAGCTCTGCGCCAACGACATGGTCAAGAGCTTCGGCTCCTGCCGCCTCTGCCTCGTCGAGATCGAGGGCAAGGGCGGCACGCCGGCCTCCTGCACCACGCCGGCCATGGACGGCATTTCCGTCAACACAAAGACCGACCGCCTCAACACCATCCGCCGCGGCGTGATGGAACTCTACATGTCCGACCATCCGGAAGACTGCGCGGCCTGCGCCGCTGGCGATTGCGAGATGGCGAACATGGCCGAGACCGTTGGCCTGAAACAGAACCGCTATGGCGACGAAGGGGCAAACCACCTTGAGCCCTCGCCCATTGGCGAGCACGGGGTGAACTTCAAGGAACTGGACGTTTCCAACCCCTATTTCGCTTACGATCCGGCGAAGTGCATCGTATGCTCGCTATGCGTCCGTGCCTGTGAAGAGCAGCAGGGCACCTTCGCGCTCACCGTGGAAGGGCGCGGTTTCGAAAGCCGCATCACCGCCGGCATGGATGAACCCTTCCTGCAGTCGGAATGCGTTTCCTGCGGTGCCTGCGTGCAGGCCTGCCCCACCGGCGCGCTTCAGGAAAAATCCATCATCGAGATGGGGATGCCCGACCATTCCGCCGTCACAACCTGCGCCTATTGCGGCGTTGGCTGCTCGTTCAAGGCCGAGATGAAGGGCGAGGAAGTCGTCCGCATGGTGCCCTACAAGGATGGCAAGGCCAATCGCGGTCATTCCTGCGTGAAGGGCCGCTTTGCCTATGGCTATGCCAACCACAAGGACCGCATCCTCAACCCGATGATCCGCGAAAAGATCACCGACCCGTGGCGCGAAGTGTCCTGGGAAGAGGTCTACGCCCATATCGGCAGCGAGATCGGCCGCATCCAGCAGAAATATGGCCGGGGCTCTGTGGGCGGCATCACCTCGTCGCGCTGCACCAATGAAGAGACCTATCTCGTTCAGAAACTGGTGCGGCAGGCTTTCGGCAACAACAATGTCGACACCTGCGCCCGCGTCTGCCACTCGCCCACGGGCTACGGCCTGAAGACCACATTCGGCACCTCCGCCGGCACGCAGGATTTCGATTCTGTCGAGCACACCGATGTCGTTCTGGTCATCGGTGCCAACCCGACGGACGCCCATCCCGTCTTCGGCTCGCGCCTCAAGAAGCGCCTGCGCGAAGGTGCGAAGCTGATCGTCCTCGACCCGCGCCGCATCGACCTCGTGCGCACGCCCCATGTGGAGGCAAGCTATCACCTGCCGCTGAAACCCGGCACCAATGTCGCCGTGCTGACCGCCCTTGCCCATGTGATCGTTTCGGAAGGTCTGTTCGATGAAGCCTTCATCCGTGAGCGCTGCGACTGGGACGAGTTCCAGGATTGGGCGAGTTTCGTGCTCCAGCCGGAAAACAGCCCGGAAGCCATCGAAAAAATGTCCGGCGTTTCCGCCGATCTGATCCGCGGCGCGGCACGTCTCTACGCCACCGGTGGTAACGGCGCGATCTATTACGGCCTCGGCGTCACCGAACACAGCCAGGGTTCCACCACCGTCATGGCCATTGCGAACCTCGCCATGGCCACCGGCAATATCGGTCGGCCGGGTGTGGGCGTGAACCCGCTGCGCGGCCAGAACAACGTGCAGGGCTCCTGCGACATGGGTTCGTTCCCGCACGAGATGCCGGGCTACCGCCACATCTCCGAGGATGCGACCCGCGCGATCTATGAGAGCCTGTGGGGCGTGAAGCTCGACAACGAGCCGGGCCTGCGTATTCCCAACATGCTCGACGCCGCCGTCGATGGCTCCTTCAAGGCGCTTTACGTGCAGGGCGAGGACATTCTCCAGTCCGATCCCAACACGCATCATGTGGCGGCCGGTCTGGAAGCGATGGAATGCGTCATCGTTCACGATCTTTTCCTGAACGAGACCGCCAACTACGCCCACATATTCCTGCCGGGCTCCACCTTCCTTGAGAAGGACGGCACCTTCACCAATGCCGAACGCCGCATCAACCGCGTCCGCAAGGTGATGGAGCCAAAGAACGGCTATGCCGATTGGGAGGTCACGCAGGACATGGCCCGCGCGCTGGGCCAGAACTGGAACTACACGCATCCTTCCGAGATCATGGCCGAAATCGCGGCTACAACGCCGAGTTTTGCCGGCGTTACCTATGAGCTTCTGGAAAAGGAAGGCTCGGTCCAGTGGCCGTGCAACGAGAAGGCTCCCACCGGCACACCCGTCATGCATATGGACGGCTTCGTGCGCGGCAAGGGCAAGTTCGTGCGCACCGCCTATGTTGCCACCGACGAGAAAGCCGGCCCGCGCTTCCCGCTGCTGCTCACCACCGGCCGCATCCTCTCGCAATACAATGTCGGCGCACAGACGCGCCGCACGGAGAATGTCGTCTGGCACGACGAGGATCTCCTGGAGATCCATCCCTTCGACGCCGAGACCCGTGGCGTTCGCGAGGGCGACTGGGTGAAGCTCAAGAGCCGTTCTGGCGAGACCAGCCTGCGCGCCACCATCACCGAGCGCGTTGCGCCGGGCGTCGTCTACACCACCTTCCACCACCCGGCCACGCAGGCCAATGTGGTGACGACCGAATATTCCGACTGGGCCACCAACTGCCCCGAATACAAGGTCACGGCGGTGCAGATTGCCCCGTCCAACGGTCCGTCCGAGTGGCAGGAAGACTACGAGGAGCACGCGCGCCAGAGCCGTCGCATCGTGCATGTGGAGGCGGCGGAATAACCCCGCCGGTTCCAGCATGAGCAGCGGTGTTCCAGCCACAGCCCGCGTTACCAGAACGGCCCGCCGAACCGGCGGGACGAAGGTCAGCGCGCGCACGGTGCCCGAGGAAACGCCGGTGGCGCTTTCCTATGGTGGCACAACCCATGCCGTGATGATGGCGACGCCGGCGGACCTCGAAGACTTCGCCCTGGGCTTCAGTGTTACGGAAGGCATCATCGCCAGCGCCGACGAGATCGACACGATCACTGTTCAGGAGCCGGGTGCGGGCATCGACCTGCAGATCCGCCTGCGCGACACCGCCAACAGGCGCTTCGAGGCGCGGCGCAGGCGGCTGGCCGGTCCGGTCGGTTGCGGCCTTTGTGGAATCGAGAGCATCGAGGAAGCCATGCGCTCCGTGCCGGAAACCGCGTCCGCGCAGCGCTTCACAGCCGCCGAGGTCACCGGTGCCGTGGGCGATCTGCACCAACATCAGGAGCTTCACAAAGCCACGGGTGCTGTCCATGCAGCCGGTTTCTACATCCCCGGCAAGGGCATTATTGCCGCGCGCGAGGATGTGGGCCGGCACAATGCGCTCGACAAGCTGGCTGGCGCGCTCGTCAAGGCTGGCATTGATCGCAGCACCGGCGCGGTGATCGTCACTTCCCGCGTTTCGGTGGAGATGGTTCAGAAAACCGCCGCCATCGGCGCGCCGCTCATTGCTGCCGTTTCAGCGCCCACAGCGCTTGCGATTCGCACGGCGGAAACCGCCGGCATGACCCTCGTCGCCCTCGTGCGCGGCGAGGAGTTCGACATTTTCACCCACCCCCAACGCGTGACCACTGGAGCGGCCAGACATGTCGCATGACGAAAAGTTCAAATCCGGCGACGAGCATCTCGTCTATATGGCCAATCAGATCGCCACGTTCTTCACCTCGCAGCCGGAGGCCGAACGTGTTGCAGGCGTTGCCGATCACATCAACAAGTTCTGGGAGCCGCGCATGCGTAGCCGCCTGTTCGAGATCATCGAGATGGGCGGCGATGGGCTTTCCCCGCTCGTTCTGGAAGCATCGCAAACGATCAATCGGCCCAAGGCCGCCTGATGTCAGCCGGCCGGCTGTTTCTCTACCGCCCAATGCAACGGGAACATGGGATCAAACACGGTGATCGTACCGTCTGAGCTGTAGACGGATTTGGGGAACTCCACCGACTCATCACGGCGCACCAGTGTGATCGTGTCTTCATTGGCGGGCAGTCCGTAATAGGCAGGGCCGTTGAGGGAGGCGAAGGCCTCCAGTTTGTCCAGCGCGCCCTCTTCCTCGAACACATGCGCCAGGCACGACATGGTGTTGATGGACGTAAAAATGCCGGCACAGCCGCAGGCCGATTCCTTGGCCGGGTCGAGATGCGGTGCCGAATCGGTGCCGAGGAAAAAGCGGCTGTCGCCCGATGTCGCCGCCTTGCGCAGCGCCAGCCGGTGCTCCTCGCGCTTGGCAACGGGCAGGCAGTAGTAGTGCGGGCGGATACCGCCAGCCAGAATGGCATTCCGGTTGATGATCAGATGATGCGTGGTGAGTGAGGCGGCAAGGTTCTTCTCCGCGCTTTGAACATAGTCGACCCCGTTTTTCGTTGTCACATGCTCCATGATCACCTTGAGCTCGGGCAGGCGCTCACGCAGCGGATTGAGCACCCGTTCGATGAAGACGGCCTCGCGGTCGAAGATGTCGATGGAGGCGTCCGTAACCTCGCCATGCACGCACAGCGGCAGGCCAATCTCGGCCATGCGCTCCAGCACCGGCTGCACCTTCATCAGATCGCGCACGCCGCTCTGGGAATTGGTGGTCGCACCCGCCGGATAGAGCTTCACCGCCGTGATGTGCCCGTCTCGGTGGCCGGCCGCCACGTCGTCGGGATCCGTCTGCTCGGTCAGGTAAAGCGTCATCAGCGGCGCGAAGTCATGTCCTTCGGGCTTTGCCGCCATGATGCGGTCGCGGTAGGCCAGCGCATCCTTCACCGTCACCACCGGCGGCACCAGATTGGGCATGATGATCGCGCGGGCGAAATCAGCGGAAGAATGCGGCAGAACCGCCTCCAGAACCGCGCCATCGCGCAGATGCAGATGCCAGTCGTCGGGGCGGCGGATGGTCAGGGTTTTCACGGAACGTCTACTCCGGACAGGAAAAATCGTTGCGCACGGTCTGTGCTTCCTTTTCCTTCGCCCATGCCGCCATGGATTTCAAGTGTGTGCCAAAAGAGACGGGGGCTGCGCCGCGCCGGGGAGGAGGCCGGCGCGGCGCTGCCTCACGTCACCTGATAATCAGGTACGGAGCGCAGATAGCGGGCATAGGCATCGGCATCCGGAGGCGAGAGATTTTCCGCCAGCGGGTTGCGGCGTTTCACCCGCGCGCCGATGTCGTCGATCAACTCGTCGAAATGCTTGAAGTGATAGGGCGCCACGCACAGGCCGCCATAGATTTTCGCGGCCGGTCGCTCGTTGCGTCGCCAGTGGAGCATCATGTCCATGTTGGCGCGCATTTCCTCCGGGGTCGGTTGTTTCGCCAGTTTTCCGTCCGCGTAGCGCACCAACCATTCGGCGGCGAGGTCGGCACACAAAACGGTGCAGAACGACGAGTTGAAACCGACAAAGCCGAGATCGGGAATGTCCGGATTGGCAATCAGGCGATAGAGTCGGTACTGCCCGTCCGGCTCCACCAGCTTTTCGCGGTATTCCGCCGGCAGGTAGGGAACGCCGAGTTTCCAGCCAACGGCGAGGATCGCCATGTCGGCCTTGATCAGCTCGCCGCCAGTCAACCTGATCGCGCCGGGTTCATAGCTCGCGAAGGTACCCTGCACGGCCTTGATGCGCCCGTCTGCCACCATCTCGAAAAAGCCCGGCGTAGCGATGGGAACCGAGCAGTTCACGCCACCTTCGATGGGCTCTTTGGGCTTCAGCCCGGTCTTGTTGAGCTTGAGCTGTACGGTCAGAAGCGCTTCCAGCGCGCGCCAGTGGGCCCAGATGAAGGGCCGGGCAACGGCATGGTTGAAGCGGGCGAATCCGCTCCGGCTCCAGCCCGGAAACATCTTCTCCTGCGCGCGGATATAGAGGATGCGCTTGAAGTTGATCAGCCCGCCGACAAAGTAGGGAATGCGCCAGACCGATTCCAGATAGACGATGGTGACGGAGCGAGCACCCGATTTCACCGCGCTCACGGCAATGTCGGTCGCCGATTTCGAGAAACCGAGAACCGTGACGTTCTTACCCTTCACCATTTCTGGATCGGTGTATTCGGACGAGTGGATCACGGTCCCTCCCGCCGCCTCGAACTCCTCCTGGCCCGGATGGGTGAGAATGTTCTTCTCACTGAACTGGCCGGTGCAGACGGCGACAAAATCGAAGGTTTCGCTGGCTTTCTCGCCATTCGCCGTTTCGAGATCGAGTTCCCAGCCGGGTTCACCATCGTCGCGGCGGCGCATGGCCGACACTGTGGTGTTGAATCGGATCAGCGGTCGTAAGCCGTGGTCGTCTGCATAATCCGACAGGTAGGAGAAGACCTGCGGGCCCTTCGGCCATTCGGGAAAATCCTTCGGCATCGCCTTGTCGGTGTAGCGATAGAGATCCTTGGGGCTCTGCGTCTGTACATCCGGATAGGAGCGTGAGGGCTCCCAGACCCCGCCCAGTTCGTGGCTGCGTTCAAGAACGGTCACCCGGTGGCCCCGCTTCTTGAAGGAGCGGGCGGCGGCAAGACCGCTGACGCCGGCGCCGATCACGCAGACATGCTTTCGTGTTGTCATGTTGTCGTTCCTCCCGTCCGGCAAATTCTGGACGCGCGCCTCCCCGCGCCGCGTGTTGCCACGTCGCCAAAGGTCCCTTGCCGGCCTTGATTGTTATCGGGTTCGGGCCGGCTCCCTTCAGGACCCGGCCAAAGCGCCTGGCGCTAGTCGTTTGCTTCCGGTGGCAGGAAATCCACTTCGTGAAGGGCCGAAACCTTCACCACCTCTTCCGGGTCGGTCATGTTGTGCAGCGTCTCGAACAGGGCTTCGAGCTTGCGCGCCGGCGAAACCCAGAAGAGAGCGCGGGCCGGCTTGTCGGACTTGTTGAAATAGCCATGCGGAACGCCGCGCGGCATGCGCACCAAATCGCCCGCCTTTGCCTTCATCCACTTGCCGTCGAGCTTCAGATCCAGCTCGCCCTCCTGCACAAGAATGAACTCTTCCTGCGTGGGATGAACATGAACCGGCACGAACTGGCCCGGGTCGCTGTTGGTCTCAAAGGCGAAGGTGGAATCGCAGGTGGCCTTGGGAAAATAGACCTGACCGAGAATGTTCCATTCCTTGCCGGCATAGCCTTCACCGTTCGCGGTGACGCCTTTTTCGAGTTCCTTTTCCATGATTTTCCTCCCTTGATCACGGAGTTTCATGGTGCCTGTAAGCGATCGGGAAAAATATCCGGAAACTGAACCGAATATCCGAAAAACGAAAAAAACAGACCGGTTTTGGCGAGAAACCAGGACAAATCTTGGAGAAACCAAAACAGCTGCTAAACTCCGGGAATGGTGATCGCCCGGGAGGAGTGGGGCGACCGCCCGTTGTCCAGCCACGCCCTTTTTCAAACGGACGATCTGGACTGTGCACGGGAGAAGGTTGCCCGGAAATTCTGCAACCACCGGCTGGAAGTGGTCGGTGGCGGACGGTTTCGCGCGGAGCAAAACCACCAGCCGGGCCTCCTCGTTTCCCTCAACTATATCAGCTACGGTGCCGATGTTCTGATCGACCCCGGCGCGCTCGAAACCTTCTATCTGATCCAACTGCCGATTTCCGGCTGCGCGACCATCAAACACAACCGGAAGGAGTTTCTGAGCGATGGCGGCAGGGCGGCGTTGCTCAATGCCGACCGCGAAACCTCCATGCGCTGGTGGGCCGGGTGCGAACAGGTTCTGGTGCAGATCCCCAAAGCCTCGTTCATGGGCTTCGCCGAGCAGCTCTGCGAGCGCCCGCTGCCGGGACCGGTGGTGTTCGATCCGGTGATCGATTTCACACGACCCGAGCTTGCTTCATGGCGCAATCTGGTCAATGCGATGTTCCGCGCCGCCAACAAGCCCGAAAAGCAGGTTCTGAACCTTTGCGCCGCGTTCCACGAGCAGCGCATTCTCGAGGCGCTTCTGAGACTCCAGCCGCACAATCTCTCCGCTTTCTTTGACACAAGGCACGAGGCGGCGCCGCGGCAGGTGAAGCGGGCCGACGCGTTCATCAGGGAGAATGCGCACCGCCCGATCACCCTGACCGCCATCGCGGCGGCATCGGGTGTCGGCGCACGAGCGCTGCAGCTTGCCTACAAACGCACGCATGGTCTTTCGCCCATGCACGCGCTGACGCTTGAGCGTCTGCGCCGCGTGCGGTTCGATCTGGAAAATGCTCAAGGGGAAATTTCGGTAACGGAAACAGCGCTGCGCTGGGGGTTCAGCCATCTCGGACGCTTTGCCGCCGACTACCGCAAGACCTTCGGTGAGCGCCCCAGCGAGACCGCCCGCAAAGCCACCTACTGATCTTCTACTTTGCCGCCGGCATCTTCAGTGCGGACACCGACGCTTCGCTGTCGTGGACATAGTCGTTCGCATCCGGCTGGCGCTGCAGGATGAGGATGAACAGGAAGTCCATCAAAGTGAGCTGCGCATCGCGCGACGTGATGGCGGAGGAGCGCACCCGTTCCTCGTCGGCCACCGTGTGCAGGCGAATGTCGGCAACGCGCATCAGCGGATTCTGCTGCAGGCCGGTGACGGAGATGACAGTCGCGCCGCGCGCCTTTGCGAGCTCGGCAATGCGCACCGTCTCGATGCTGGTCCCGGAGTAAGACAGTGCAAAGAGCACATCCTCTTCGCCCAGCGAGGAAACATTGGCCATCTGCACGTGACTGTCGCTGTCATGCAGGGCATTGCGGCCAAGCTTTTGCAGCTTGTAGGAAAAGTCGCGCGCGACCAGTGAAGACGCACCGACACCGGCAATGTGAATGCGGCGCGCGGCATCCAATGACTCAAGCGCTCGCGCTATCTCCGGCTCGTGATTGGCGGCGATGGTCTGCTGCATGGAGAGAAGCTTGCTTGAGATCAGCTTCTGCGAAATCGTGGCGTGGCTGTCGCCAATCTCGATGGTGGAGTGGATCATGCCCGGCGGCACCTGCCATTCCTGCGCCTTGGCCTTGCTGACCGCCAGCTTCAGATCCTGATAACCCGAGAAGCCGAGTTTCTGGCTGAACTTCACCACGCTCGACTGGCTGCGGCCGGTCTCTTCCGCCAAGGCCGCGGAGGAGAGCCTGAGCACGCGGTCGGGATTGTCGACGATGAACTGGCCGATCTGCCGGTCGGCCGGCGCCATGGTCTCAAGCTGCGCGTCGATGATCTTCAGGACAGACATGGCTTCCTTTCGGGGATCGTTGTTGCGAGGCTAGAACAGTTTCGTCCTCAGGGGAATCCCGTAGGAATTGAGAAATGGAATAATATATTCCCAGATGGGCTTGATCAAAGGAATTCCCCGATAGAGACTGCGCTCTGACATTCGGCGTTCTCGGAGCCGCGATCATGGACAGACTGAAAATTACAGGCGGCCATCCGCTTTACGGGACCGTCGCCATCGCCGGTGCAAAGAATGCGGCACTGCCGCAGATCGCGGCTGCGCTTTTGAGCCCATACCCTCTGGAACTGTCGAATCTTCCGCTGGTATCAGATGTGGAGAACATGCTCAGGGTCGCCGAGCTCTACGGTGCGTCGGTGAAGCGCAACGCCCACTCGGCGGCGATAGACGCCAGTGCGATGGTTTCTTGCGAAGTCTCCTATGAAACCGTGCGCCGGATGCGGGCCACGGTCCTGTTTCTCGGGCCATTGCTGGCGCGGTTCGGCGAGGCGCGGGTTTCGCTGCCCGGTGGCTGCGCCATCGGCGCGCGTCCGGTGGACATGCACCTGAAAGCGCTTGAAATGCTGGGGGCGGAGATCGGCATTGAGGAAGGGCTGATCGTCGCTCGTGCAGCCAGCGGGCTGCGGGGTACGCGGGTCATCCTGAGTTCACCTTCGGTGGGCGCGACGGAGACGGCAATGATGGCGGCGACTGCAGCGCACGGCGAAACCGAAATCCTGAACGCGGCGCGCGAGCCCGAAGTGACTGACCTTGCCGCCTGCCTCAACGCCATGGGCGCAAAGATTGACGGGGCCGGGACTCATCGCATCATCATCGAGGGCGGCGCTCAATGGAAGAAGGCGGCGCATCACGTCATCCCCGACCGGATCGAGGCCGGGACCTATGCGGTGGCGGCAGCCATCACCGGCGGGGCGCTGGAACTGGTGAACGCGCGCATGGAAAACCTCGCTGCCGTGATCCAGGCGCTGGAGGTGATGGGCGTGAATGTGTGGCCGAGCGACCGGGGCCTGGTGGTTTCGAGAAGCGGCGCGCTGCGCACGACCGACCTCACCACAGAACCCTATCCGGGCTTTCCGACAGACCTTCAGGCGCAGTTCATGGCGCTCGCCTGCTGCGTCGACGGAACATCGCTCATCCGCGAGACGATTTTCGAGAACCGGTTCATGCATGTGCCGGAACTGGCGCGGCTCGGTGCCGACATCACCCTACAGGGCACGACTGCCGTGGTCCGGGGTGGCAAGCCGCTCAAAGGGGCGCAGGTGATGGCAACGGATCTGCGCGCCTCGGTCTGCCTTGTGCTTGCAGCGCTTGCCGCGAAAGGCGAAACCATTATCAACCGCGTCTACCACCTCGACCGCGGCTATGAGCAGCTTGACCGAAAACTGGCGCAATGCGGCGCGACAATCGAGCGGTTGCAGAAATGAGCGGCGGGACGAGCCATTTTTATCTCGGCGTCGATGGTGGCGGTACGGGCTGCCGGGCCCGCATAGAGGATGTAGCAGGTGCCGTGCTCGGTCAGGGCCTTTCCGGCCCGGCCACCACGAGGCTCGGCGTTGAAGCGGCCTGGGCCTCGGTCCGGCGCGCAGTGGACGCCGCAATCGAGGAAGCGGGCTTTGGCGAGGCAGAGATCGCCCGCATTCATGCCGGGATCGGTCTTGCCGGCATGCGCCGCAAGGGGGCCATCGAGGCGTTTCAGGCGCTATCGCACCCCTTCGCCAGCATCGTTTTTGCCAGCGATAGCGACACGGCGTGTCTCGGCGCGCATTCGGGTCTCGATGGCGCTATCGCCATTGCGGGAACAGGTTCGGTGGGGCTTGGCATCGTGGATGGAAAGCATCTGCGCATTGGCGGCTACGGTTTTCCGATTTCCGATGAGGGAAGCGGTGCTGATATCGGCCTCAATGCCGTGCGTGCCGCACTGCAGGGCCATGACGGACGCATTCCGCAAAGCGCGCTTCTGACCGAAGTGATGCGCCGCTTCGAGGATGATCCGGCAGACGTTGTTGCCTGGATGGACGGAGCAAGCGCAACCGATTATGCCACTTTCGCGCCCATGGTGCTGCGCCACGCCGATCAGGGCGACGCCGCCGCCAGGCGCATCGTGCAGAATGCAGCAGCGCAGATCGACATGCTTGTGCGCACGCTTTTCGACCAGAACGCACCGCGCGTGACGCTGCTTGGAGGGCTTTCAGGCCCGCTGGAGCCCTGGCTCTCGCCCGATGTGCGCCGCCGCCTGAAACCCGCCGACGGCGATGCTGTGGACGGCGCGATCATTCTCGCTCGAAGGGCGGCGGAGGGGCGGGTGGCGCTTTAAACGATCAGGGCAACCGCGTTGCATCAACGCGGTGCGTGGTTCGACAACTCACCATGAGGAAGGTGGCTGGTTGCGCCATGCGAAATCCGATCATGAGACAACGCAAATGAAACGCTCCTAGCGGTGGCCACCGATCCCGCCAGCTTCATCCTCCCTCATGGTGAGCTTGTCGAACCACGCACAACGCCAGAGCCACGAAAATGAAGGCCCGCGCAACTTTAAGGGTCAATTCAAACCGGGCGCGGGCCTTTACGTTTCAGCGCAATTCCTTGCGCAGGATCTTGCCGACATTGGATTTCGGCAGTTCGTCGCGGAACTCAACATATTTCGGGCGCTTGTAGCCGGTGAGGTTTTCCTTGCAGAACGCCTTGAGGTCCTCTTCCGTCAGGTTCGCATCCTTGCGGACCACGAAGAGCTTCGGAACCTCGCCGGAATGCTCATCCTCCACGCCGATAATCGCCGCTTCCAGCACGCCCGGATGATTGGCGATCACGTCTTCCACCTCGTTGGGGAAGACCTTGAAGCCGGAGACAACGATCATGTCCTTCTTGCGATCGACAATGGTGACCTGGCCGGTCTCATCCATCGTGCCCATGTCACCGGAGCGGAAAAACCCATCCTCGGTCATGACCTTGGCGGTCTCGTCCGGGCGATTCCAGTAGCCGGCCATGACCTGCGGGCCGCGAATGCAGATTTCGCCGACCTTGCCGAAGGGCAGGTTCTTGCCCTTGTCGTCACGGATGACGACGTCAGTGGACGAAATCGGATAGCCGATCGTGCCGGTGAACTCCTTTGCCGCAAAGCTGTTTACCGTCGCTACCGGTGAGGTTTCCGACAGACCATAGCCCTGCGATATCACGCAGCCGGTGAGCTTCTGCCAACGCTCGGCAACAGCGCGTTGCACCGCCATGCCGCCACCGAAGGTGACGAGCAAACTCTTGAAAGGCAGCTTGCAGAAATCCTCATTGTTCAGGAGCGCGTTGAACAGCGTGTTGAGCCCCGGAAAGATGTGGAAGTCGTATTTCTGCAGCTCTTTTACGAAGGCGGGAATGTCGCGCGGATTGGGAATCAGGACGTTGTTCCCGCCAAGCTTCATGCCCATCAGCGCGTTCACCGTGAGCGCGTAGATGTGATAGAGCGGCAAGGCACAGATGAGCACCGGCGCCTCGGGTTTCGCCTTGCCGATATAGGCGCTGCGGAACCACAGTTCGTTCTGGATTACATTGGCCAGAACATTGCTGTGCGTGAGCGTCGCTCCCTTGGAGACGCCTGTCGTGCCGCCCGTATACTGCAGGAAGGCATTCTCCGACAGCGCGATCTCCACCGGCCTGTAGCCTGTGGAAGCGCCTTTCTTGACCGCCTCCTTGAAAGAGACATGTCCCGGCAAAGACCATGCCGGCACCATTTTCTTGACCCGGCGGACCACGAAATTGACGATGTGGCCCTTGAGTCCCAGAAGCTCGCCCATCGAGGCAACGACCACGTGTTTGACCGACGTTTTCGAAGCAATGGCTTCCAGCGTGTGGGCGAAATTTTCGAGGATGACGATGGCTTCCGCGCCGGCATCGTTGAGCTGGTGTTCCAGCTCACGCGGCGTGTAGAGCGGATTGACATTCACCACAACATAACCAGCGCGCAAAACAGCCATCATGGCAACGGGATACTGCAGCACGTTGGGCATCATCAACGCAATGCGCGCACCGCGTTTGAGCCCCAGCGTTTGCAGATAGCCTGCGAAGTGCCGCGACATCTCCTCAAGGCCGCTGTAGCTCAGCGACTTGCCCATACAGGTGAAGGCAGGGCGATCACCGAAGCTCTTGCAGGCATCCACCAGCAACTCGCCAAGCGAACTGTTGGGAAAGTCTCCCATTTCCGCAGGAACGCCCTCGGGATAATGCTCCACCCACGGCCGCGCGATCTTGGCCTTGCCGGATGCCGGTGCTTTTTTCGGCGCGGTCTTGCGGGCTGGTGCCGCAGGTTTAGCCGCTGCCTTCGGTGCTGACTTCTTTGATGAACCGGCTGCCGATTTCGCGGCCGGCTTTTTTGCCGTGGATGCCGCCTTCTTGGCTGACGTTTTGCTGCCCGATCCGCCTTTAGCGGTGCGCGCGGCCTTCTCATCACCCTTGGCGGGCGTCTTTGCGCTTTTTCCCAACTGCTCCTCCCAGAACGAAAAACCAGTTATAACGTTTACGTTCACGTAATACCAGACGCAACACAAACCGTCATTGAAGGTTTGGGCAAGCGTACTGCATCATGATGATCTCCCCCCTCAAAAAGGCGAGTGTAGGGCTTCATCCCTGACCTCCACAAGTGCGTTTACGCGCCGGCGCCTCATCCTGAACACAGGACGCGACATGGGCTCTACTGGCCATAGCCTTCATGCCCCTTCAGAAAGGCAAGTTCCTCCGGCCCGCTCTCCCGGCCAAGCACACGATTGCGGTGCGGGAAACGCCCGAACCTGGCAACGATGTCCCGGTGTTCGATCGCATATTTCAACGCCTCTTCCTGACCGAGCGACCTGAACAGCATGACGGCGCGCTCCTGATCTGCCAGCACTTCCGAATGCATGTAAGGCATGTACAGAAATTGGCGCTCCGGAACGCTCATCCCTTCATCCAACCCTTTTTCGATAGCATTGCCGGCGACACTCAACGCGAGCTCATCCGATGCGAAAGCGGCAGGCTGCCGGCGATGAATGTTGCGCGGAAACTGATCGAGCACGATGACCGCGGCCAGGGCAGCTTTGGGGTCATCGAACACCTCCGGCGGGAGTTCGCGCACCAAACGCTCATGCAATGCTCCAAAGCGGTCACGGATCAATGCATCCGTCTTCTCGCTCACCGTGAACCAGTCTTTGGGTGTCAGCGTCTCAAACCAGAATTCCAGTACCTCGCGCTGCCATGTGCCGCTCATACGCTTTCCTCCTCGAAACTACGATCCTAGATGCTGATATGGTTTCCCCTACGCTCACAGTACAAGAGCGCGCGTGGTGCTTTATTGCATTAATCGGTTCAAATTCGACAAATAATTGCATTTACGGCGGCAAAGTGATCGAGGGTGTTCCCTCTCAATTCGATCTTTGCTTATATGCCAGCTTCCAGGGCTTCGGGAGTAGGCCCATGCGAGAATCAGGGAGACCTCAATGAAAAGCAAATTGACCTTTGCGGCTGCACTGCTGGCCGCTACGGTGCTGAGCGGCGCGGCGGGCGCGAAGACGCTTGTCTACTGCTCGGAAGGAAGCCCGGAAGGCTTTGATCCGGCGCTCTACACCGCAGGCACCACGTTTGACGCATCGTCGAAGCCGGTCTACAACCGCCTCGTCCAGTTCGAGGCAGGCACAACGAAAACCGTTCCCGGTCTCGCAGAGAGCTGGGAAGTGTCCGACGATGGTCTCGAGGTCACCTTCAAGCTGCGTCAGGGTGTCAAGTTCCACACCACCGACTTCTTCACGCCGAGCCGTGACTTCAACGCTGATGACGTGCTGTTTTCCTTCAACCGTCAGCTTCAGGAAGATCATCCCTACCACGCCTATGTGGAGGGTGCCTCCTGGGAATACTTCAACGGCATGTCCATGCCGGACCTCGTGAAGTCCATCGAAAAGGTCGACGACCATACGGTGAAGTTCGTGCTGAACCGACCGGAAGCGCCGTTCATCGCCAATCTGGCCATGGATTTTGCTTCCATCTTTTCAAAGGAATATGCCGATCAGCTTTCCGAGGCCGGCAATCTTTCGGACCTGAACCAGAAGCCGGTCGGCACCGGCCCCTTCCAGTTTGTGGCCTACCAGCCTGACGCCGTGATCCGCTACAAGGCGCATCCGGACTACTGGAACGGCAAGCAGCCGATCGACGACCTCGTGTTCGCCATCACCACCGAGGCATCCGTGCGTCAGCAGAAGCTGATTGCCGGTGAATGCCACATCACGCCTTACCCGAACCCGGCAGATATCGAGAGCCTGAAGTCCAATGAGGCTTTGAAGGTTGACGAGCAGGAAGGCCTGAACGTCGGCTACCTCGCCTACAACACCAAGGTTGCGCCCTTCGACAATGCGAAGGTCCGCAAGGCGCTGAACATGGCCATCAACAAGGAAGCCATTCTCGACGCCGTGTTCCAGGGTGCTGGTCAGGCCGCCAAGAACCCGATCCCGCCGACGATGTGGTCGTATAACGACGCGGTCGAGGACGATGGCTACGATCCGGAAGCAGCCAAGAAGGTGCTTGAGGAAGAGGGCGTTTCGGACCTCTCCATGAAGGTCTGGGCGATGCCGGTGCAGCGTCCTTACAACCCGAATGCGCGCCGCATGGCCGAGCTGATCCAGGAGGACTTCTCCAAGGTCGGCGTCAATGTCGAGATCGTTTCCTACGAATGGGGCGAGTATCTCGAGCGCTCCAAGGCGGAAGACCGCGACGGTGCGGTTCTGCTCGGCTGGACCGGTGACAATGGCGATCCGGACAACTTCCTCGCCGTGCTGCTCGGCTGCGATGCCGTGGGCGGTGCCAACCGCGCCCAGTGGTGCAACGAGGAGTTCGACGGCCTGATCCAGAAAGCCAAGACGCTTTCCTCGCAGGAAGAGCGCGCCAAGCTCTATGAAGAGGCTCAGGTCGTCTTCAAGCGTGAAGCTCCGTGGGCAACCATCGCTCACTCGGTCGTCCATATGCCCATGCGCAAGGAAGTGACCGGCTACAAGATGGACCCGCTCGGCGGCCACGCCTTTGAAGGCGTCGACATCGCCGAATAGGCCCCTTCACCAGAAACAGGAACCGGCGGCAGCGCGAGCTGTCGCCGGTCGTGTATTAGATGTTCCGTTTCTTTCTCTCCAGGCTGGCGCTACTGATCCCCACCTTCATCGGGGTGTCCATCGTCGCCTTTTCCTTCATTCGCCTCCTGCCCGGCGATCCGATCATGCTTCTGGCCGGCGAACGCGGCATGAGCGAGGAGCGCTATCAGCAGCTTCAGGCGCTCTATGGTTTCGACCAGCCGCTTTTCGTTCAGTATTTCAACTACATGACGGACCTGCTGCAGGGTGATTTCGGCACCTCCATCGTCACCAAACGGCCGGTTCTGCAGGAGTTCCTGACCCTGTTCCCGGCGACGATCGAGCTCTCTCTCTGTGCGATCATTGTCGCGGTGGCGGTGGGCGTTCCGCTCGGTGTGATCGCCGCCGTCCGGCGCGGCTCCTGGCTTGATCAGACGGTGATGGGGGCGGCCCTTGTCGGCTATTCCATGCCGATCTTCTGGTGGGGCCTGCTCCTGATCATCTTCTTTTCCGGCATTCTGGGCTGGACACCGGTCTCAGGCCGTATCTCGCTGCTCTACTTCTTCCCGCCTGTCACCGGCTTCATGCTGATCGACAGTCTTCTTTCGGGGCAGGCGGGTGCGTTCAGATCGGCGCTTTCGCATCTCATTCTGCCGACCATCGTGCTCGCCACGATTCCGCTTGCGGTGATCGCCCGCCAGACGCGCTCGGCCATGCTTGAGGTGCTGGGCGAGGACTATGTGCGCACGGCGCGCTCCAAGGGCCTGCCGCCGCGCCGGGTGATCGGCCTCCATGCGCTGCGCAACGCGCTCATCCCCGTGGTGACCACGATCGGTCTCCAGGTGGGCGTGCTGCTGGCCGGTGCGATCCTCACCGAGACGATCTTCTCCTGGCCGGGCATCGGCAAGTGGATGGTCGATAGCGTATTCAAACGCGATTATGCCGTGGTGCAGGGCGGGCTTCTGCTCATTGCCGCCATCATCATGATCGTGAACCTGATCGTGGACGTCCTCTACGGTCTGATCAATCCGAGAATCAGGCACTGACCATGAGCTCGACAAACACAAAAGTTCCGAATGCCGCCGTCGGTCTCGAAGGCGGCACGGTCATCGCGGTCACGCGGCGCGCCCGCCTCGCGGAGTTCTGGTACTATTTCAGCCAGAACCGCGGCGCCGTGATCGGCCTTTACGTTTTCCTCGCCATC
The DNA here is from genome assembly GCF_019891395.1 of Nitratireductor kimnyeongensis. NCBI lineage: Bacteria > Pseudomonadati > Pseudomonadota > Alphaproteobacteria > Hyphomicrobiales > Phyllobacteriaceae > Nitratireductor > Nitratireductor kimnyeongensis. The sequence continues at coordinate 1,888,812 of NZ_CP078143.1, read as the reverse complement.
GTCGTCATCGCGCTTCTGGCGCCGGTGATCGCGCCGCACAGCCCGAGCATGCAGAACCGCGGCTCCTTCCTCCTGCCCCCGGTCTGGCAGGAAGGCGGAAGCTGGTCGTTCATACTCGGCACGGATGCGGTGGGCCGCGACCTGCTCTCACGCCTGATCTATGGCGCGCGCTTCTCGCTGTTCATCGGCGTGGTGGTGGTTTCGGTCGCCGTCTCGGTGGGTATTCTGATCGGCCTCATCGCCGGCTATTTCCGCGGCGCGGTGGACACGGTCATCATGCGCGTGATGGACATCATCCTCGCCTTCCCCTCGCTGCTTCTGGCGCTGGTTCTGGTCGCCATTCTGGGGCCGGGCCTCGTCAACGCGATGATCGCCATCGCGCTGGTGCAGCAGCCGCACTATGTACGCCTGACGCGCGCTGCGGTGATGTCGGAGAAAGGACGCGACTATGTGACGGCGGCACGTGTTGCCGGGGCGAGCAACATCAGGTTGATGTTCAAGACCATCCTGCCGAACTGCACCGCACCGTTGATCGTGCAGGCGGCGCTCTCCTTCTCGACCGCGATCCTGGATGCGGCAGCGCTTGGCTTCCTCGGCATGGGTGCACAACCGCCCACACCCGAATGGGGCACGATGCTGGCCGAAGCGCGCGAGTTCATCCTGCGTGCGTGGTGGGTCGTCACCTTCCCCGGACTTGCCATCCTGATCACCGTTCTGGCCATCAATCTGATGGGCGACGGTCTTCGCGATGCGCTTGATCCCAAGCTGAAGAGGTCGTGACATGAGTGAAGCTCTTCTCGACATCCGCAATCTGAGCGTCGAATTCGAAACGGCGGGCGGCACGCTGCGCGCGGTGGATGGTGTTTCGCTATCCGTCGACGCGCGCGAAGTGCTGGCCATTGTCGGCGAATCGGGCTCGGGCAAATCCGTCTCGATGCTGGCGGTGATGGGGCTTCTGCCCTGGACGGCGAAGGTCACGGCGGACGCCATGTCCTTTCAGGGCCGCGACATTCTCAACCTGTCGCCATCCGAACGTCGCAAGATCGTCGGCAAGGACATTGCCATGATCTTTCAGGAGCCGATCGCCAGCCTCAACCCGTGTTTCACCGTCGGTTTCCAGATCGACGAGACACTGAAGATGCACACCGATCTTTCGGCCCGCCAGCGTCGTGACCGGACGGTGGAACTCTTCGAGGCGGTGGGTCTGCCGAATGCGGCCGACCGGGTGAATGCCTACCCGCACCAGATGTCGGGTGGCCAATGCCAGCGCGTGATGATCGCCATGGCCATTGCCTGTAATCCCAAGCTCCTGATTGCCGACGAGCCGACCACCGCGCTCGACGTGACGATCCAGAAGCAGATTCTCGATCTTCTGGTGTCGATCCAGGCCGAGAAGAACATGGGCATGATCATGATCACCCATGACATGGGCGTGGTGGCGGAAACGGCTGACCGCGTGATCGTGCAGTACAAGGGCAAGAAGATGGAGGAGGCCGACGTGCTCTCTCTCTTTGAAAAGCCCCAGCACCCCTACACCAAGGCGCTGCTTTCGGCCCTGCCGGAGAACGCGACGGGCGACCGCCTGCCGACCGTTTCCGACTTCGTGTTCGATGAAGCGCCGCAGACGGGAGCCCGCCCATGAGCGAGATCGTCCTGGAGACGCGCGGCATCACGCGCGACTATCACATCGGCGGCGGCCTTTTCGGCAAGGGCCGCATCATCAATGCGCTGAAAGGCATCGACCTGAAGGTCGAAAAGGGCAAGACGCTGGCCATCGTCGGCGAATCGGGCTGCGGGAAATCCACCCTTGCCCGCATCATGACGATGATCGATGCCCCCACCTCCGGCGAGTTGCTGATCGACGGCAAGCCGGTGGAGATCGGCAAGAAGGGCGTGGATTCGGAAATGCGCCGCAAGGTGCAGATCGTTTTCCAGAACCCCTATGGCTCGCTGAACCCGCGCCAGAAGATCGGCGATGTGTTGATGGAGCCGCTGGTCATCAACGAGAACGTTCCGGTGAAAGAGCGGCGTGAACGCGCCATGGAAATGCTTTTGAAGGTGGGCCTTCAGGCCGAGCACTTCAACCGCTATCCGCACATGTTCTCCGGCGGCCAACGCCAGCGCATCGCCATTGCGCGCGCGCTGATGCTGAGGCCACGCCTTCTCGTGCTGGACGAGCCGGTCTCCGCGCTCGATCTATCCGTGCAGGCGCAGGTGTTGAACCTTCTGGCGGACCTGCAGGAAGAGTTCGGCCTCACCTATGTCTTTATCAGTCATGACCTTTCGGTGGTGCGTTACATAGCCGACGAGGTGATGGTGATGTATTTCGGCGAGGCGGTGGAGTATGGCACCCGAGATGCGGTGTTTACCGATCCGCAACACGAATACACCCGCACGCTGTTTGCTGCCACGCCGCGCGCCGATGCGGACAGCATTCGGAAGCGGCTGGCGGAGAAGGCAGCGTAGACCATCCAACTGGTGGCATGAGCGCGCAACCCTGAAAGCCTTGCGAAAGCGTCAACCCGGAAGCCGAAGGGCGATCCGGGGTGACGTGTGCGCTGCCTCATGGCCCCGCGTTCACTACCCCTCCTTGGGCAGCGCATAGCCTGCGTCCTCGGCCCAGCGCACATGTTCGGCCGCCTTCTCCAGCAGCCATGCGCGCACCGCCATCGCCGAAGGGCTGACCGGCCCACGCGAGACGGAGGAAAGGTAATAGCTGTTGCGACCGGCGACCGATGGCCCGCACGGGCGCACCAGCCGACCATCGCGCAGCATGGCAGCCGCTGAGACATCGTCGCCCAGCGCCACGCCAAGCCCGCGCGCAGCCGCTTCCAGACAAAGCTGCGTGCGGTGAAAAATGAGATGCCCCGATGCGGCGCTGAGGCTCGTGCCCTGCCGCCGCAAAAGCTCGTCCCACGTGTTCACCCCACGATCATAGATCAGCTTGTTGGCAATGAGGCCGTGCGTGCGCACATGGTCGGCGCGATGGGGCGCGCAGACCGGGAAGATAGTGAAATCCAGAAATGGTTCGCGCGTATAACCGGGAACATCCAGCCGCCCCCAGGTAATCGCCAGATCGGTGTCGGGCGCAATAGTGCGCGGCGGTTCGGGATAGGAGCGCAGTTCAAGCTCGATGCCCAGATCCTCCAGCACCTGATCCGTGAGAAGCGGCATGAGCCAAAGCGCAGCCAGATCGGAATCCGACTCCAGCACCACCCGCCCTTTGGCGTTGCGCGTGGCCCGCGTGCCCGTGTCCAGCGAGATGAGCATCAAGGCATCGGCGACGATTTCCGCATAGCGGGCCCCGCCGGGAGTGAGCGCCACTTGCCGGTGGCGCCGCTCGAACAGGGGCATGCCGAGATCGGCTTCGAGGTTCTTGATGTGACGGCTGACAGAGGCGTGGGTAACACCAAGCTCTTTCGCGGCCCGCGAAAAACTCTGGTGCCGGGCTGCCGCATCGAAGGCCCTGACGGCATTGAGATTGGGCAAACGATGTCTCATTCGCTTAGCGTAACATAAACGCACACAACGGGAAGAATAATTTCTATTGTGTAAATCTGCTTTAGAGACCAAATAGGAATTGTAGCGATGGGTTGACCGGCAGAAGCTGGCGGCACAGCGCTACAGACTCTCTACATTGCCAACCCTCTCATGGAGGTACTGATGTCACACTACACTGTGGGCGTTGGTTCCAGCCCTGAATTGCAGCGCTATGCGCGGCAGGCGAACAAGGCCCGTTCCACGGCGCTGAAGCACGCCATGACCGCTCTCGGCATGCGGCTCGGGCACATCTGGCGTAGGCCGACAGGCACGCCGCCAATTGGTGGAGCTGACCCGGTTTGAGACCGCCTGGAAAGAGCGCCGAGACGCTTTTGGAACACGACGAATAAGGGCCGGACCCGCCAGCGGATCCGGCCCTTGTTGTATCTGGAGTTCCGTTCCGATCACACCACCATGACGGGGCAGCTTGCGAGGCTCGTGACCTTGTGGGACACGCTGCCCAGCAAATAGCCTTCCAGATCGCCAAGCCCGCGGCTGCCAAGCACGATCAGGTCTGCCTCCCGCTCTTTGCTGAACTTCACGATGGTGCGCGCCGGCTGACCGCTTTTTACGAAGGCGCGCGGGGTTTGCGCCCCCAGCTCCAACGCGGCCTTCTTGGCCGCATCGGCGATCTCCTTCGCGTGGTCCCGCATCGCATCGTCCAGATTCTGGGGGTCGTCCGGCCGCACCATGGACATGGATGCCTCGAGCAGGCTGTGATGCCGGAACACGGTCAATGTCATAAGCTCCGCACCGGTGGTCTTTTGCATCTCGACCGCCATCTTCAGCGCCTTGAGCGAATTTTCCGAGCCATCGACCGGGACGAGTATCCTTTTGAACATCGGGGCTCTCCTAATCGAATGCCAGACTGGGCAGGAACAGCGCGATCTGCGGGAAGAAGATCAGTGCTGCCGAAACGCCGAGCAGGATGAGCGTGAAGGGTGGAATGCCTCGGATCACGTCCATATAAGGTCGCTTGAAGATGGCTATCGCCGTGAAGATGTCACACCCGAAGGGTGGCGTGGCTGAGCCGATGGCCACCTGCAGTGTGATGATCGTGCCGACCAGAACCTTGTCGAGACCGACCGAATCCACCACCGGCGCGAAGATCGGCACCAGAACGAGAATGACCACGATCGGATCGACAAACATGCACCCGACGAAGAAGGCGATCGAGATGACGGCGAGCACCATCTTCGGGCCCATTTCATCAATACCGATGGCGCCCAGGATCTGCTGCGGGATCTGCGCGAAGGAGATCACCCAGGAAAAGGCCGTGCCGGCAGCAACAAGGATGAAGACCACGGCCGTGATCAGCCCGGTGGATTTGGAGATCTTGTAGATGTCGGAGAGGCTGAGCGAACGGAAGATCACCAATTCCAGGAACAGCGCGTAAGCTACGCAGATGGCCGCAGCCTCGGTAGGGCTGACAAAGCCGCCATAGATGCCGCCGACGATGATCACCGGGAAGAACAGGGGCCAAATGGCGGCTCGCACCGCAGCCACACGCTCCGACCAAGGTGCCTTGGGCTCGGTCGGCACGCCCTTCACGATGGCGTAGACAATGCAATAGGCCGAGAACAGCACCAGCAGCAAAAGCCCGGGGCCAATGCCGGCGATGAATAGCTCTGCAATCGAAGTCTTGGAGACGACGCCATAGATGATCATGCCAATGGAGGGCGGGATCAGAAAGGCGATGTCGCTGGCATTGATGATCAGCGCCAAAACGAAGGAATCATTGTAGCCGGCCTTCAGCATGCGCGGACGCAGCGGCGAGCCGACGGCAACCACCGTCGCCTGCGTGGAGCCGGACACAGCGCCAAACAGCGTGCACGCAGTGGCAGTCGAGACGGCAAGGCCGCCCTTGATGTGGCCGATGAACTTCATGACCATGTCGATCAGCCGGTCTGCCGACTGGCCGCGCGTCATGATGTCGGCGGCGAGGATGAACATGGGCACCGCGATGAGCGAGGCCGGGCGAATGCCCGCCAGCATCTGCTGCACCATGAAATCCATGCGGTCGAAGCCGCCGAAGAGGCCGTAAAAGCCGTAGGTCGCGCCCAGAATGAGCGGGATCATCATCGGGAAGCCGAACAAGAGCAACACGATCATGATGGTGGATATTTTGAGTGTCATGGTCGTCGCCCCGCTCAGATCTCGATTTCGTCTTCTTCATATCCCTCCAGCACATGGGTGGAGAGATAGATGTCCTTCTGGACGACATTCTTCAGCGCGGTGAGCGCATATTGCACACCGGTGATGAAGAAACCGACCGGGACCCAGAGATAGATCCAGTAGACGGGGATCTGCATGGCCGGGAGAACACGGCCGGACGTGGCCACCTTGCTGATATAGCCGACGGCGAAATAGCAGAGCGCGAACATGGTGAGCGCAGTGATCACCGTGATGATGATCATCAGGACTTTGCGGGTTTTGCCCGGCAGCGCATCGTAGATCGCCGACATGCGGATGTGACGGCCATGACGCGCGGCATAGCCGATGCCGGCAAAGGTGATGAGAATGATGAGGATGCGGTTGAGTTCCTCGGAGAAGAAGATCGTGCTGCCGATCGCCCGGCTGACCACATTGGCGATCGTGTTGACCGCCATGAGCATCACGCCGAGCGCGAGCATCACCGATTCTATGCGACTGATGGCATTGTCGAAAATGCCGATCACGCCAGGCAGTGTGGAGTCATAGTGTTCGCTGTGCGGGTCAGATTTGTCGTCTTCACTGCCCATCTTCATTCCCCTCAATGAGATGACGGAACCCTGCGGCCGATACGGGCCGCAGGGTCCAGATTATTTTTTGCTCAAGGCAGCAGCTTATTGCGTGGCCGCCTTCAGGTCTTCCTTCATTTGGTCAAGGATCTTCTTGCCACTATCACCCGTCATTTCGATGAACTTGGCCTCCACCTTGGCGGCCGCTTCCTTGAAAGGCGCGCGCTGCTCTTCGGTGAGATCACTGATTGTCATCTCGGGCTTGGCTTCCTTGATCTTGGCGAGCGATTCCTCGCTGAGACCCTTCTGGTATTCGAGGATATGTTCGAACGCCGCCTCGGTAGCGTCCTGAATGACCTTCTTGTCCTCGTCGCTCAGGCCGTCATAAAACTCCTTGTTGGCCATGACAGCGGTGGTGAAGTTGTTGTGCCCGGTCAGCGTGATGGCGCCGGTCACCTCGTACATCTTCGTGGACTCGACCCAGAAGAGCGGGTTTTCCTGGCCCTGGATGATATTTGTCTGGAGACCGCCATAGACCTCGCCCCAGGGAAGCGGCGTCGGCGTTGCGCCAAATGCCTTGTAGCTTTCCACCAGAAGCGGGTTGGTCATTACACGGAACTTCACCTCGTTGAGGTCTTCAGGTTTTTCCACCGGGTCCTTGGTGTTCATCACCACTTCACCCTCGGGAAACATCTTCAGAAGCTCGAGACCCTGTTCCGCATAAAGCTCGGGGAACATCTCATTGATGGCCTTAGAGTTGCGGAAGAAATCTCCCAGATCTTCCGATTTGGCCGGAAGCAGATAGGGCACGAAGAAGACCTGAGCCTCGGGAATAAGAGCGCCGGTGAAGCCCGGAGACTGGTCGACGAACTGCAGGATGCCGGCCTGCGCCTGCTCCATGATGTCAGCGGATTCGCCCAGCGTACCGAACGGGAAAAGCTGGATCTCGTGATCCGAATTGGCCTCGACCTCTTCCTTGAACTTCTGGGCGTAAACGCCCTGAACGTCCGTCATCGCTTCTTCGAAAGCGTATTTCCAGGTCTCCGCCTGAGCTGCCACGGCGCCTGCGAGCACGATCGCTGTGCTGGCAAGACCTGCCAAAAAGCGGGATTTGATGGAACGCATTCTGTTCTCCTCTGGTCACTGATCAAACTGATTTCGGCAATAAAAAACAAAGTCCTGTGCCGATCTCCGGTCACAGGCCAACGATTTCAAGCGTGCGTCGTCAACTGGCGGGAAACCAACCAGGAACGGTCGCGATGCCGCGCAAACGCGCTTTTGCCGGAAATCTGCGGCGGCGCTTCTTGCTGCGCCCGAGAAGCAGGGGAAGAGACGCGGCATTTGCCATGGCAGCTGCGGAAAACGCTTGCTGCCAACAGAACGAACGCAATTTGCCACACCGCGCGGGTATGGCTGCGACGTCCAGGCCGGTCATGCAGGGTGCGTGCAAACGCCCCTCCTTGCTCCCTGTCTCCTACGACACGACCAGCGTAAACAGACGCGCCGCAGAGTCAATCGATTGTGCAATCGATTGTTTCCATGATGAAAACAAACGGCTTCGAATAAAGTTCCGCGAATTGCGAAAACATTTGTTTTCTCAGGCAAGGATACGTGAACCGGAAGATCGCCAGATCGCCCATTCCTCAGGGCAACCCGGCTCGAATACTGGGATGAGACCTAGGCGCGGTCTTCCGCCTGACGTTGCAAGACTTCGCGAAGATTGAAGGCGGCTTCCATCAGATCCTTGGTGTAATCGCTCTGTGGATTGTCGAAGACCTCACTCGTTGGTCCTTCTTCCACCACCTGTCCCGACCGCATCACAATCGCATAGTCCGACAGCGCCTTGACCACAGCCAGATCGTGGCTGATGAAGATGAAGGACAGGTTGTGGCTGTCCTGAATGCGCCTGAGCAGGGTGATGATCTGCTTCTGCACCGAGCGGTCGAGCGCCGAGGTCGGCTCATCGAGCACGATCAAGGTGGGCTTCAGGATCACGGCGCGGGCAATGGCGATGCGCTGGCGCTGCCCACCTGAAAATTCGTGCGGGAAACGGTTGCGCATGGATGGGTCGAGCCCGACCTCCTCCAGCGCCTGAGTGGCCCGCTTGTCACGCTCGCGCGCCGAAAGCCCCGGCTCATGCACCAGAAGTCCCTCGGTGATGATTTCACCCACCGTCATACGCGGGCTGAGCGAACCATAGGGATCCTGAAAAACCATCTGCAGGTTGCGCCTGAATGGCCGCATCGCCGCGCGGTCGAAGCCTTGAATGGGTGTGCCCTGATAGACGACCCGCCCTTCAGACGGCAGCAACTGCAGAAGCGCACGGCCCAACGTTGATTTGCCCGAACCCGACTCTCCGACGATGCCGATCGTCTGCCCGGCGCGCAGGGTCAGCCCGACATTCTGCACCGCCTTCAGTTCATAGCCCGGCCCCGAAAAGAGCCCGCCCTTGATGGTGAAGGTCACACACATGTCTCTGGCATCGAGCAGGATTGGCTGATCGTCGCCCACCGGTGATTTGTGGCCCTCGGGTTCGGCGGCCAGAAGCATTTTCGTGTAGTCCTTCTGCGGTCGCTGGAAGATATCTTCCGTCACGCCCGTCTCCACCACGAGCCCCTTCTGCATCACATAAACCCGGTCGGCAAAGGCCTCGACGATGCCGAGATCATGGGTGATGAAGAGGATGGCCATACCCAGCTTTTTCTGAAGCTCTGCCAGCAGGCCGAGAATCTCGGCCTGGATCGTCACATCCAGCGCCGTCGTCGGCTCGTCGGCAATCAGCAGATCCGGATCGTTGGCGAGCGCCATGGCGATCATCACACGCTGGCGCTGGCCGCCTGAAAGCTCGTGCGGGTAGGATTTCAGCCGCCGCTCGGGATCGGGAATGTGAACGAGCTTCAACAGTTCCAGCGCCCGCTTGCGTGCCGCCCCCGCCGAAAGCCCGCCATGCACCCGGATCGGCTCGCAGATCTGCCGCTCAATCGTGTAAAGCGGATCGAGTGACGTCATCGGCTCCTGAAAAATCATGGTGACCTTGGCGCCGCGGATCCTGTTGAGCCTTGCGCGAGGCAGTCCGATCAGTTCCTGCCCGCGATAGGTCACGGAACCGGAGACGGAACCATTGTTGGCGAGAAGCCCCATGGCAGCCATCATGATCTGGCTCTTGCCGGACCCCGATTCACCCACCACAGCAACCGTTTCGCCGGCTTTCACATGCATGTCCACTCCCCGCACCGCCTCGACCGCTCCGTCAGGCGTGTCGAAGGTGACACGGATGTCGCGAATATCGAAAATGGGTTCCCCGTTCTGCTTCATCATGTCACCGGTCCTTCGGATCGAGCGCATCGCGCAGGCCATCGCCGAGGAAGTTGAGCGCAAAGAGAAGCGCGGTCAGCGCCAGTGAAGGGTAGAGCAGCATATAGGCCGCCCCGCGCATGTTGCGTGCACCTTCCGAGATCAGCACGCCAAGGCTGGTGAGCGGCTCCTGCACGCCCAGACCGAGAAAGGAGAGAAAGCTCTCCAGCAGGATAACCTTTGGCACCAGGAGCGTCATGTAGATGATCACCGGACCGAGTGTGTTGGGTATGATATGCCGTTTCAGGATGCCCCTTGAACCGACGCCCAGAGCTTCCGCCGCCTGCACGAATTCGCGCCGCCGGAGCGAGATTGTCTGTCCCCGAACGATGCGCGCCATGTCCAGCCATTCCACGGCACCGACCGCGATGAACATCAGAACCACGTTTCGACCGAAAAACACCACGAGCAAAATGGCGAAGAAGGTGAACGGCAGCGAATACAGAATGTCGACGATGCGCATCATGATATTGTCGACGCGTCCGCCGAGAAAGCCGGCAGTGGCGCCATAAATCACGCCGATCAGCAATGCCACACCCGTTGCAAGGGCGCCGATCATCAGCGAGATGCGGATCGAGATCAGCACACGAGCGAAGAGGTCACGCCCATTCGCATCCGTGCCGAATATGAATCTCAAACGCTGGACATCCGCTTCCATCACGATCGATCTCTTGTCCTCTGCCTGCTCCACGATGCGTGCGTTTGAGAACAGGTCCGAGCGGTCAAGATAGCGCGTCACGCGTGGATCAATCTCACGGCGTGACGTCGCCTCGATGCGCACCGTATTGCCGTCGAGTTCGATGAAACCGGTATCGAGCCGCGCTCGCGACAGGGCAGATTCGGCCAGCGGCACGATCTCCGCCTTCCGCGGATAGGCTTCGAGGCTGGCCGGCACTTTCACGAAATCCGAATAGACACGCGCATAGGGATGCGGCGCCAGCATCGGGCCGAAAATGCCTGCAAAGACAAACAGGACCAGGATGAACAGGCTGGCCATGGCGGCGCGATTTCTGCGCAGCCGCATGAAGGCCGTTTCCCACAGCGAGCGGCTCTTCGTGGTCGGCAACTCGTCCTCGGGCGGCAAGGGCCCTCTTGCGGGTCCGGTGGCGATGTCAGTCATAACGCACTCTCGGGTCCAGCGCCGCATAGAGGAGGTCGACGATCAGATTGAAGACCACCACGAAGACGGCGATGATGATGACGGTGCCCATAACCAGCGTGTAGTCGCGGTTGAGCGCACCCTGAACGAAATAGCGGCCGATTCCCGGCAGACCGAAGATGGTTTCGACCACCACCGAGCCGGTCAGCAATGCTGCCGCTGCCGGCCCCAGATAGGAGATCACCGGCAGACAGGCTGCCCGAAGCGCGTGCACGACAACGATCATGCGCTGCGGCAGGCCGTAGGCTCGCGCGGTGCGCACATGGTCGGAGCGCAGCGCCTCGATCATGGATCCGCGTATCAGGCGAGCGATGATGGCCACCTGGGGCAGGGCCAGCGTGATCACGGGCAGCACCATGGATTCAGGGCTGTTCCAGCCGCCGGCCGGCAGCAAGCTCAGCCACACGCCGAATATGAGCGACAGAAGCGGTGCGACCACGAAGTTCGGCACGGTGATGCCGAAGGTGGCAACCGCAATGACCGAATAATCGACCCAGGAGTTCTGTCGCAATGCGGCGATGGTGCCGAGCACACAGCCGATCAGCAGCGCCACAAGCAACGCCATGCCGCCAAGCTGAATGGACACGGGTAGGCCATTGCCGAGCAATTGCTGCACGGAAAAATCACGATAGATGAAACTCGGACCCAGATCGCCACGGGCGAGATTGCCGAGATAGTAGAAATACTGCTCCCAGATCGGCTTATCGAGGTGAAAAACGCGGTTCAGGTTTTCCAGAACCTTCGCTTCCAGCGTGCGCTCGCGGTCGAAGGGACCGCCCGGCGCCACCCGCATCAGGAAGAAGGCGAAGGTGATGATCAGGAACAGGGTCGGAATAGCGCCGAGGAGACGGCGAACGGCATAACCGAGCATCGCTACCAACTCTCATGCTGGTTCGATGCCGCCCGGTCCCGAAAGGGTCCGGGCGGAAATATCGAACGCTGTTGTTACTCGCTGATGCTCATGAAGCGCGTCCCATGGACGTTCTGGATGTTGTCCTCCCAGCCCGAAAGTTTGGGGGACACCAGAGAAAGGGACGAGTAGAAGAGAAGCGGAACATACGGCATGTCTGCCAGGAACAACGCTTCTGCCTCACGCAGAATCTCGGCACGCTTGACCAGATCGGTCTCGGCAGCGGCCTTGTCCATCAATGCGTCATAGTCCGGGTTTTCATACTGGGCGTAGTTGAAACCGGTATTGTCGCTCTCGACCAGGAACAGGAAGTTCTGCGGGTCGGAATAGTCGCCGATCCAGCCGGCGCGCGCCACGTCGAAATCCTTCTGGTCGCGCAGGTTGGCATAATGCGCCGATAGATCGCGAACATTGAACTCGACATTGACGCCAAGCGGCTTCCACATGTCGGCAATCGCGGTCGCGGTGTTCTTGTGGTTCTCGGAATTGTTGTAGGCAAGCTCCACGGTCAGCGGATTGTCTTCACCGTAACCGGCTTCCTTCATCAACTCGATGGCCTTGTCCTCGCGGTCGAGCGGCGACATGTCTGCCCACTCGGCCTGAGCACCGCCGCCCTCATAATTACCGATGCCGGGCGGCACGAGCGAATAGGCGGGCAGCATGGAGCCGGCCCAAATCTCCTCGCCAAGGAATTCGCGATCGATAGCCATCGAGAGCGCCTGGCGCACGTTAGGATCGGCCATGGCCTCGCGCTTCATATTGAGCGCGTAATAATAGGTGCCGAGATAGGGTGTGATCCGGACCTGATCGCCAAGACGCTCCTTGAGTGACTTGATCTGCTCGGTCGGCAGGTCGGAACAGCTATGGACTTCGCCCGCCTCGAAACGACGCACACAGGTGGCGCGGTCCTCGATCGGCAAATACTCGATCCGGTCGATCTTCACACTGTCGGCATCATGGAAATTCTCGTTCTTTTCCATGACGATCTTGTCGCCCGGTTGGAAGGAGACAAGCTTGTAGGCACCGTTGGTCACGATGTTTTCCGGCGCCACGAAATCGGTCCCGTGGGCTTCAACCGCCTTCGGGTTGACCGGCAGGCCAGTCTGGTGCGTCAAGAGCTCCAGGAAATAGGGGGTCGGCTGCTCGAGGGTGACTTCGAGCGTGCGCTCGTTCACCGCCTTGACGCCCAGCTGATCAGGCTCCATCTCACCCTTGTTGATCGCTTCTGCATTCTTGATCGGGTAGAGAATGTTGGAATATTTCGCGCCGGTGTCCGGCGTCATGATACGACGCAGCGAGAAGACAAAATCCGCCGCCACGACCGGATCGCCATTCGACCATTTTGCATCGTCGCGCAGCTTGAATGTGTAAACCGTCGCATCGTCGGAAACGGTCCATTCCTCCGCAACGCCCGGAATGATCTTCGCTTTTGCATCATAGACGACGAGACCTTCATAGAGATCGCGCAGAAGGTGTGCCTCAACGACGGTCGAGGTCTTGTGCTGGTCCAGCGTTTCGGGGTCGCCATCATTGCCGCGGACATAGGTGACGGCAGACGCTGCCATTGCCGAAGAGATCAAAATCGTGCCCGCGAGCAACGGACGTATCAGTGATTTCAACATTTCCCGCACTCCCATTTTCTTGCTTGCTGTCATCCACCCAACGGATGAGAGAGGCGGCATTTGGCAATGAAATTCCGTATACGTCAAACGCTTTTGGGTGGATTTTCCATAGGTTGCACGGAATGCGCAATATTCCCCGCGTAAGTGCAAGTTTCATAGAAATAATATTATCTGCAACCGCCTTCGCACGATCAGAATTGCAAGGCCGCATCATGCCACCCACCGTCCCTCCTGCCTGGACGGAACAGGCATTTCTGACATGCCTGATGGAGCACAGCACTCAACGAACAAATGGCAGCCACGTGCCCTGGCCGTGTAAAAATTTGCCCGGAACTCGTGCTCCAACCTGCTTCGCGTTGACGTCCGGCACCACGCAAATCATTATTCGGCACCAAAATCAGCCCGCGTGGATCCCCTTGGAAACGACGGAAGAGCTGCACACCGCCCAGGACACTCCGCCGCAACGGGAGACGGTCAACCTGTCACCTGCGCATTTCGATATCCTGTTCAGCCGGTGCCGTCCCGAGCACCACAGGGCAGGGTCCTACCTCTTCATGCACGAGGATCCTGCACACCGGATATACGGTGTTCTGTCGGGCACGGTCGAGATTTCCACCTATTCTATCAGCGGTCGGAAACTGGTTGCGAATATCGAGCTGTCCCGGAGTCTCATCGGCGAGATCGGAGCGCTGGACGGGGGAACCAGGACTGCAAGCGCCATTTGCCTGACCGATTGCGAACTGGTGTCTCTAAGCCGCGAGCAGCTGATGCGGAAACTGGCGGAGGACGCCTCATTGTCTCTTGCGATGATCGAGCTTCTTTGCGCGCGCCTGCGCTGGATCAGCAATGAACGGAACGATCAGGCTTTGCTCAAGGTGGAAGCGCGACTCGCCAAGCGCCTCCTGCTTCTGGACGAGAGGATTGCCGGTGATGGCGGCTGGATTGGAATTTCCCAATCCGAGCTTGCCGCCTTCTTGGGTGCGACCCGCGAATCCGTCAACAAGATGCTCAATGCCTGGCGCGGTGAAAACCTGATCGCGATCAGGCGCGGTGCCATAAGACTGATCTCCAGAGCCGGCCTTCAGGAGGTCGTTCAGCAAGAAGACGACTGATCACAAGCGGGACAGGAGATACCGCAGGCTGGAGCGGCTCGGCATGAAGAAATAGCCACCGCCGCGCGTGGTCACGAAGCTTGGCAGGTCACGCAGCATCAGCCGCCCCTCACCAATCGGGATAGAGAAACTGCCCTTGCCCTCATTGGCGCCGATGGCCGGGTCCTTCTCATCCGTGAGCCCCTGAAAGAAGGAGGCCGAGATCCAGCTTTGCTGCATGAACTCATATTGTCGCTCGATATCGGCATTGAGGCACATGAAAAGCAGGCCTGTTTCCTGATCGCTTTTGTAGGTTCGTCCGCAACGCAGAATGCGATGGCGATTGTTGATCCTGAGCTGGGTTTGCGGATCGTCCCCCAACGAGTCTCTCGGGTTGGAGCGGCGCACATGCGAACCCAAAGGGCAATGAAGCCCCTGCGAGTCTTCCAAGGCAAAGGCGAAATCGTTATCAGGCTCGCGGTCGTTGCGTCCATTGGGATTGCGCACCAGGGAGGTGCCGTCCTGCCAGCGTCCGATCATTTTGGCGGCGATCCATTTCGAATCGAGCCTGGCATTGCCCGTCTCGGTGCGCACCGCTTCGGCAGCATGACGGCAATAGGTGTTGAAGGCGGAAACATGCTGTTCGAGCTGGCGGATCACCATAAAACTGCCATTTCGTCCGAAGTCTCGCAAGGTTGCCTTCTTGCCGAAGAGCGGTGTTTCTTCTCCCGTTTCCACCACTGGAAGTATGCCGAGGCGATCTTCGGTTTCGACAATCGTTGGGGAAGGCGGGTAGAGCGCGTTTTCATCCGGATAGCCAAGTAAGAACTCGCCCGGAGCGATGAGGTGCATGGGCGATGCGCTTTCTTTTGCCCGCGGCGTGCCCCGCACGATCGGCTGGGAAATACCGTCGGCGAAACCGAATTGCTCAACCGCGTGCCCGCCCTCTCTTTTGATTTCCAGGGGAAGCTGCGCAACGGGCTTCACGCCCGCTTTGTCTGTTGCGTGCATCAGTGACTGAATGTCTTTGTCCAGTGTTTCATACATGCGCGCATAGCAGATCACCGCGACATCGACCGGCTTCTCCTGCGAGCCCCATGCCCAGCGTTCCGGTGCGCTCTTGCCGATGTCGTCGAGCACACGGCTGCGCGCCTCCGTTGCCATGCCCTGCCGAAAGGCGGCCGGAAAACCGTCGAGGCGGTCGTCGCCCGAGCGCTCTCCCAGCCCCAGCCTTCTCAGCCCATCCGGCCCGAAAAGGGTGATCATGGCCCGCTCGGGCGGAAGCTGATTGCCGAAACTGGTACGTTCCAGCAAAAACGCCAACCATTCCCGCCGCGCCGGGCGCGGCAGGTCCGCCGGGATATGGAAGGCGAGCAACTCCGCTTTTGCGAGCGGGCCAAGAGGTCCGAAGAAGATCGACTGGATCTCCTCGATTTCAAGCGTGTCACGTGGGCGCGGTTGCGAGCCGAACAGGCGCAGCCAGTCGCGCGCTTCACTTTCGGTTTCCGCCTTCGCGATACCGCTGCGGATCAGCGAGTTGATGCGGATACGCGCAGTGGTGAGGCCTGGATAGGCCGCATACCAGAAAAGCGTCGGAACCTGCTGTGCCCGCGCCCAGCGCTTGAAGCGGTCGCCATCACTCGCCCCGTCGAAGAACAGCATTCGCGTTCTCGGAAATCCTTCCGTGTTGCTCCAGACCCCGGTCAGACCGGCGCGCGCCTTGGTGATGAAATCCTCCAGATAGCTTTCCCAGCTCCCGCCATAATTGCTGAAGAAGACAAGCTGTTTCGTCGCCGGCAGGAGCACCCAGCGGGCAAAGTGGATCGTGTTGATATCGGAAAGGTACCCCGGCCGGAAAACCTGCCGGGCCATGATCGAAATCAGATAGAAGGAGAGACGCAGCGCAAGGCGTCTCAACCAACCGCCCTTGAGCGTCGAGACCGCGGTAAGATGATTTTGCGCCAGATGGTTTTCCCGCTTTGAAATCTCTTCGAGAGCCGACAGATCCGCATTTCGGTCGCTCGGCACATCACGTTTTTCAAGCCGCCTCAGATAGAGGATCAAGAGCCCCGCTATGAAGGCAAGCAGCATGATCACGCCGATCAGGGTGAGCACGATTGAGGTGCCGACGATCAGCAGATTGCGAAAGAAGCCGGGCGCGTAGCCGAACACCAGCGAATAGGTGATGGCGAGGCAGATGAGGAGTGTTACCGTCACCGCCACCAGAACTTTCGGCGCGCGCAGAGTCCGCTTGACTGCGCTGGCAAGGCTGCCGGCCGGTTTCTCCAG
The DNA here is from genome assembly GCF_019891395.1 of Nitratireductor kimnyeongensis. NCBI lineage: Bacteria > Pseudomonadati > Pseudomonadota > Alphaproteobacteria > Hyphomicrobiales > Phyllobacteriaceae > Nitratireductor > Nitratireductor kimnyeongensis. The sequence continues at coordinate 1,872,127 of NZ_CP078143.1, read as the reverse complement.
CAGCGTTTCGGCGGGCTCGAACGCCCAGTCGAAGCGCCCGTCGTTGGCCAGTTTCTGCCGGACACTGTCCAGAATTCTGCCCGCCTCGGCGCCGTCAGGCGCCGCCGCGATTTCTTCGCGTGCGGTCTTTTCCAACTCCGCTTCCGCCCGGATGCGCCGGACAGAGTGACCAGGTGTGCCGGAGAACACAAGCCCCGCATTGCTGCCGAAGGTCGGGGAGATATCGAGCGCGTTGTCGCGGATAAGCGTACCGGCCGGCTTATGCCCGCTCGTTCCGCTCGCCATGGCAAAAAGCTCCCGTAGAATGGGTTCGGCCCCCTGCACAAAAGCATCCACGACCTGATCCTTCGTGCCATCGCCTGATAACTCGACGACGAGGTGACCGGCGCTGTTGCTCTCCCTTTCGCTTCGCCCGTCGATCACGGCGATGCTGGCGAAATGGATCACGCCACTCGCGTCCAGCGCGCGCGTCATCGCTTCTCCCGCCGGATTGCCCAGCCTATCGACCCTTTCGCGCAACGCGTCCAGCGGCGCGTCCCTGTCGCAGGGAAACACGGCTGTCACCATGGCGTGCTGGACCGTCCTTGAAAGTGGGGCGGGATCAAAGCAAACCGTGAGACTTTCCGGATAGGCGCCGAGCCGTTTCAAGCGCCCGTCTTTCCCGCCGCCGCGTTTCAACCCGGGCTTTGAGAACAGTGCGCGGAAGCACTCAGCGATCTGTATCCGGGCGATTGCAGCACCGATGCACTGGTGAATGCCATGACCGAACACCATGTAATCCCGCGCCGGACGGTCCGTGTCGAAGCGCTCGGGTTCACGCACCACTGCCGGGTCGAACATGGCCGAAAGGGTCGCGGGCATCACCGTGGTGCCTGCTTTTATCTTCCGTTCGCGGCGTGTCCCTTTGGCGAGCACCGCATCCCGCGCTGTGTACCGGAACGGACCTACCCAGATAGGCTTGAAGCGCATCGCCTCAAGGATGGCGCGTTCGAGACGCGCATCGTCGCCGGCCGCGATCGCCTCTTCCACTGCCCGACGCGCCTCGGGTTTGGAAAGCACGACATCCAGGCAATTGCCACTCGCCAGAAGATTGGTGGGCGTAAAGCCGGCAATCATGCCCAGCATGATCGCATGGACCTCGCCGAGGCTGATCTGTGGTTCTTCCGCATCGAGCATCTTGACCAGCCGCCCAAGCGGTGTGGTGTTTGGCACCGTCCCCTCGCGTACCGCCATGACCGATCGATCAATCGATCGCCGCACGCGATCGGCGGCCACAACCGCCAGTTCCCGTGTCACAGGATCGGCACCGGGATCGGCGAAAAACAAGCCGCTCAAAGCATTGGCCCAATCAGAGAAGGCCTCCTCATCGTCGATGAGAATGCCGAAATAATCGCGGCAGATGCGAACCGGGACGACACGCAGAAGCGCGGCAACCGCATCAAAACGCGGGGCGGCGCGTTGCATGATGGCTGAAGCGTGCCGCGCCGCCATAGGGCGTACAACCCCTTCGACCTCGTCCGCAGGAAAGGCTGACAATACGGTCGATTTCATGCGTCGATATTCCGGACCGTCCTGCATGCCGAGAATGAAGTTGGTCCCTCCGGCGATCTCCGCCATTTCAAGACCGTAAGGGGTTTGGAATACGTCCTGACGCTCAAGGATTTCGCGCACATCTTCGCTGCGCGTCACAAGCACGAAATCGCCTATTTTGAGTACGGGATGAAACCGCCGCAAGAAACCAAGCACCCACCGCGGGTTCTCAAGCAGGCGGCTGGTAAGTTTGGCGCGCCAACCCTTTGCACGCATCCGCTCCATATCGAACGGCGGCATGTGGGCTATCGGCCCCTGAGTGCGCTGCGCTTCACGCACGCCGTCGTAATATTTGGTCGTCGCCATTGCGTTCCCCTCCGACAGCAAAGGCCTACGCGTGAAAGGGCCGATTATGTGTGAAGCAATTCACGCAGGTCCGGGTTCGGGTGCTCCATCCTCCTGATTGGCGATGTTGAAATTGTCGATGAGGAACGCAGTCGCCGATTTCTGTGCGAAAGGTATCCATGCGACACGTTCAAGCGAAAAATCGGGATGATAGGCGTTGAAAATCGCGCGTTCCCGGCGTGCGTCGTCCACGCGGTCACACCGTGCGAGTGCTCCGATCTTAAGAAAGCGCGCGTAGAAATACCGCGGCGACAGACCCAGCGAAGCCTCCGCCGCTGCGATGGCCTCGTCCCACCGCTCTTCAAAGCAGCAGGCGGCGGCCAGTTCGCCAAGATTGTGGAAGCCGTAAATGTCGAACGGGCTCAAACGCCGTGCTGTCTCAAGCAGAGGTATGGCCCTACCCGCCTCCCCAAGCAACAGATGGGCGCTGCCCATTGCCGAATGGGCGAATGCGAAACTGGGGTTGATCTGCAGGGCTTCATGCAGGTGTTCGATCGCGGCCTTCGGTTGGCCCCTCATGATTGCAACGGCGCCGAGATTGGCGTGCGGCCGTGCATCCTGGCTGTCCATCAACAATGATTTGCGCGACAGATCCGTGACTTTGTCGAGGTCGTCGCCTGCACCCGACCGCAGCCATCCACGCCAAAAGTGCCACCATGCGAGTTCGTTCAGCACCGCGCTCGAATTAGGGGCTTTCCGGCGTGCCTCATCGAGACAGTCGAATGCCAGCGCCGTGTCCTCGCGGGTGCGGCGCTGCATGTGCCAGCGCGCGCGCCGCACGAGCTGCCATGTTTCGAGGCTCTCCCATGGCACCTGAAATGTGCGCGCCTGCTCGACCCTTTCCACCTCTTTTTCGAGCATGGAAACGATCTGGCCACCGATCTCATCGTTGACCAGAGAGACTTCGTCCAATGGCCGGCGGAATCCACGTGTCCATACCAGTCTTTCATTTGACGCATCGGTCAGCGTGATAACGAGATCGAAATGTGCATGGCCGCGTGCGAGCCTGCCGTCAACGAGATAGCGGGCACCAAGCGCGCTGCCGGTCATGCGCGCACCCAGCGCCTTGTCGCGAAACTGGAAGCTCGATTCCCGCGCGATCACCGGCAGCCAACGCGTGCTGCAAAGACCTTGAATGATATCTTCAGCAACGCCGTCGGCGATGTAGTCGAATTCCCGCGCGCCGGCCTCGTTCTGAAACGGCAGAACGGCAACCGCCGGCGGAGCGGCCGGGTCGGCGGTCCGATGCGGCACCATCTGTGTCTGCTCACCCTCGCCCCGGCTCGCCACGAAAATGCGAACCGGAAGAGCGATGTTCTTGAGTTGCCGCTCGCCGAGATCGGTGAAGCTGGCGGCAACCTTGTCCCTGACATGGTTCCAGGTTGTTTCCGAGATCGCCAGCCCATCCGTGGGGGCCAGTTCCTGAATGCGGGCGGCAATGTTGACGTCATCGCCGTAAAGGCTGGCGCCCCGAACGATCACATTGCCCGTATTGATTCCGACCCGGAACGGCATGCGCCGGTCGCCGGGCACCTGACCGTTGAGGTCGACAATCCGGCTCTGGAAATCGAAGGCGGCGCGCAACGCGTCTATGGGTGTGCCGAATTCCGCCATGATGCTATCGCCGGCAGCACCGAATGTTCGACCACCGGCGGCATCGCAACTGTCGGCGATGATCGACCGACGCTCCTCGAATGCGGCCACCGCAAACGCGTCATCGATTCCCATTAGCCGTGAAAATCCGACTGCGTCGATAGACGCGATCGTCGTGACCTGTCGGGTATATTGCCCCTCGGACATGGATTTTTTTCAGTTGGTGCCCCTCAAGGACCCCAGCGTATCCCCGCTTAGGGGTTCGGGCAACCGGGAAGAGCACGAGTCCATTTGCCGGCGCAATCTGGGTTGTTGCGTGGCTGAGAAACATCTCCGTTGGCAAGTGTAGCCAATTTCACAGAAGTCACATGCTGTGGTGGTTAATCTAGCATCCGTTAGCAGAGCAACCTCGGCGAAAACAGCGGGTTTCCAACATGACGGCCTTCTCATCCTGTACCGCATCCTCCCACGGACCGGACTTGCCGCCGCAAGAGGCCCGCCGCAGCACGATTGGAAAAACCTCGAGCCGTGCACTCACGCAGAAGGGCTCGGTGGTCCTCGTCGATGACCGGATCCTGGCACGTCAGTGCCTGCGCAGCAGCCTGGCATCTCATCCAGCTCCCTGGGATGTGTTTGCCTGCAGCACGATGGAAGAATGGCAGAATGAAGCGGACCGGCATCCTCCACTGGCCGCTGTGCTCCTCCATGTGGGCTCCACCAACATAATGGAATCCCACATGGAGGAGCTAATCAGGCAGACCATCAAGGTGTCCGGATCAGCGCCATTGATCATCCTGGCGGACCGGGATGATGTCGTGCAGATCGTCAATGCTCTCGACTATGGCGTGCGGGGCTATATACCTTCGTCGGTGAGTGTCGAGGTTTGTGTCGAAGCCATCAACCTTGCACTTGCCGGCGGGGTATTCGTGCCCGCCAGCACCGTCTTCGCCATCCGTGAGGTCATCAACGGCGACGCCGGGCATAACCCGCGCCTGACGGAAATGTTCACCCCTCGCCAGATCCAGGTGGCTGAGGCCATCTGGCAGGGCAAACCCAACAAAATTATCGCCTACGAACTGAACATGTGCGAGAGCACGGTCAAGGTACACATTCGAAACATCATGCAGAAACTGAAGGCGACCAATCGCACCGAAGCCGCCTACAAGGTATCCAATCTGTTCACGAGTAACGGGATTGATCTTCTGAACCAGTGATCATCCGAGTGCGGGCACTGGCCCTCTTTCCGCCCTCTTCTCGCCCTCTTCTCGCACGGCGCCCAGCATGGCTTCGTGAACTCCCTTATTTGCTAAAGCCTTCAGATAAGCTAGAGCCGTTCGGGAGTGATGCCGCCCGGGTCGCCCGGCATCTGCGCGTCGGCAATCGAAGGAGAGGGTAATTCATGAGCGGAGCCATACTGACCATCGATGAACTCACCGGTTTGGTCGAGGAGATCATGCTCAAGGGGGGGCTTTCTCCCCTCCACGCGGCCGCATTGACCAGGGTGATCGTTGCCGGAGAGCGCGATGCATGCAAATCCCACGGCGTCTATCGCGTCGAAGGTTGCCTGCGCACTATCAAGGCCGGCAAGGTCGTCCCGGATGCGGTACCGGAGCTCTCCAGCGATGACAGTGCCATCGTTCGCGTTGCGGCCGGGGGTGGCTTCTCCAATGCGGCCTTCGAAGCCGGCGCACCCGTTCTGGCCGAAAAGGCCAGAAAATTCGGACTTGCGGCTCTTGTCATCAATGACTGTACCCACTTCGCTGCCCTATGGCCCGAGATCGAACTGCTGACGGAGCACGGCCTTGCCGCCATGGCCATGTGCCCGAGCTATGCCAGCGTTGCCCCATCCGGTGGCAGTGCCGCGCTTCTGGGTACGAACCCGTTTGCCTTTGGCTGGCCACGGCGCGACAAGAATCCCTATGTCTTCGACTTCGCCACCAGCGTTGCCGCACGCGGCGAAATAGAGCTTTATCGCCGTGCCGGAAAGCAGCTGCCCGACGGCTGGGCGATCGACCGGGACGGACATCCCACCACAGATCCGGAGGCCGCCCTCGATGGGGCAATGCTTCCCTTTGGCGCTCACAAGGGATCTGCGATTTCCACCATGATCGAGTTGCTTGCCGCAGTCATGATCGGCGACTTGACCAGCCCGGAGGCACTGGAAGCCCTGGGAACCACCGCATTGGCGCCGGCCCATGGCGAACTCATCCTCGCCTTTGATCCCACCCGCTTTTCACAAGGTCGGGCGGGCGACCCGCTGGCGCGTGCCGAAATGCTGTTTGAGGCCATGACCGGCCAAGGCGCGCGGCTACCCTCCCAGCGGCGGTTTGCCGCCCGTCAGAAGGCGCTTGCCGAAGGCATCCGTCTCACATCCGAGGAAATGGCACTGCTCGAACGACTGCGCGGAAAAGGACTTGATGCAGTTTGAACATGGGAGCCCTCCCGGACAGGGAGGGCTCTTAGGCAAAGTCAGGCTGCTGATTTTGCAACGGCACCTGGCAATTTGCTCCAGTCCGCATACCAGTCGCAGAAGAGCTTGTACTGCGCTTCGGCATAGCCGCGCTGGCTCTTTGACAGTGCATCCGTTTCGTTGAAGTGCAGGCGATACGCTTCGTCACCTGAGAGCACCATCAGGTATTTGTAATAAAGGACGAGATCGGCCCCCTCGTCGAACGAGGACAGCACTGCGAGTGCCGCGTCAAGTTCGGCGGCGCGCTGGCGCGCTTCCGCGTCGCCTGCCGCAGCGGCCTGGCTCAGCGTGACGAGATGCAGAACTTCGCGAGGAAGCACATTGCCGATGCCGGTGATGGCGCCATCCGCACCGCAATTGACGAAACCGTGAAAAACCGTCGTGTCGACACCGATCATCAGCTTGATGTCCGGATCGCCGCCGGTGATGTTTTCCGCCGCGTAGCGCAGATCGGCAGCACCGCCAAATTCTTTGAAGCCGACCAGGTTGGGATGCTCGGTACGCAGCGCGAAGAACAGGTCCGCCCGGGTGGCAAACCCGTAATACGGACTGTTGTAGATCACCGCCGGCAGGTCGGGAGCGGCCGAAAGAACAGCCTTGAAATGGTTGCGTTGGGCCGCAGTCGACGTGCCGCGTGAAAGCACGCGCGGAATGACCATCAGTCCTTTCGCACCCACCTTGGCCGCATGTGCTGCATGGGCCACCGCACCGGCCGTGTTGACAGCGCCAGTCCCGACAATGACGGGGACGCCGGCCTCAACGAGCCGGGTAACGCCTTCCATGCGCTGCGCGTCGGTCAGGAGCGGCCAATCGCCCATCGACCCACAATAAACCACGGCGCGCATGCCGGTTTCGATCAGTTCCTTGCCCTTGCGCACCAGCGCATCGAAATCGGGGCTGCGATCAACCTTGCAGGGCGTCATCAGCGCGGGAATGCATCCCGAGAAAATGTGATTGGTCATACCGAGATTCCTCATTTGTGAGCATTCGTGCCGCTTGCCGGATGGAATGCTGTCCGATCCCCCTTATGCGAGAGGCGGCCAATGTTTCTGCCGTGCAGAATATCATTTGTATTTTTCTTGTCGACATAAATTTACATGTCAGCCCCGCGCTTGTTCCCTGCCCGCAGGAGGAATGGTGAGGCAAGACAAAGCTGAGCGGGAAAATGTGATCGCCGGCAACAGGGCCTAGAGGTCAATCTTCTGGCGCTGGTCCCGCGCAAACATGGTGCGGATCTGCGCGACGATCTGGTCCGCATGCTCTGTCGCAAGCGTATCGGCCTTCTCCACATCGCGCGCCCCGATGGCCGAAATCATGTCCTCATGCTCGACGACATAGCGCTGCGGCAATTGATCGTTGAACGATGAATAATAGAGGCGAAGCAGCCGACGTCCCTCATCGAGCAGACGCAGAAACAGGCTTTCATAATAGGGGTTGCGGGCCGCCGCGGCGATGGCCGCGTGGAACTCGCGATTGGTGGCGATCATGGCCAGCGCGTCCTGTTCCTCGACGGCTTTGGCAAACGCAACCTGGCGGGTGCGAATCGTTTCGAGGTCGTGCGGCTGGTGGTTGAGCGCGGCCAGCCGCGTCGTCACACGATACATCAGCGTCAGCGCATCGAAGAATGTGTGCAGGTTCAGGAAATCGATATTGGCCACCACTGTGGAGCGGTTGGGCAGGGTCGTGACCAGCCCCTCACCGGCCAGCCGAACAAGCGCTTCGCGGATCGGCGTTCGCGACATCGAGAACCGCTCGGCAAGCTGCACCTCATCGATGGGTGCGCCAGGCTTCAGCACCAGATCCAGTATTTCGTCACGCAGCACATCGTAGACGAATTGCACGCCGGAGCCGCGCCTGCGTTCGGAAGGTTTGCGCGTGACGGTTTCAGGCACGGCTGATCCTCATGCTTAAAGGGATAGTCTTTTTGAATCGGCTCAATCGGCATTTGCGAAATGCGCCATCTGGTCTGCATGGGCCTTTCTGAAAGCGGGGCGATCCGTGATCCGCTTCACATAGGCCTCGGTCGCGGGGCGCTCACCAAAGGACCGAATTTTTGCGATGCGCAGCACATCGGCCATCAAGAGATCGGCGGCCGTAAAGCGATCGGCGGCCAGCCACTCTTTTTCAGCGAGTACGCGTTCGACATGTCCAAGGCGGCTTTCCAGCCAGCCAGTCAAATGATTCTGCTCTGCACCGGTCACCTCCAGAAACCACCAGGGGACCGACACCATTTCGATCGAATTGAGTGCGGCGATCAACCATTGCAGGGTCTGCGCTTCCCCGGCGGGGTCGCGCGGCATCAACTTTTCGCTTTTCCGCGCCAGATGCAGCAGGCACGCTCCGCTCTCAAACAGTTTGAGTTTGCCATCGCTCAGAAATGGAACCTGCCCGAAGGGCTGGTGCACAAAATGTTCTGGTCCGCGATCTTTAAACGGGACAGTGCGAACGGTGTAGGCAAGTCCGGCTTCTTCGCAGGCCCATCTCAGCCTCATGTCACGCACATGACCACGGGGTCCCTCAGGAACCCAGTCATATGTCCAGACGATCAGATCACTCATGACATCCAATCCAGTTCAACCGGCGCTCCCCAAGCGACATGCAGCGCTCGGCACGATTGCCTGATTTCCCCTCTGGATCAAGGGACGTCGTGGATCACATGTAGAGAGCTGACGGTCTGTCGAAACGGAATGGAAAATTGGTGGAGCCAAGGGGAGTCGAACCCCTGACCTCTTGAATGCCATTCAAGCGCTCTCCCAACTGAGCTATGGCCCCACACTCCGGCATAGTGGCCGGTCGCCGTCTCCGGCGAAGAGGTCCGGAAGGCCCGCCGGGCCAACCGTGTGGGCGGCTTCTAAACCCGCCCGGCGGGAAGATCAAGCCCCGATTTGCACCCCGTATCACTTTTGGCACGGGGCCGAAGCCATTCTTCCCGCATGTGCTGAAAAATCAGCTTTCCTCGTCGTCGTCTCCGACGCCGATGAAGTCTTTCACATCATCGTCATCATCGTCTTCGTCGTCATCGAGGAACGTGTCATCTTCATCGTCGCCAAGGTCGACATCGTCGTCATCGTCATCGCCGTCGATATCCGAGATCTCTGCCTTGTCGCTGGACGATGCCTCGTCGTCTGCATCCTCAAGGGACACGGTTTCCGGTGCATCCTCCTCGGTATCCAGCTCCTTTTCCTCCACTTCGTCTTCTTCATCCATGGAGGTGTCGGCGCCAGCCTCGAAGAAGCTGCGCGGATAGGTCTGGCCCGTATAGGGAGAGACGATCGGATCCTTGTTCAGGTCGTAGAATTTGCGTCCCGTTTCCGGGCAGACGCGTTTTGTTCCGAGTTCCGGTTTAGCCACCTTGCTGCCTCATCGTCTTGCGGTCGGCCCAGCCTGCGACGGCTCCATCGCGGCCGGCACCGGAAGCGCTTCCTGCCTTACTGAAAATTTTGGTCCCCATACCGGCAAGTCGCGCACCTGTCAAAGCCTAATGCACACCCTGGAAAGGCCTCTCCTTCCACGGCTCACTCTCTTTACAACCCCGTCAGGGCCCATCCGTCAACCGGGGGATGACCGACTATCCTCATCATGCTAGAGCGAACGGACAAAATCCTCGAATAATCTGCCGCCCGGCAGAATGCCTATCATCAGGGACTACAGAATGCATACGACCGAGCCGCGCCCCATGAGCGCCAGAAAATCAGACGCCCTATCGGGCCGGGCCCGCGTGCCCGGTGACAAGTCGATTTCGCACCGGGCGCTGATGTTTGGCGGGCTGGCGGCCGGCGAAACCCGCATTACCGGCCTCCTGGAAGGCGAAGACGTGCTGCGCACCGGCGAAGCCATGAAAGCCATGGGCGCAACCATCGAAAAGCGCGGCGACGAGTGGATCGCGCACGGAACCGGCAATGGCGCGCTGCTGGAGCCCCGAGAGCCGCTCGATTTCGGGAATGCCGGCACCGGCGTACGCCTGACCATGGGCCTTGTCGGCTCGTATGACATGACGACACGCTTTATCGGCGATGCCTCTCTTTCCAAGCGCCCCATGGGCCGCGTGCTGGATCCTTTGAAGGAAATGGGCCTGCAGGTGCTCTCCGCCGAACCGGGCGACCGCTTACCCATCACGCTGCGCGGGCCCAAACATGCAGCACCCATCACCTACCGCGTGCCGATGCCGTCCGCTCAGGTGAAGTCGGCTGTGCTGCTCGCTGCACTGAACACATCGGGCGTGAGCACAGTGATCGAGCCCGTTGCCACACGCGACCATACCGAGAAAATGCTGGCAGGTTTCGGTGCGGCACTTGAGGTGGAGACCGATGGCGAAGGTGTGCGCCATATCCGCATCGAGGGCCAGCCTAAGCTCATCGGCCAGACCATCGCCGTTCCCGCCGACCCGTCTTCTGCCGCCTTCCCACTGGTGGCCGCGCTCATCGTGCCGGGCTCGGACGTGGTGATCGAGAGCATGCTCATGAACCCGACACGCACCGGTCTCGTCACCACGCTTATGGAGATGGGCGCGGATATCGAGATCCTTGAGCGCCGCAACGAAGGCGGCGAGGATGTGGCGGATCTGCGCGTGCGCGGCTCCGAGCTCAAGGGTGTGACCGTGCCGGAAGACCGCGCACCCTCCATGATCGACGAGTATCCCGTGCTCGCCGTGGCGGCCTCCTTTGCCGAGGGCGATACGCTGATGCAGGGGCTGGAAGAGCTGCGCGTGAAGGAATCCGACCGGCTTTCCGCCGTCGCCGAAGGCCTCAAGGCCAATGGCGTCGACTGCGAAGAGGGCGAAGCCTCGCTCAGGGTCACGGGCCGCCCGGGCGGCAAGGGGCTTGGCGGCGGCACGGTCCAGACCCATCTCGACCACCGCATCGCCATGAGCTTCCTCGTCATGGGGCTGGCGAGCGAAAAATCCGTTACCATTGACGATCAGGCGATGATCGCCACCAGCTTTCCCGATTTCACCGCGCTCATGACGCGGCTCGGAGCAAAGTTGGACTGACACCCCGATCGGAAATGGGAGAGAGCAGATGACTGGATTGAAAGTAGCCATGATCATTGGCGGCGGTAGCGGCATGGGTGCCGCGGCGGTCCGCAAGCTGGCAAAAAGCGGTTTTGAAGTCGCTGTCATGTCATCCTCCGGCAAGGGCGAGGCGCTTGGCAGGGAGCTTGGTGGGGTGGGCTTTACCGGCTCCAACCTCTCGCCCGACGATCTCAAGCGCTTCACCGACGCGACGATGGAGCGTTTCGGCCGCATTGATGCTCTGGTGAACGGTGCCGGCCACGGGCCGAAGGGCGATGTGCTCGATATCTCCGACGAGGATTGGCATCAGGGCATGGATGTCTACCTGCTCAATGTGGTGCGCGCGACGCGGCTCGTCACGCCCATCATGCAGGTGCAGAAATCGGGCGCCATCGTCAACATTTCCACCTATGCCACTTTCGAGCCGGAGGCGGCTTTCCCGACCTCAGGCGTGTTCCGCGCCGGCCTTGCCGCCTTCACCAAGCTTTTCTGCGACAAATATGCGGGCGAGAACCTGCGCATGAACAATGTGCTGCCGGGCTTCATCGATTCCCTGCCGGAAAAGGAAGACCGCCGCGCGCGCATTCCCATGGGCCGCTATGGCACTGTGGACGAGGTGGCCGAGCTCATCGCCTTCCTTGCCGACGAGAAATCCAGCTACATCACCGGCCAGAACATCCGCATCGACGGCGGCATCACGCGATCGGTCTGACGACATGAGCGGCAGACTGACCATCGCCATTGACGGGCCGGCCGCCTCCGGCAAGGGCACGCTCGCGCGCCGCCTGGCGGCGCATTATGGCCTGCGCCATCTCGACACCGGGCTCACCTATCGCGGTGTTGCAAAGGCGTTGATCGATGCCGGCCAGCCGCTGGACGACGAGACAATTGCCGAAAAGGCCGCGCGCGCGCTCGATCTAGGCGCGCTCGACCGGGCCGTGCTTTCCGAGCACGGCATCGGCGAGGCCGCCTCCAAAGTTGCGGTGATGCCATCGGTGCGCACCGCGCTTGTCGACAAGCAGCGCGCCTTTGCGAGCGCCCCCCCCGGCGCCGTGCTCGACGGGCGCGACATCGGCACGGTGGTGTGCCCCGATGCGGACGTGAAGCTCTATGTGATCGCAAGCGCCGAGGTGCGCGCCACGCGCCGTTGGCGCGAAATCATGGACGGTGGCGGCAGCGCCGACTATGCGCAAATCCTCGCCGATATCGAGCGGCGCGACGCCCGCGACATGGGCCGAAAGGACAGTCCTCTGCGGCCGGCGGACGATGCGCACTTGCTCGATACGAGTGAAATGGATATAGAGACGGCGTTCCAGGCGGCCTGCAAACTGGTGGATACCAGACTGGCAGCCCGGAACGAGAACTGAAAGTCTGAACTGAAAGAACCGTCTGCCACGCATTCTTTGCGCCGGATCTGCCGCTTCACGCGGCCTTGAGAGCGATCCGCTCGGATGCATGAACGGACAAACGCAACACGAACCACCGGCGCTTTTGCCCCGCTTGATTGACAGGGGCTTTTCAGGAGCATCAATGTCAGAACTCAATCCGTCTCGCGATGATTTCGCGAGTCTTCTCGCAGAATCCTTCACCGAACGCGACGCCGCCGAAGGCTCTGTCGTAAAGGGCCTCGTCACCGCCATTGAAAAAGACATGGCGATCGTCGATGTCGGCCTCAAGGTCGAGGGCCGTGTCCCGCTCAAGGAATTCGGCGCGAAGGGCAAGGAATCCGATCTCAAGGTCGGCGACGAAGTCGAAGTCTATGTCGAGCGCATCGAAAACGCGCTTGGCGAAGCCATGCTGAGCCGCGAGAAAGCACGCCGCGAGGAAAGCTGGGTCAAGCTGGAAGCGAAGTTCAACGCCGGCGAGCGCGTCGAGGGCTTCATCTTCAACCAGGTCAAGGGCGGCTTCACCGTCGATCTGGACGGCGCCGTGGCCTTCCTGCCGCGTTCGCAGGTCGACATTCGTCCGATCCGCGACGTCACCCCGCTCATGCACACCCCGCAGCCCTTTGAAATCCTCAAGATGGACAAGCGCCGCGGCAACATCGTCGTGTCCCGCCGCACGGTTCTCGAAGAGAGCCGCGCCGAGCAGCGCTCCGAGATCGTCCAGAACCTCGAAGAGGGTCAGGTGGTCGAAGGCGTGGTCAAGAACATCACCGATTACGGTGCGTTCGTGGACCTTGGCGGCATCGACGGCCTGCTGCACGTGACCGACATGGCATGGCGCCGCGTCAACCATCCGACCGAGATCCTCAACATCGGTCAGACGGTCAAGGTGCAAATCATCCGCATCAACCAGGAAACCCACCGCATCTCGCTGGGCATGAAGCAGCTCGAGGCCGATCCGTGGGACGGCATCGGCGGCAAGTACCCGCTTGGCAAGAAGGTTCTGGGCCGCGTCACCAACATCACCGACTACGGTGCGTTTGTGGAGCTGGAGCCGGGCATCGAAGGCCTGATCCACGTTTCGGAAATGTCCTGGACGAAGAAGAACGTTCATCCGGGCAAGATCCTCTCCACCACGCAGGAAGTCGAAGTGGTGGTGCTGGAAGTGGATCCGGTCAAGCGCCGCATCTCGCTCGGCCTCAAGCAGACGCTCGAGAACCCGTGGGAGGCATTTGCCCGCAATCACACCGTCGGCTCCGTTGTCGAGGGCGAGGTCAAGAACAAGACCGAGTTCGGCCTGTTCATCGGTCTCGATGGCGATGTGGACGGCATGGTTCACCTCTCCGATCTCGACTGGAACCGTCCGGGCGAACAGGTGATCGAGGAGTACAACCGTGGCGACATGGTGAAGGCGCAGGTTCTCGACGTGGACGTCGAGAAAGAGCGCATCTCGCTCGGCATCAAGCAGCTTGGCCATGACGCCATCGGCGAGGCCGCCGCTTCCGGCGAGCTGCGCAAGGGCGCCGTGGTGACCTGTGAAGTGACCGACGTGAAGGACGGCGGCCTTGAGGTTCGCCTGGTCGATCACGATGTCGAAAGCTTCATCAAGCGCTCCGACCTGTCGCGCGACCGTGCCGAGCAGCGCCCCGAGCGCTTCTCCGTCGGCCAGAAGGTGGACGCCCGCGTCACCGTCTTCGACAAGAAGACCCGCCGCATCAGCGTCTCGATCAAGGCTCTGGAGATCGCGGAAGAGAAGGAAGCCGTCGCACAGTTCGGTTCCACCGACTCCGGCGCCTCCCTCGGCGACATCCTCGGCGCAGCCCTGAAGAACAAGGGCGGCGACGACGAATAAGCCTTACGGCTTTATCGGATGAGAAATGAAAGACCCCGCCGGAGCGATCCGGCGGGGTTTTTTGATGGGGGGAATTGATAGGAACCTTGTTGGGAAGGACCGATTTGCTCCCTTAGAACGGTTCATCGTTTCACGGAAACCCTGTTCCGCTCTATCTCTTTGTTTTTCCTAATCAGGCATTCTGGTTGATTACGGTTGGAAAGCCACCTGAGAAAGCAATCCTTCAACCGACCGTCGCCGTAAACTCTGCCTGTGGACACAGTGGCTCCACGCTTAGTCTGTGAGCCATTTTATGCTTCAAGAGCACTTAGGGGCGAAACGGAATAGCCGAGGGAACTATCTCGACATCCTCGTAGGAGTTTGCTTTTAGCAGAGCGTTAACCGAAGAAAAATTCCTATCGAAATCCACGCCGGGGCCAATGACGATCCGCTTAATTGGAAGTCGAGGCTCCTCGTCGTCATCTCTTAAGAGGTCGTGCGACATGGAAATGTATGGCACAATGTCGCTGCCCCTCGCCCTGAAATTTAGGGGCAACTCTCGTTGGAAACGAGCATCATCGTACGATGAGGAATTGCAGATCAAGCGGCTTTCCTGCTCTTCACTGTAGCTTTCAACTTTGAATGATTTGGCAACTACGCTCAATGTCGCTGCCCACTCATCATATAGTTCATCCTCCCACTTTTGAAAGGACGCTACGAAGAGGTCTAGAAGGTCAACAGCGAGCTCGCGTAGGCCATCATCGCCGTAAACGACATCATAGTATTGGGCAAGTTGGGGATGCGGAAGGAAATCCATGCCAACGGCATAGCCCTTACCGAAGCTGCCATATCCCCTCCATTGGCTGAGTAGATCGCCGTTTCTCGACAAACTGACGCAAAAAGTTGAATGATTCCATCGTGGTTTTTGTAGTGCATCGCGGATGCCGTCGATTATCGCTTGCTCAGTTTTAGTTACTCCGCTTGATTTCAAGCTCATGATTGAGAGGAGCCGCTCTGGCAAATACGAGCCTTCAGACGGATCGTTCAAAAATCGAATGTCAGTTGCCCAGACTCGACCCGTCTCGACAATTCCCAGCAAACCGACCGCGTCAGTGTAATGGTAGCGCAACCCCTTCTCCTTCGAAGCGTATCGCGGAAGATTGTGCTGCTGAATGAGATATCCAAGTAGCGCCATCATATGCGGGCACTTGATCACCTCGTCGCGGGACCATGGATCTGTATAGGAATCTTTGAAGCATCGAATTCCTTCGCTTAACTGCGCCTCGCTCATATCGATTGATCCTCTATCTCATGACTTCCAATGCGTTAGCGTAACAGTCCCACTGTGGGTACGTTCTGATCGGATCGTTTTCAGCTTTTTCGCACGAAGCTCCCGTTGTCTACACTGCTTCGAATGTCTGCATTCCGTGAACCCTTATGTCACCGTTTCGATCGATAAGGTGCAGAAAGCGCACATGATCGCCCACCAAGCTCCTTAGAGACCACCTCATTCCTAACCGCCAATATCGGACACTCTCTCCTTATCCCCCCCTCACCAATGCGGCGGCTTGGTCACCGGCACATCGCCCGCCGTCTGCTCTTCCAGCTCCATGAAACGCTCCGAAAGCCGTTCGAGCTTTTTCTTCAGCGCTTCCGTCTCGCGCCACTGGCGCGTCAGCTCGGCGGAAAGCTCTTCGATGGTCTTTTCCTGCTCGGCGGCCAGGATTTCCAGCTGCGTGATGCGGTCTTCGCTCATGGCGCGCTTCTTTCTGCGGTTTCAGTGCATTCTCGGCCGCGGAAATTGACAAGCAAGGCCTGATTTGTCGAGAGTGAATGACGGTTCCTATTGCCGTGCCCTTGCCGCACAGGTTGGCAGGCGGCGGGCCCGCGTGATAGGAATTTGACCAAACGATAAAAATGGGGAAGCGGGCCGCCGATGGCTGAAACGGCAATCGAGCTCAAGGGCATCAGCAAGAGCTTTGGCGCGGTTCATGCAAACCGCAACATCGATCTGAAAATCGAAGCCGGGACCATCCACGGCATTATCGGCGAAAACGGGGCCGGAAAATCGACCCTGATGTCGATCCTCTACGGCTTCTACCAGGCCGATCATGGGCAGATCCATCTGGGTGGCAAAAAGGCCGCGATCAACACGCCGAGCGACGCCATCGCGCTGGGCGTCGGCATGGTGCATCAGCACTTCATGCTGGTGCAGAATTTTTCCGTGCTGGAAAACGTGATCCTGGGGGCGGAAGGCGAGGCGCTGCTCAACACCTCCATCGCCAAGGCGCGCTCGGAGCTGGAGCGGCTGGAGCGCGACTATGGGCTGGAGGTGAACCCCGACGCCATCATCGAGGATTTGCCCGTGGGCCTGCAGCAGCGGGTGGAAATCCTCAAGGCGCTCTATCGCGGCGCGGACATTCTCATCCTCGACGAGCCGACCGGCGTCTTGACGCCGGCAGAGGCGGACCACCTTTTCCGCATTCTCGAACAGCTCAAGGAAGAGGGAAAAACCATCATCCTCATCACCCACAAGCTGCGCGAGATCATGGCGATCACCGACAATGTCTCGGTCATGCGGCAGGGCACGATGGTGGCGACCCGCAAGACCGCCGAGACAAGCGTGGAGGAACTGGCCGAGCTGATGGTGGGCAGGCGGGTGCTGCTTCAGGTGGAAAAGGGCGAGGCAAGCCCCGGCGAGGTGCTGCTTTCGGTGCGCAATCTCACCGTGAAGGATTCGCGCGGCGTCACCATGGTCGACAATGTATCGCTCGATGTGCGCGCGGGCGAGATCGTCGGCATTGCCGGCGTGGCGGGCAATGGGCAATCGCAGCTTCTCGATGCCATCACCGGCGTGCGCAAGGCCATTTCCGGCACGGTGACGCTGGATGGCGAGCCGGTGGACCTGACAGGCGCGGCAGACCCGGCAGACCTGCGCGCGCGCGGCATGGCCCATGTGCCCGAAGACCGGCACCATGTGGGCCTCGTTCTACCCTTTGAGGAAAACGAAAACGCCATGCTCGGCTATCACCGGCAGGCGAAATATCTCAACGGCCCCTTCCTCAACATCGAGGCGATCCGCGCCGATGCCCGCGAGAAAATCGAGAAATACGACATCCGCCCGCCCGACTGCCGGCTGAAGACGGCGAACTTTTCGGGCGGCAACCAGCAGAAAATCGTGCTGGCGCGCGAAATGGAACAGGACCCGAAGGTGCTGATCGTCGGCCAGCCGACGCGCGGCGTGGATGTGGGCGCCATTGAGTTCATCCACAAACAGCTGATCGACATGCGCGATCAGGGCAAGGCCGTGCTTCTGGTCTCGGTCGAGCTCGATGAAATCCGCTCGCTCTCCGACCGCATCCTGGTCATGTTCGCCGGCCGCGTGGTGGGCGAACGCGGTCCTGAAGCCAGCGAAGGCGAACTCGGCCTGCTCATGGCCGGCGTCGAGGAAAAGGAGGCGGCGGAATGAGTGTGAGCCAGGAGTTCGGTCGGACTATTCAGCTGTTTTTGGTCGATGGCAGCCCAAACGGCTTGATGGTTGTGTCTCTCCACGGATGGACAGGTTCGCTGCTTGTCAGCAGGCAAAGTCGTTTTGACCGCTTGCTTCAAAGGCCGGAAATGGAAAAGACCGGCGTCTACATTCTGTACGGCCAAGACCCCGACAACCCCCTGAAGATGCGCGCGTATATCGGCGAAGCCGACAGCCTCAAGGATCGCCTTCCCAGTAGCGCCCGCGACCGCGGGTTTTGGGAAACAGCTGTGGCCATCACAACCTCGGATGACGCGCTGACGAAGGGGCACGTTCAATATTTAGAAGCGCGCCTTATCGAGATGGCTGCATCTGCAGCCCGCGCCACTCTCGAAAACTCGAAATATCCAAGCCCCGACAAGAGGCGTTTGCCCGAGGCTGACAAGGCAAATATGGAAGCGTTTCTGGCCAATCTGAAAACGGTTCTGCCGGTTGTCGGTATAGATTTCCTGAAGCAGGCCACTGCACAGGAAGTTCCACAAAAGGCTGAACCGGACGGTTCCGGAAACTCGATACTACCCCAAGCATCCTTTGAGATTCGACACCGCTCGGGCGTTCAGGCGCGGGCCATAGAGGAAGAAGGGGAGTTTATTGTGTTAAAGGGGTCGCAGGCCCTCAGGAACACCGGCTATGTTCAGCTAAGCTATAAAGAACTCAAAGACGACCTGATTTTACAAGGCATTCTCAAAGAGATTGCGGAAGATCGTTTTGAGTTTGCCACTTCATTCGCATTCAAAAGCCCATCTGCAGCCGCCGCAGTGGTCCTGGATCGCAACACCAACGGACGCACGACTTGGAAGGTCGAGGGACGAAAGCTGACCTACCATGACTGGCAGTCGCTTGATCATGCATCGAGTTCCAAGGAGGCGGCGGAATGAGTGCGCCTTATGCGAAACTGCCCGCATGGGCCGATTACGGGCTGATCCCGCTCATCAATCTCGCCGTCGCCTTTCTGGTGGCCGGGCTGGTGGTGATGCTGGTGGGGGAAAACCCGTTTCGCGCCGCCGCCATTCTGGTGGAAGGGGCGCTGGGCCGCGGGCAGAACATCGCCTACACGCTCTATTACGCGACGAGCTTCATCTTCACAGGGCTTGCCGTCGCCGTTGCCTTCCATTGCAGCCTGTTCAACATTGGCGGCGAAGGGCAGGCCTATGTGGGCGGGCTGGGCGTGGCGGTGGTCTGCCTCGCCTTCGACAGCATTCTGCCCTGGTGGGTGGTGTTTCCGCTGGCCATTGTGGGTGCGGCACTGTTTGGCGCGGCGTGGGCCTTCATCCCGGCCTATTTCCAGGCAAGGCGCGGGTCGCACATCGTCATCACCACCATCATGTTCAATTTCATCGCCGCCAGCCTGATGGTCTATCTGCTGGTCAATGTACTGAAGCCCGCCGGCGCGCAGGCCCCGCAGACCCGCAATTTCCTTGAAGGCGGGCAATTGCCCAAGCTCAACTGGGTGCTGGAGGCGATGGGCTTTTCCATCCGCTCCGCTCCGTTCAACCTCTCTTTCCTGTTGGCGCTTCTGGCGGCGTTTCTCGTCTGGGTGCTGATCTGGCGCACACGGCTCGGCTATGAAATCCGCATGCGCGGTTTCAGCCCCAAGGCCGCGCGCTATGCCGGCGTCAGCGAAACGAAAATCATCATCATCACCATGCTCATCTCCGGCGCGCTTGCCGGCATGATGGCGCTCAACCCGGTGATGGGCGACCAAAACCGTTTGCAGATCGATTTCGTCACCGGCGCAGGCTTTGTCGGCATCGCCGTGGCGCTGATGGGGCGCTCCCATCCGGCGGGCATCGTGCCGGCGGCCATCCTGTTCGGCATGCTCTATCAGGGCGGGGCCGAGCTTGCCTTCGAGATGCCCAATATCTCGCGCGACATGATCGTCATCATTCAAGGCCTTGTCATCCTCTTTGCCGGCGCGCTGGAGCACATGTTCCGTCCTTCGATCCAGGCGCTTTTCGCCAGTCTCAGCCCGCGTTCGGCGGGCGTCGAGGCGCAGCAGGGAGAGGGTGGCTGATATGGATTTCTTTCATTCCCTGATCCTCGTTCTCGATTCCACCGTGCGGCTGTCCATCCCGCTGCTTCTGGCGGCACTCGCCGGGCTTTATTCGGAGCGGTCGGGCGTGTTCGACATCGGCCTTGAAGGCAAGATGCTGGCCGGCGCATTTGCTGCCGGCGCGGCGGCGGCCGTTACCGGCTCCGCCTGGGCAGGCCTTGGCGCGGCGATGCTGATTTCCGTGTTCCTCGCGCTTGTGCATGGCTTTGCCTCCATCACCCATCGCGGCAACCAGATCGTCTCGGGCGTCGCCATCAATTTCATTGCCGCCGGCTCCACCATCATTCTGGGGCAGGCCTGGTTCCGGCAGGGCGGGCGGACCCCCTCGCTGCCAAGCGATGCGCGCTTCAGCTCGATCGAGCTGCCCTTTGCCGAGGCGGTGCGCGATGTGCCCATTCTGGGCGAGATCTACTCCGAGCTCATCTCCGGCCATTCGCTGCTCACCTACGCTGCCTTCCTGCTTGTGCCCTTCACCTGGTGGGTGCTCTTCCGCACCCGTTTCGGCCTCAGGCTGCGGGCGGTGGGCGAAAACCCGGCAGCGGTCGACACGGCGGGCATCTCCGTCTCATGGCTGCGCTATCGTGCCGTCATCTGCACCGGCATCCTCACCGGCATGGCTGGCGCCTATCTCTCCATGGCGCAGAATGCCGGCTTCGTGAAGGACATGACGGCAGGCCGCGGCTTCATCGCGCTGGCAGCCCTCATCTTCGCCAAGTGGAAGCCCGTCCCGGTCATGTTTGCCTGCCTCCTGTTCGGCTTTCTCGATGCATTTGCAATCCGCATTCAGGGCACGCCCCTGCCCTTGATCGGCCAGGTGCCGGTGCAGTTCATGCAAGCCCTGCCCTACATTCTCACCGTCGTGCTTTTGGCCGGCTTTATCGGCAAGGCCGTGCCGCCGCGCGCCGGTGGCGTGCCCTATGTGAAGGAGCGTTGATGAACGCCAGCGACCTCTTTTCCGCCGCCAGCGCGGCCATGAAAAACGCCTACGCCCCCTATTCGCGCTTTCCCGTGGGGGCCGCGGTCAGGACCGAGGCGGGCACCATCCATGCCGGCTGCAACATCGAGAACGCCTCCTATCCCGAAGGCTGGTGTGCGGAGACCACCGCGCTCGGCCATCTCGTCATGGCAGGCGGCGGGCGCGTAACCGAGATCGCCGTGGTGGCGGAGAAAATGCCGAAAATCATGCCCTGCGGCGGCTGCCGGCAGCGGCTGGCGGAATTCGCCACGGAAGATGCGGTGCTACATCTGTGCGACACCAACGGCGTTCTGGAAACGGTGCCTTTTTCTGCGGTCTTTCCGCGCGGATTCAGTTTTGAGGATGGCAAATGAAGCAGGCCGTCGATCGTCTGACGGAGCGGCTCAACGGGCTTGCCCCGCAGCTTGCGCTGGTGCTGGGCTCGGGGCTTGGCGGGCTTGTCAACGATGTGGACGATGCCGTGCGCATCTCATATTCCGAGTTGCCAGGCTTTCCGCAAAGCGGGGTGACGGGCCATGCGGGCGAAATCGTCGCGGGGCGGCTTGCCGGCACGCCGGTCCTGATGCTAGCAGGCCGCGCGCACTACTATGAGCACGGCGATCCCGCCGCCATGCGCCCGGCGCTTGAAACCTTATGGGGCATCGGCATCACGCAGCTCATCCTCACCAATGCCGCCGGCTCCCTGCGCGAAGACATGCCGCCCGGCTCGGTGATGCTGATCGAGGATCACATCAATTTCTCGGGCGCCAACCCGCTGATCGGCGAAGGCAGTGACCGTCGTTTCGTCGGCATGAGCGAGGCGTACGACGCAGGCCTGCGCGAAGGCCTTGAGAAAGCAGCTCTGAACACGGGCACGCAGTTACACAAGGGCATCTATATGTGGTTCTCCGGACCCACCTTCGAAACACCGGCGGAAATCCGCATGGCGCGCACGCTGGGTGCCGACGCGGTCGGCATGTCGACCGTGCCCGAAGTCATTCTCGCGCGCTATTTCGGGCTTCGTGTCGCCGCCTGCTCTGTCATCACAAATCTGGGTGCAGGCATGAGTGCTGGCGAACTCTCCCATCAGGAAACCAAGGACATGGCGCCCATCGGCGGGCAGCGCCTCGCTTCCATTCTCGGCCAGTTGTGCGCCGACGGCCTTCAGGCCAATTGAGCGCCCGATGCTGCCGCAGGAGATCATCCGCAGGAAACGTGACGGCAAGGCGCTGACGGACGACGAGATCGCCGGGTTTGCTGCCGGGCTTGCCGACGGCACATGGAGCGAGGGGCAGATTGCCGCCCTCGCCATGGCCATTTTTCTCAACGGGATGGATCCAGCCGAGGGCGCAGCCCTCACGCTCTCCATGCGCGATTCAGGCACCGTGCTCGATTGGTCGGATCTGCCCGGTCCCGTGACCGACAAGCATTCCACCGGCGGCGTGGGCGACAATGTCTCTCTCATGTTAGCGCCCATCGTGGCGGCCTGCGGTGCCTTTGTACCGATGATCTCGGGGCGGGGTTTGGGCCACACCGGCGGGACGCTCGACAAGATGGATGCCATCCCCGGTTACATGAGCCAGCCAGACCAGAAGCGCTTTGCCGAAACGGTGCGCAAGGTGGGTTGTGCGATCATCGGGCAGACGGGTGATCTCGCACCCGCCGACAAGCGCTTTTATGCCGTGCGTGATGTTACCGGCACCGTGGAATCCATCCCGCTTATCACCGCCTCCATCCTGTCGAAGAAACTTGCCGCAGGCCTTTCATCGCTGGTGCTTGATGTAAAATCCGGCAATGGCGCCTTCATGGGAGATTCCCGTGCGGCCCGCAAGCTCGCCGAAAACCTGGTGCGTGTGGCGGGCGAAGCCGGTCTTTCCGCCTCCGCCCTCATGACCGACATGAACCAGCCGCTCGCCTCTGCCGCGGGCAACGCGGTCGAAGTCGTCAATGCCGTCGACTTTCTCACGGGCAGGAAGCGGGACCGGCGGCTCGTGGATGTCACGCTGGCGCTGGCGGGCGAGATGCTTCTGGCATCAGGCATCGCTGCAACCACGCGCGAAGCCTATGATCGCGCTCACGATGCCCTCGAGAGCGGAAATGCTGCAGAACGTTTCGGCAAGATGGTGTCCGCCCTTGGCGGGCCGGCTGACTTCGTTGAGAATCCGAACACGCACCTGCCTCGTGCGTCGGTAACTCTTCCTGTTCCTGCTGCGGACGATGGCTTTGTCACCGCGATCGATGCCCGCGCCCTCGGCCTTGCTGTCATCGAGCTGGGTGGCGGCCGTCGCGCTCCCGAAGATCGGATCGACCATTCGGTCGGCTTCACCGATCTCATACCCCACGGGGCCGAAACGAAACGCGGCGAGCCGATTTGCATGGTGCACGCATCATCGGAAGCAAGCGCGCGGCGCGCGGCGCAGATTGTGAGCGGCGCCTACGCCATCACGGATGAGAAACCCCGCACCCGCAAGACCATTCTGCGTCGCGTGACTGCAGACAAATGATGGCGTGCGGGCCTACCTTGAAACGTCATTTACTGCTCGAGCACAAGAGCCCGGTTTTCCACCTGAAAGCGTGAAAGACGCTCGAGAAAACTCATTCCGATCAGCACCTTGTCAAGCGACCGCTCATCGAGCACCACAGCGTCAACATTCTCCACATAGATGCGACCGATTTGCAGGCTCTCGATTGTTGCTGCAGCAGCACGCACCTTGCCGTTTGCCGTATTCACCTCATACCTGAAATCGGAAGCCATCAAGTTCACGCCGATACGGCGTGCTGTCTCACGGTTGATCGCCACATAGGTCGCGCCAGTATCGACCATGGCGTTCATTTCACGCCCGTTCAGTTTGAAACGTCCAACATAATGGCCAACCTCGTCGGCGGTGATGCTCACCTTCTTGCCCAGGAGCACGGATGTTTCACCCCTCGACTGGGCAACGCCGGACGACGGACGTGCGGTTGCAACCTGGTGGGGTGTTACCTCCGCCTGCTCGGTCAATGCCAGATGAAGAAGCCCCCGATAGAATTCGGGATTGCTCTGGTAGAGCGCCGGTATGCCACCTGCAGCACCAATCGCAATCCCCAGCATGATCATCTTGCTATACATCGGCCCCGTCCAGTTCTCGAACTGGCGGCAGCTTAAGCGACGAGACCATCCATTCGCTTAACGTTCGAGACAACCGGTCCGGCTGGTTAAGCGGAGGTTACTTGGTGCCGTACATACGATCACCGGCATCGCCGAGACCGGGCACGATATAACCCTTCTCGTTCAGGCACTCATCGATCGAGGCGGTGAAAATCGGTACATCCGGATGGGATTTCCGAAAATTCTCCACGCCCTCGGGTGCCGCGAGCAGACACAGGAAGCGCAGATTGGTGGCGCCCCGCTCCTTCAGCTTATCAACCGCGGCGATGGCGGAGTTGGCTGTCGCCAGCATGGGGTCTACGACGATCACCAGACGATCGCCGATATCGCTCGGCGCCTTGAAAAAATACTCCACCGCTTCCAGTGTCTCGTGATCCCGATACATTCCCACATGCGCCACCCGCGCCGCCGGCACCAGGTCCAGCATGCCGTCGAGCAACCCGTTGCCGGCGCGCAGCACCGAGGCAAAGACAAGCTTTTTTCCCTCAAGCGTTGGCGAATCGATGGGCTGGAGCGGTGTCTCGATGCGCTTGGTGGTCAGCTCCAGATCGCGCGTGACCTCGTAGCAGAGCAATAAGGAGATTTCGCGCAGAAGGCGTCGAAACCCTGCCGTCGACGTCTCCTTGTCGCGCATGATGGTGAGCTTGTGCTGAACAAGCGGATGGTCGACGACGGTCACGCCCTGCATGTCATGTTCCCCGAAACTGGTTACGCAACTCCAATACTAGCCCGCCGACGCGTCGCGGCATACCGCCAGCCTCATTGAGCCACAGTTTTGTCGCGAAACGCCTCCAAGAGGCCCGTGCGGGTCTCCTCATCAACGAAGGCTGCCTCTATCGCCGTGCGTGTCATGGCAAGCAGTGCCGTGTCGCCAAGGCCGAACTCATCCCGCGCCACCTCATATTCCTGTCCGAGCGAAGTGTGGAAATGGGGCGGGTCGTCCGAGTTGAGCGTGACGCGACAGCCTGCTTTGAGCAAATCGGGCAGCGGGTGACTTGCATAATCGGGATAAACGTTCAAAACGATGTTGGAGACGGGGCACACTTCCAGAACCACCTCCTCCTCAGCAATCCGCGCCAGCAGATCCGGATTTTCCGCGGCGCGCACACCATGGCCGATGCGTGTCGGGCGGATGTGGTTCAGCGTCGCCTCCACGCTCTCCCAGCCACCGAACTCGCCAGCATGTACGGTCAGACCGAGCCCCGCATCGCGAGCGATCGCAAAAGCCTTCTCGTAATCGCGGACATTGCCGAAACGCTCGTCACCGGCCATTCCGAAGCCGGTCACCAGCGGATGACCGCAGGCGGCGGCAAACCGGGCCGCATCCTCCACCGCGCGCGCACCGAAATGACGAACGCCCGTCACGATCATGCGCCCCTCGATTCCGGTTCGTTCCCGCGCGCGCTCGATCCCTTCTCCCAGCGCATTCGTATAGGCCATGCGGGACAATCCCGCACGTTCGGCGTGATCGGGCGAGGTAAATATCTCCGAATAGATGGCGCCATCGCGTGAGAGGCTAGTGAGATAGTCGTCGGCGAGAAGCGCGTAATCTTCCTCGCTGCGAAAAAGGTTCGCGGCAGCATCATATGCGGCCAGAAAGCTCGTGAAATCGTACCAGTGATATGCGCCGTCACGAAGGAAATCGGATGGATCGACGCCATATTTGCGCGTCTGGGACAAAACGAGTTCGGGCGAGGCCGCGCCCTCGATATGGCAGTGAAGCTCGGCTTTCAGAACCATGGGTACTCCGTTTTAACCAGTCCGCTGGCGCGGCTGTTCATCGCGCTTTTGACAATAGCGCCACAAGCGGCAATGAGCTATGGTCCCGGCGATTTCGAAAGGGTGATGATGTCAGATCAACGTACCACCGCCCAGGGCGGCATGGAGACGGCCTACGGTTTTCGTCAGGTGGACGAGAACGAGAAGCAGGGTCTGGTCAACACGGTGTTCCACCGCGTTGCAAAACGCTACGACGTGATGAACGACCTGATGTCCGCCGGGCTGCATCGCGCCTGGAAGGACGCCATGATTTCGTGGCTCGCACCCTCGAAAATTCCTGGCTATCGCGCGCTGGATGTGGCGGGCGGTACAGGAGACATCGCCTTTCGCATCGTTGAGGCGTCCCGCCGCAACGCGGACGTGACAGTGCTCGACATCAATGGCTCAATGCTGGAAGTCGGACGCGAACGCGCCGAAAAGAGAGGCATTGCCGAAAACCTGACTTTCGTCGAGGCCAACGCGGAAGACCTGCCGTTCGAGAACAACAGCTTTGATGCTTATACGATTGCGTTTGGCATTCGCAATGTCCCGCATATCGACCGGGCACTGGACGAAGCCTTTCGCGTCCTGAAACCCGGCGGGCGCTTTCTGTGCCTTGAGTTTTCGGAAGTCGAAATGCCATTGCTCGACAAGATCTACGAAAACTGGTCCTTCCACGCCATCCCTCGCATCGGCCAGGCGGTGACAGGTGACGGCGAGCCCTATCGCTATCTGATCGAATCCATCCGCAAATTTCCCAATCAGCAGAACTTTGCCACCATGATCACCGAGGCCGGCTTCTCGCGCGCCACGTGGCGCAATTATACCGGCGGCATCGCCGCCCTGCACTCCGGCTGGAAGATTTGACGGCGTATTCATGAGCACGGTCGGCGCATATCTGAGGCTTGCACGTGCGGGCTGGATTCTCGTTCGCGAAGGTGTGGTGGCCGCCATGCCGGGCGACCAGCTCGAAGGCATGCCGCGCTTTGGCTGGCGTGTCGCGAAAGTGTTGTCACGGCGTCGCTCGGCACGTCGCGATCGTCCTGAGCGGCTGGCGCAGGCAGTCAACCGGCTTGGCCCCTCCTATGTGAAGCTCGGCCAGTTCCTGGCAACGCGCCCGGATGTTGTCGGCCATGACATGGCGCGGGACCTCTCCAGCCTTCAAGACCGGATGGACACGTTTCCCGAAACCCAGGCCCGCGCCAGCATAGAAAGTTCGCTTGGCCTGTCCGTCGATGAGCTCTTTGTGCAATTCGATGGTCCGGTCGCCGCCGCTTCCATTGCTCAGGTGCACGAGGCTTTTGTGGATACCGGTGGGGCAGAGCCCCGAAAGGTGGCCGTGAAGGTCATTCGACCCGGGGTAAGGCGCCGGTTTCAGAACGATCTCGAAAGCTACTTTCTGGCTGCGCATCTGCAAGAACGGTTCATGCCGTCCACGCGCCGTCTCAAGCCCGTAAAGGTGGCAGAGACACTGGCGCAGGTGACGAAGATCGAGATGGATCTGCGGCTGGAAGCTGCCGCCATTTCAGAAATACAGGAAAACACGAAAGACGATCCAGGCTTCCGCGTGCCTGCTGTCGACTGGCAGCGTACCGGCCGAGATGTGATGACGCTCGAGTGGGTCAACGGCACGAAGATGTCGAATATCGACGCGTTGCGCGATGCAGGCCACGATCTGGAAGCACTTGCCAGAACGCTGATCCAGTCCTTCCTCCGCCATACATTGCGCGACGGCTTCTTTCACGCCGACATGCATCCCGGGAATCTGTTTGTCGAGGATGACGGCACGATCGTTGCCGTCGATTTCGGCATCACCGGGCGGATCGGACGCAAGGAGAGGCATTTCCTGGCTGAAATCCTCTACGGTTTCATTACCCGCGATTTTCGCCGGGTCGCTGAAGTGCATTTCGAGGCGGGCTATGTTCCCGCACACCACGATGTCGCCGCTTTTGCGCAGGCGCTGCGCGCCATCGGTGAGCCGATCCATGGCCAGTCGGCCGAGACCATCTCCATGGCGCGGCTCCTGACACTGCTCTTCGAAGTCACCGAGCTTTTCGACATGCAGACCCGTCCCGAGCTTCTGCTCCTGCAGAAAACCATGGTTGTGGTCGAAGGTGTGGCGCGCACGCTCGATCCGCATTTCAATATGTGGAAGACAGCCGAGCCAGTCGTTTCCGACTGGATTGCTGCCAATCTCGGGCCGCGTGGAATGCTGAGAGATGCAGGCGAAGGCGTGAGCGCGCTCGTCTCTCTCGTTCGACAAGGACCAGATCTGGCCGCCCGTACGGAGCGCCTCTCCCGCGAGATCGACACCATGGCCCAGAAGGGGCTGCGTTTTGATCCCGAGACGGCCGAGGCGATCGGCAGGGCGGAAGCCCGCCATTCGCGCGGCGGGCGCGTGGCGCTATGGGTGATCGCCATCGCGCTTGCCGCCATCGCCTGGCAACTTTCTTAATTCAACTCTCCACATTCGAATTCCGTCTTGCATCGCTTCTCAGCCAAGCGCCGCCATGATGAAAGCGATGACAGCAATGCTAGCAAAGCGCATCTAAGGCATGGATTCACTTCAATTATTTGGCGCAGAAGAAGTGTGCATAACGCAGCGCCAGCACTGACAGCCATGCTGTCATTGCGTTATGTCCGGAATTGAATGCAGCCGTCTGGCAGGCGTGCCGCACACCTGCCGCGGCGTGATGATTGAAGTGTTTTGTGATGGGGCAACGATGGCGACACTGACCATCCGAAATGTGGACGAAAAAGTCCGACGCGCTTTGAAAAAGCAGGCTGCCGAAAACGACGTCTCGATGGAAGAAGAGGTGCGTCGAATACTCGTAAAAAGCGTTAACCCCACTCAAATTACACGCGACAAGAATGCTCGCCATCGCATAGAGCTGATCGAATCGATCTCAATGAGACCCATCGGCCCGTTTGATCTGAAGGCCATCACAGACGAGATCTGGAATGGCCGTACGTTGTGAAACGAAATTCGTCATCGACACGTCGGCGTTGATAGCTGTTCTGAATGGCGACGACGATGCGCCGATGTTCCTGCAAGCTTTCCTTGATGCCGAGCAGGCCCTAATCAGCACCACAACCACCTTCGAGGCGCACTATGTTGCGAGGCACATCGCGTTGATCGATGGAACCGCACGGCTGAACACGCTTCTCAAGTCGGTGGGGGCGGAAACCGTGGATTTCGACGACCGGCAATTGAGCATCGCCCGCAGGGCTTATGCGATCTACGGTATAGGGACCGAACACAAGGCCGCGCTCAACATTGGTGACTGCTTCGCTTACGCGCTTGCCCGCAGCACTAACCTGCCGCTTCTTTTCAAGGGCGACGATTTCGTCCATACCGATATCGAGCCAGCCATGAAGCCTTCGTAAGAGAGCCTGCATCCATGACAGCCCCGCAGCAGACCCTTCGCAAAACGCGCATCCTGCTTCTGATCGGGGGCGGTATCGCAGCCTATAAATGCCTTGACCTGATCCGCCGCCTGCGCGAGCGCGGGGCCAGCGTGCGTTGCGTGATGACAAAGGCTGCACAGGAATTCATCACGCCCCTTTCGGTGGGAGCGCTCTGCGCGGACCATGTCTTCACAGATCTGTTCGACCGACAGGACGAGCACGATATCGGCCATATCCGTCTATCGCGGGAGGCGGATCTCCTTGTCGTCGCGCCAGC
This sequence comes from Nitratireductor kimnyeongensis, assembly GCF_019891395.1. Lineage (NCBI taxonomy): Bacteria > Pseudomonadati > Pseudomonadota > Alphaproteobacteria > Hyphomicrobiales > Phyllobacteriaceae > Nitratireductor > Nitratireductor kimnyeongensis. The sequence continues at coordinate 1,842,774 of NZ_CP078143.1, read as the reverse complement.
CACAGCGGACCTGATGGCAAAGCTTGCCACCGGCCAGGCCAACGATCTCGCATCGACTGTGCTGCTGGCCACCGATAAGCCTGTTCTCATGGCGCCGGCCATGAACCCCCATATGTGGGGGCACCCGGCCACACAGCGCAATGCCGGGACGCTCCGGGAAGACGGGGTGCACTTCATCGGTCCCAATCGGGGGGAAATGGCCGAAAGGGGCGAAGCGGGCGAGGGCCGGATGGCCGAACCGCTGGAGATCGTGGCGGCCATCGAGACACTGCTTGATACAGGCGAGAAGCCGCTTGCGGGCCGCAAGGTGATCGTGACGTCCGGTCCGACCCATGAAGTGATCGACCCGGTCCGGTACATCGCCAACCGTTCCTCGGGCAAACAGGGCCACGCCATCGCTGCGGCACTTGCCCGCCTCGGGGCTTCGGTTCACCTCGTTTCGGGGCCCGTCTCCATTCCGGACCCGCAGGGTGTCACGACCACCCATGTGGAGACGGCGCGCCAGATGCGCGAGGCTGTGGAAGCAGCCCTGCCGGCAGATGCCGGGGTATTCGTCGCTGCCGTCGCCGACTGGCGCCCGGCGGTCGAGACCGCCGAAAAGATCAAGAAGAAGCCTGGGCAGGGCGCCCCTACGCTTGCACTGACCGAAAACCCGGACATTCTTGCTGGTGTCGGCCACCATGAGAAGCGTCCGGAACTCGTCATCGGCTTCGCTGCCGAAACACAGGACCTGTTCAAGAATGCGCGCGCCAAGCTGAACAAGAAGGGCGCCGACATTATCGTCGCCAACGATGTCTCGCATGATAGCGGCGTTGGCCCCGGCGGGGTGATGGGTGGCGACCGCAACAGCGTGGTGATCGTCAGTCAGGACGGACATGACGAATGGCCGGAAATGGGCAAGGACGACGTTGCCGAACGTCTGGCACAGCTCATAGCCGATCGGCTCGGACCAAAAGGATGACTTTGCAAACCCCGATTCTCGAGACGGAGCGTCTCGTGCTGCGTGCGCACTCGATCACTGATTTCGATGCCTTCGCCCGCCTGTGGTCGCTGCCTGAAACCACACGCTTTACCTCGGGCAAACCGCTCACCGAGGAAGATGCCTGGCGCCGTCTCGCCGCGCATCGGGGCATGTGGGACCTGATGGGTTTCGGATATTTTGCCGTGACGGAAAAGGCGACCAGCGCTTTTCTGGGCGATGCGGGTGTTCAGGAAGCACGGCGCACCATTACCCCTTCTGTTTTGGGCACACTGGAGGCGGGATGGGTCTTCCTGCCGGAGGTCCACGGCAGGGGGTATGCGAAAGAAGCCATGGAAGCGGTGTTTGTCTGGTGCTCGCAGGCGCACGGTGGCAAAGCGATCACGTGCATCATCGATGAGGAAAACGCTCCCTCGCTCAAACTTGCAGAGCGCCTCGGCTTTGTTGAAAAGGCGCGAGCCGAATACAAGGACCGTCCGAGCATCGTTTTCTGGCGCGACCAGAGCATCGAACCACCTGCAGCGTTAATGCCCTCGATTGTCTCCGACATGTGAACAGCGCGTCTTCGCTGTTGCGGATGTCATGACCGCGTGAACCGACTATCTTTGCTGCAAGCAACAGATGGAGAGACGATCATGTCCATTCGTCCCGTAAAGCAGATTTCGCAAGCTCAGCCCACGATTGAGGGTGCCGGAGTTCGCCTTGATAGGGCATTCGGTTTCGGCGATCCGAAGCTGGCTGACCCGTTTTTGCTGCTCGATGACTTCCGAAACGACCGTCCCGAAGACTATCAGGCCGGATTCCCCTGGCACCCGCATCGCGGCATCGAAACGATCACCTATGTGCTGGCCGGAAGTGTCGATCATGCCGACAGTCTCGGCAATGCCGGCTCACTCGGTGCTGGGGACGTGCAATGGATGACGGCCGGCAGTGGTATCCTCCACCAGGAAATGCCGCATGGCGACAGGCAGGGCCGCATGCATGGCTTCCAGCTCTGGGCCAATCTTCCGTCCAGCGAAAAGATGGCGACGCCACGCTATCAGGACGTGAAGGCGGGCGACATTCCCGAAGTGATCGATGACGACGGCACGCGGGTTCGTATTGTGGTTGGCGAGTTCTGGGGCAAGCGCGGTCCCGTCGACGGCATTGCCGCCGATCCGCAATATCTCGATGTCTGGGTGCCGCCGGGGCGGCGCAAGATCCTGCCTGTCGATACCTATCGCAGCGCGTTTGCCTATATCTTCGAGGGATCCGGCACGTTCCGCGATGCCTCCAGGCCTTTCGGCGTGCTGGTGGAAAAGGAAGTCGCCGGCGAGGAGTTGCATCTTCGCGACATGAGCGGGGACCGCACGCTGGTCGTTTTCGACACCGGCGACGAGGTGGTGGTGCAGGCCGGTGAACAGGGCATCCGTTTCCTGCTCGTATCGGGCAAGCCCATCCAGGAGCCCGTCGCCTGGCACGGTCCTATTGTCATGAACACGCGTCAGGAACTGATGCAAGCGTTCAATGAACTGAATGCCGGCACCTTCATCCGTGAGGGAGCGAAGTCCTGAAGGTGAAGTCGAGATCAGGGCGGGCACCTCGTGCCCGCCTTTCCTGTTACGGCGTCTCGAACATCTGGATGAGATTACCGCACGTGTCCTCGAACACCGCTATGGTCGGCATCCCCTCCATCCGGGTCGGCTCTCCACGAAACACCACGCCCAGCGCTTTCAGCCGGTCATATTCTGCCTGGACATCCTCGCTGGCAAAAGTCGCGCAGGGAAGGCCCGCGTCAAAAAGTGCCTTTTGATATGTGTGCGCGAAGTCATAGCCCATGGGTTCCAGCAGAAGCTCGGTGCCGTTCTCGACTCCCATTGTCACAACGGTCAGCCAGCGGGCCCCGCCGGCCGGAAAGTCCTGCTTCTTCCGGAAACCCAGCACATCCGTGTAAAATGCCTCAGCCTTGTCCTGATCATCCACAAGGATGCTCGTCAGTGCTATCTGCAGCATATCGCCTTCACCAGGCGCCGGTCTTATTGTCGACCAGATGGATGATCTGAGCGGGGCTCGATATCCAGAAGCCGTCGAAATTTTCGCCCAGCGGTTCGATCTCGTCGCAACGCGCGATGCCCGCCGCTTCCAGCCGAGCGGCGGCTGCCTTGGTATCGTCGGTCACGATTTCCAGCCAGAGTTCCGACTGGCTCATGCCCGGCATCTTGTCGATCCAAAGCTGGTTGGCTCCGAAGCGGAAGCCGACAGCGGGCAGAAGCTCCTCGATTTGCTCCATGCCGAGAACATCCCGATAGAAGCGCACCGTCTCGTCATACTGATGCGGCGGCACCTTCATGGCGATGTTTCGTCCGCCGACGAGCTTCGGTGCGGCGTCGGGCCGTGCGTGAGCTTCCGGCTTAGCAGACACATTCATGTCATCCTCCTTGGTGCCAACAGCGGCAAGGTTTCACTGTTCGTTGAAGCGTGCGGCGTAAGCGGTCTCCAGCGCAGCGATCTGCGACCAGAAGGGCGGTGCCTTCTCGCCTGCAAGTACCGCTTGCAGAACCGTCAGATGCGCATGCCAACCACCGGAGACATTGATCATCTCCTCCCGGTCGGCGAGGCGTTTGTGGGTCACGACCAGGAGAACCCTTTCGCCCTCGGGGAAGAGCTCGAATTCGACCTGGCTATCGGCACCATCTCCCGGCCAGGTCATGGCCAGAAACCGCGGTGCATCCCACGCAAGGATCCGCCCCTCGGAGAGAAATCCCTTCTCGTTCATTTCCCTGTAGACCTCGGGCGGGTCTTCGTCGGTGAACTCGGAATGGCGGAAAAGGAGTTTTGCGGAACCACCAGCACGTGGCTCCATCTCTCCGCCCGCCAGCCATCGCCGGCGCTTGTCCGCTTCGGTCAGATAGGACCAAATGCGTTCGACCGGGCCCGGAAGATATCTCTCGAAACGAACCTCGTCGGGTGCCGTGGCGACGCCGAAACCATTCTCGTCTTTCTGTTTCATTGTCGTCCTTTCATGTCCCTGTGACCGGTGGTTTTCCCTGTGAATCTTTCCTGATGGCGCGCTCTCGATCTTCGGCTTCCAGAATTGCCTGCAACGTGTCGATGCGGTTGGTCCAGAACCGCTCATAGTAGCGGAACCAAGCCTGAGCGCCGGCAAGGCGTGCGGCCTCCAGCCGGCAATAATGGGTGCGCCCCTCCACACGCCGGCTGACGAGACCCGCGCCTTCCAGAACCTTCACATGTTTGGAAGCCCCGGCCAGCGACATGTCGAAGGGCTGTGCCAGCTGCGAGACGCTACGCTCACCAGCGGAAAGGCGATGCAGCATCGCACGTCTCGTTGGATCCGAGAGGGCATGGAAAACAGCATCGAGTTCAGACGACAGATATTCAACCATATGGTTTATTTACCATTCGCGAAATGAACAGTCAACCAGGTGGTTTATTTTCTGAATCCGGCCTGTTGGTTTAGTTTTTTGTGCTACAGGACACGGGTTCTGCGCCCTCACCCTTCATCAGATCGTAGAGATCGGCATCGTCACCCTTCGTCCACCAGACATAGGGTCCACCAGCGTATTTCGCCCCTGAGGCGGCCAGCACATTGCTCATCACCACCGAAGTGCCGTCAATCATGGCGACCGCAAGTGACGTGTCGCCGGCGTTGTAATAGGTGACGTCGATATCGCCGCCCGGACACGCATAAGTTACCGCTGCAGCCTCAACGCTCTCTGCGTCGGGAAGATCAATCTCCATCGTTGCCGCGTGAGCTTGAGAGAAAATTGCGAGGAGAGCGATCAGCGACAAAATGGGACGGGGCATGGCGGACTCCTGAGACGGTTTCATGCAGAATCACCAGACCCTGCCAGCGGCGCGTTCTGAAGACAAGTCCGGCCCTTCGCCCAAAAAAAAGCCCCGGAGCGAGCGCGCTTCCGGGGCTGCGATCATGAGTCGACCAATATCAGCCCGCGGGCTGCTTGGTCTTGCGCAAATAGGGCAGGATCGTTTCGAATGAACCGAAGCGCTTCACCGCATCCTCGTTGGACACTGCCGGCGTGATGATCACATCCTCGCCCTGCTGCCAGTTGGCCGGCGTCGCAACCTGATGCTTGGCGGTGAGCTGGATGGAGTCGATCGCACGCAGAATTTCCGCAAAATTGCGGCCCGTCGTCATGGGATAGGTGAGCACGAGCTTGATCTTCTTGTCGGGACCCACGACGTAAACAGAACGCACGGTCGCGTTGTCTGCTGCGGTGCGACCATCGGACTTGTCGCCCGCATCAGCCGGCAGCATGTCATAGAGCTTGGCGACCTTCAGATCCTTGTCGCCGATCATCGGATAATCGACGGCATGGCCCGTGGCAGACTTGATGTCGTCCTTCCAGCGCACATGGTCCTCAACCGGATCGACCGAAATACCAATGATCTTGGTGTTGCGCTTTTTGAACTCTCCCTCGAGCCCCGCCATCGTGCCGAGCTCGGTGGTGCAGACTGGCGTGAAATCTTTGGGGTGGCTGAAAAGAACGGCCCAACCGTCACCGATCCAGTCGTGGAAATTGATGGTTCCGTGGGTGGTTTCCGCGCTGAAATCCGGCGCGGTGTCGTTGATGCGAAGGCTCATCGTTCTCTCCTCCTGGGTGAGATGAAATGCAGTTGATGTTCCTGACGATGCAGGATAGCAAGCCCCACATGTGCAGATGAACCTCATCTAGGCGCTATTTGCGGCACCTGCTTGGAATTTCATTCTCTAGAGAGACTCAAAGAAGAAAAATTCTACCAATATGGCACGTATTCAGTGAACCCGCTCGCTCAGGCGGCCTTGCGTGTCTGGTAGTCCTTCACCGTGGCAAAGCGCACCGCCTTCCAGCGGTCGGCCTCGTAGTTCAGACCGAACTCATGCGGCGCAAGGAAAACGGGATCATCGTCGAGATCGCGGGCGATGTCGCCGCGATGCGCGGTGATAAACCGATCCACTTCTCCCGGCTCCTCCGAAGAGATCCAGCGGCACACGCTGAAACGCGCCATCTCGAAATCCACCGGAAGTGAATATTCAACCTTAAGCCGTTCCTTCAGCACATCGAGCTGCAGTGCGCCAACCACGCCGACAATGGCGGGCGACCCGTCTTCCGGTGTGAAAAGCTGCACCACGCCTTCCTCGGCCATTTGCTGCAGGGCCTCTTTCAGCTTCTTGGCTTTCATGGCATCGCCAAGCCGGACGCGGCGCAGGATTTCAGGCGCAAAGTTGGGCACGCCCCGGAAAAGCAGTTCCTCGCCCTCGGTCAGCGTGTCGCCAATGCGCAGTGTGCCATGGTTCGGAATGCCCACCACGTCGCCTGCAAAAGCCTCATCGGCGGTGATGCGGCTCTTGGCGAAGAAGAACTGCGGTGCGGACAGGCTGATCGGCTTGCCGGTGCGCACGAGCTTGGCTTTCATGCCACGCTGGAGCTTGCCGGAGCAGACGCGCACGAAGGCAATGCGGTCGCGGTGGTTCGGGTCCATGTTCGCCTGAATCTTGAAAACGAAGGAGGTCATCTTCTCCTCCGTCGCCTCGACCCTGCGGGAATCTGCTTCCTGCGCGCGAGGCGCGGGGCCAAAATTGCCCAACGCTTCGATCAGATCGCGCACGCCGAAATTGCGCAGCGCCGAACCAAAATAGACCGGCGTGAGGTGACCTTCGCGGAAGGCCTGCATGTCGAAGGGACGGCAGGCTTCCTTGCCGAGCAGCATCTCTTCCACCAGCATCTCGCGCTCATTCTCGGGCAGAAGCCCGGCAACGGCATCGGACTCCGGCCCGTTGACGGCGGTGGGCTCCACATCATCATCCGAGCGGCGCATCGTGTCGTTGGCGAGATTGTAAGTGCCGACAAAGCTTTTTCCGCGGCCGATCGGCCAAGTGATGGGAGCCGTATCGAGCGCAAGTTTCTGCTCGATCTCGTCAAGGATCTCGAACGGATCCCGGCTTTCGCGGTCAAGCTTGTTGACGAAGGTGACGATCGGAATGTCGCGCAGGCGGCACACCTCGAACAGTTTCAGTGTGCGCGGCTCGATGCCCTTGGCCGCGTCGATCACCATGATCGCGCTGTCAACCGCTGTCAGCGTGCGATAGGTGTCGTCGGCAAAATCTTCGTGACCCGGCGTATCGAGCAGATTGAAGACGTGATCGCCATACTCGAACGTCATTACCGAGGTGACGACGGAGATGCCGCGTTCGCGCTCGATGTTCATCCAGTCCGAACGGGTCTGGACACGGTTTTTCTTCGCTTTCACCTCACCGGCAAGCTGGATCGCGCCGCCGAAAAGAAGCAACTTCTCGGTCAGCGTGGTCTTACCCGCGTCCGGGTGCGAAATGATTGCAAAGGTGCGGCGGCGGGCCACCGCATCGGCGATTTTGTCGGTCATCTTGATATGGTTTTCCTGAGGCCGGGCGCTTGTAACAAGCGTCAAGGCGCGTGTCGAACAGAAAGTGGACGCTTCCTTGCCCACATAATGGTGCAGAGATCCCCCAGCCCGCCACGCGAAGGTTGAATTCATCGGCAAAACGCGCCAGACGGAAAGGGTCGTGATCATCGCCCCCAGATTGCAGCGCACAGGATCAAGCCATGTCCAACGCCGTTTCCTCCATGCCCGTCATTGGCCCCAATGTCGGCATTGTCCGTTTGCCTCATGGTGAGGAATTGCCGCTGCCGGCCTATGAGACTGCCGCCGCTGCCGGTATGGACCTGCGCGCGGCCGTGCCTGAGGACCGCCGTATCGTTCTGCTCCCGGGCAAGCGGGTGTTGGTTCCGACCGGCTTCATCCTCGAGCTGCCAGAGGGTTTTGAAGGGCAGGTGCGGCCGCGTTCGGGTCTTGCGCTCAAGCACGGCATCACCTGCCTCAACGCACCCGGCACGATCGACGCCGACTATCGCGGCGAGGTTCAGGTCCTGCTCATCAACCATGGCGAAGATGACTTCGCCATCACGCGCGGCCTCAGGATTGCACAGCTTGTCATTGCGCCCGTGGTCCAGGTCCGGCTGGAAGAACGCAGCCATGCCGGTGAAACCCTGCGCGGCTCTGGCGGGTTCGGTTCAACCGGCGTCGCCTGACGTCTGGGGTCTTCTCCACCCAGACCAATACCGCGCCCTATACTTTGGTCTAAGGGATGCCGGTTGATTGCCGGCATACGGGGGGTTGCGCGCCAAATCCTCTCCGATTATCCGCTTTGCAAGGTCAATCATCCTCTTGCCTGTCGCTTTCCGGTTGGCAAAAAGGCGCGGTTGTCTACAGTCAGAGTCAGCGCAGGCGGTGGTGCCTGCGGTGCAGCTATATTGCGGAGGAGACGTAATGTTACATGCAAGCAGGAAATATTTCGCAGCCGGTGCCGTGGCGTTGTCGCTTGGCCTTGCACCTGCCGGCGCGGTGGCCCAGGATTTTATCAATGTGCTGACTGGCGGCACTTCGGGCGTGTATTACCCGCTCGGTTCGCAGCTTTCCAAGATTTATGGCGAAAACATCGACGGCGTGCGCACGCAGGTACAGTCGACCAAGGCTTCGGTCGAAAACCTGAACCTGCTTCAGCAGGGCCGTGGCGAGATTGCTTTTGCACTCGGCGATTCCGTCAAATCGGCCTGGGAGGGCGATGCAGAAGCCGGCTTCGACAAGAAGCTCGACAAGTTGCGCGCCATTGCCGCGATCTACCCCAACTATATCCAGATCGTCGCTTCGCAGGAATCCGGCATCAAGGAATTTGCCGACCTGAAGGGCAAGGGCCTTTCCGTCGGTGCGCCGAAGTCCGGCACCGAACTCAACGCCCAGCGCATATTCGGCGCCATGGACATGAGCTATGACGATCTCGGCAAGACCGAGTATCTGCCCTTTGGCGAATCCGTGGAACTGATCAAGAACCGCCAGCTCGATGCGACGCTCCAGTCGGCCGGTCTTGGCGTTGCCTCCATCAAGGATCTCGCGCTTTCACTTCCGGTAACGATCGTGTCGGTGCCCAACAGCGTCGCCGAGACGCTCGGTGCCCCGTTCATCGCCGCCACCATTCCCGCCGGAACCTATGAGGGCCAGACCGAGGATGTGCCGACGCTGGCCATCACCAACATCCTCGTTTCGCATTCGGATGTTTCCGACGAAGTTGCCTACGAAATGACCAAACAGCTCTTCGAGAATCTCGATGACATGGTGGCTGCGCACGCTGCCGCCAAGGCCATTTCCGCCGAGAATGGCCCCAAGGGCTTGCCGCTCCCGCTGCATCCCGGCGCCGAACGCTATTACAAGGAAAAGGGCCTGCTCTAGGCTTCCAGGCGTGGCCCCGTCCAGCGACGGGGCCTTCCTGTCACGCTCCGATTGGGGGGCGTGACAGGAAGGCCCGAAATGTCGAGCCCTCCCCCATGCGATGCGCGGGAGCGGACAATCGGCAAGGCCCTCACGCGTAGCATGGGAAGCGGAGCGCCCGATGACAAATACAGAAACTGGCCAGGCCGCGAGCCCGGCTGAGGCTGAATTGCATGACCATACGCATGGTGAGTTCGGAACCGACCGCATCGGCAGGCTGCTGTTCTGGATCGCCGTCGTTTTCTCGCTGTACCAGATTGCAACCGCCGCACATGTGATCAGCCTGCCGAGTCAGGTGGTGCGTGCTTTCCACGTCGGTTTCCTGACACTGCTGGTTTTCCCGTTGGTGGCACAGGCTCGTGACAGCGCGCCCATGATCAAGGGGCTCGCCTGGGCGCTGGCACTCGCCGGTGTGGCCGTAGCCCTCTATCAGTATATCGAATACAAACCGCTGCTCCTGCGGGCAGGCGATCCATTGCCGCTCGATATCGTGTTCGGCGTGGTGGCGCTCATCACCGTGTTTGCTGCGGCCTATGTGCTTATGGGCCCGGCATTGCCGATCATTTCTGGTGCATTTTTCGCCTATTGTCTGTTCGGTCAGTATCTTCCGTCTCCGCTCAACCACCGCGGTTACGATTTCAGCCAGGTCATTGACCACATGGCCTATGGTACGGAAGGGATCTACGGCATCCCGATCTATGTTTCGGCCACCTATATCTTCCTGTTCATCCTGTTTGGCTCCTTCCTGGAGCGCGCAGGCATGATAAAGCTCTTCACCGATGTGTCGCTTGGCCTCGTTGGCCATGCACGTGGTGGCGCGGCCAAGGTTTCAGTTATTTCGTCGGGCCTGATGGGCACGATCTCCGGCTCCGGCGTTGCCAATGTGGTCACCACTGGACAGTTTACGATCCCGCTCATGAAGCGGTTTGGCTATCGCGCGGCCTTTGCCGGTGGCGTGGAGTCCACTGCGTCCATGGGTGGGCAGATCATGCCGCCGGTCATGGGCGCCGTGGCCTTCATCATGGCAGAAACGCTGGGCGTGGAATATTATGAAGTGGTCAAGGCGGCAATTATCCCCGCCGTCCTCTACTTCGCCTCGGCCTTTTGGATGGTACACCTGGAAGCTGGCAAATACGGCCTGCATGGCCTGCCCCGGTCCGAGCTTCCTTCCGCACGCAAGGCGTTGAAGAAAGGCTGGTACCTGATCCTGCCGCTGGCAGTGCTGGTCTACCTCCTGTTCACGGGCTATACGCCGCTCTTTGCCGGCACGATCGGTCTATCGCTGACGGTGCTCCTCATCCTGGGCGGCTCGGTGGCCCTCGGCCTGCCGGGCCAGGTGTTACGGGTGATCTTCTGGATTGGCCTTGGTCTCGTTGCCGCGAGCTTCTTTCGCTATGGCATCACGGCTATCCTGGCCGCCGCTCTGGTACTGATCATCGCCAACCTGATTGTCGATGGAGGTCGCCGGACGCTAATCGTCTGCAGGGACTCGCTTGCCGAGGGAGCCAAGACCGCACTTCCTGTCGGCGTCGCCTGCGCTGTTGTCGGCATCATCATCGGCACCATGACACTGACCGGCGTCGCCAACACATTCGGGCAGTTCATCGTCTCGGTGGGCGAGACGAGTCTGTTTCTGTCGCTGGTGCTCACCATGATCACCTGCATCGTTCTGGGCATGGGCATTCCGACCATACCGAACTACATCATCACATCCTCGATTGCCGGCCCAGCGCTTCTGGCGCTCGGCGTTCCGCTGATTGTCAGCCACATGTTTGTTTTCTATTTCGGGATTCTGGCTGACCTGACGCCTCCGGTGGCACTCGCCTGCTTTGCCGCCGGCCCAATCGCCAAGGAAAACGGGCTCAAGATTTCCATGGAGGCGATCAAAGTGGCCGCAGCCGGTTTCGTTATTCCCTTCATGGCGGTCTATACGCCGGCCCTCATGCTGCAGGATGGCGGGCCGCTGGCGGAGGCCTGGGGCTATTACCCGGCTGTCGCCTATATCGTCTTCAAGGCCCTTCTTGCGATTGCGCTCTGGGGCGCGGCGGTGATCGGCTTCCTGCGCGCGAAACTGGCAATCTGGGAGCGCATTCTGGCGGCCGCCGCGGCTTTCACGCTGATCGCCGCGCTGCCGGTCACCGATGAGCTCGGCTTTGGGCTGGCCGCGATCTTTCTCGGTCTGCATTGGTATCGTACCCGCGCTGCCCACACGCCGGAAGAGAAGAAGGCAGACGCATGAGCATCTGCGTTTTTGCAGGCGGGAAGGCGCTGACCCTCGGAACAGCACTCTTCAGCCTGTCATGGATGCATTCGGTCGAGAAGATCCGCTGGGAGGAAGACTGGCGCGCAACCCCTGCCGGGCTTGAGATTGTCGAGGCCCGTGTTCAGGGATCCGGTGCCGGCATGGAGCCGCCGCCCGATGCCCGGTTCGACATGGGCTGGTGGCGCTATCGCCCGTCCGTCCCGCCGCAGCCCGAACTTGTTCTGGCCGCATCTGGCAAGACAGGATCCGGCTGGGAACTATGTGCAGCCGGCGAATGCCGGGAAATCGGCGCGACAGAAGGCACGCCGGCAATCATCAAATATTGCGAATGACCCGCTGTCAGGCAGCCCTGGGTGAGCTGCCGCCGCGCTTCTGGCAGGCAGGGCCCGGGCCACGCATGTAATGGCGCTCGGGATGGTAGCGGGGAGCGATGAAGTCCCGAAGGACGGCAATACAACGAACAAGAAGTGCCATTTGAATTGTCCAACCGGTGGCGGCTCCTCCAACCGCCTGTGTGCATTTGCGGGCTCAGCATTACAATCACGAAGTGAACGCTCCGTGAATAGCGGCTGGATTTCGCCCCGATTTGTGCCGCTTTGATGGCTTAAATTGGGTCTTGTTGTAGCAAACAGCTTTGGAGTGGCCGCCGCGCCACAGCTCAACTGGGTGCGGCGCTGCCTGGAGCTCAGTTTTCGCCGAGATAGGCCACAATGATGTCAAGCGCGGCCTGAAGGTCGTTGCGGTCGATCATTTCGGTGACGGTGTGGATGTAGCGTGTGCCCACCACAATGCCCACGGCACGCGCGCCTGCTGCCGCCTGCTGGGCTGCCGCCCCGTCCTGCCCACCGCGTGCCAGGATGGTGCGCTGGTAGGGAATAGCCTTCTTCTTTGCCAGTTGCTCGACCTCGCGCACCAGCGCCTGATCGGCGATGAAGGAAGAATCCTTCACATGCAGGCCGAAACCCTCTCCCTGCTTCGTCACGGCTTCATGCTCGCCGATCCCCGGCGTATCGCAGGAGAGTGTCGTGTCGATGCCGAGACCGATGTCTGGTTTCACCGCATAGGCGGCCGTGCGCGCACCGCGCAGCCCCACCTCTTCCTGCGCGGTGAAAGCCACATGGATTTCGCAGGCATGCTTTTCGCCCGCTTCTTCCAGCGCGCGGATCGCCTCGATACCGAGCCAGCAGGCGACGCGATTGTCGAGCGCCTTGGAGACGAATTTTTCTCCCATTTCGAGGAAGGGTTCATCCATGACCACGAAGTCGCCAACCTGCACCAGATCGCGCGCTTTCTCTCCAAGCCCCATATCGACGATGAACTCGCCAGGCTCGGGCACCTTCTTGCGCTCTTCCGCGCTCTGGATGTGGATCGGCTTGCCGGAGGGGTTCATGACGCCCTTGTAGTCGCCGGTTTCGGTGCAGACGAGCACGCGCCGGGAGAAGAGATTGCGGGGATCAAAGCCGCCCACCGGGTCGAGATGCAGGAAGCCCTTTTCGGTCACATGGGTGACGAGAAAGGCGATCTCGTCCATGTGGCAAAGAAGCATGATCTTCAGCGGGTCGCCCTTCACCTTCTTGCGTGGCTTGCGCACACACAGCAGCGAGCCCATCGGGTCGGTGCGCACCTCATCGAACAGACCTTCGATTTCTTTTTCGATCAGGGCGCGGACGCGCGTTTCGTGGCCCGGCGCTCCCGGTGTTTCACAGAGCTTTCGCAGCAATTCAGTGTTCATCAGCGTCCCCGTCGGAGAATTTTAGGAATCATCGGTGAAGCGCGACCATGGCGCAAAGAGATGCGGAAAGAAACGGCCACGTTTCCGTTTCCCGCTGGCTCAAGCCTCGCGCAGCAAGGTCTCGAAGGCGGTGCGTCCGGGTGGGGTAAAGCGAATGACGCGACTGTTCTTTTCCCGCCGCACCCAATGTAGCGCCATAAACCGGTCGAGAACCCCCGCTCCCAAACTTCCAGCCAAATGAGAACGCCGTACGCTCCAGTCCAGGCAGGAACGGCACACTGGCCTGCGTTTCCCGCGCATCGCCTCAATGTCGAGACCGAAATCGCTGAAGAACGCGGCCCCCTTGATCGTGAGGTTCAGGTCGTCTCCATCGATGGCGATCAACCCGCGCCCGGCAAAGGCATCGAACATGGCGACGCCCGCCTCGCCTGCCAGATGGTCGTAGCAGATGCGGGCTTCGCGCATGGCCGTGTCACGCGGTCCGGGCAACACCTTGCGTGGCCCGAGCTCCGCAGCCACGCCCATGATCGATTCGAGCATGCCTGCGACCTGATGGCCGGCCAGCGCATAGTAGCGGTGGCGGCCCTGCCGCGTCATGCGTAGCAAGCCGCCATCCGAAAGCTTGGCGAGATGCGCACTGGCGGTCGGAAGGGTGACACCGGCCTCCATGGCAAGCTCGCTCGCCGTGAGCGCGGTCCCCCCCATCAGCGCCGCCAGCATGTTGGCGCGGGCGGGGTCGCCGACAAGGCTTGCAATCTGGGCGAGGTCCGTTCCTGCTTTCATAATTCGACGCTAGCCAAAGTATGAATGTTCTACAAGCGCTATTCTCGGACTATCGAACAGGGAGAGAAGCGATGCGGGCATATGAGAGATCAATCATTCCCCCAGGTTGAGCAGGCCAAAAACCGCCGAACCTCGATCCTGTCGTGGCTCTGCCGGCTCACGCTTGCTCTGGAGCGACACTGGCAGCGGCGAGACCTCACCGATCTCACTGACGAGCAACTTCGCGATGTGGGCCTCACCCGCCGTGACGTGGAACGCGAATGTGCAAAGCCCTTCTGGGACGTCTGACACAGAAAACAGGATTACGTTTCCATGCTCATCGAAGCATGCCCGCAGGAAAGGACCCTAACCGTGACCATCACATGTTTCATCCGATACGAGATCGACCCGTTCAAACGGGACGCTTTCGAGGAATACGCCCGTAACTGGGGGCAGGCGATCCCAAGGGCCGGTGTGGACCTCATCGGCTATTTCGCACCCCATGAGGGCTCGGCGACGACCGCATATGGGGTCTACAATGTCGACAGCCTTGCAGATTACGAAGCCTATCGGGCGCGTCTTGCGGCAAGCCCCGAGGGCCGCGCCAACTACGAATTTGCAAAACGCGAGCGCTTCATTCTCAAGGAGGATCGCATGTTTCTGAAACGCGCATCCGCGCCCCATGCCGAATGGGTGCGGCCATGATCGCCGTCATCTTTGAAGTTCAGCCTGCAGTGGGCAGGCGCGATGCCTATCTCGGCATCGCCGCCGATCTGCGCCCAATGCTCGAAGGCATAGACGGCTTCATTTCCATTGAACGTTTCCAGAGCCTGATTGATGAAAACCGCGTCCTCTCTCTCTCCTTTTGGCGCGACGAGGAAGCGGTCAAAGCCTGGCGCAACACGCACGAACACAGGCAGGCGCAGCGCGCGGGCCGGGGCGGGATTTTTGCAGGCTATCGTCTGCGCATCGCCCATGTCCTGCGCGATTATGGCATGACCGAGCGCGCGGAAGCCCCGGAAGACAGCCGCGCGCTGCATGATGGTTGAACAGCGTCAGGCGTTGCCGATGAGCATGCCCGTGGCGAAGACAAGCGCACCGCCGAGCACCACCTGAAAGGTGGCGCGGCTCCAAGGCGTTTCCATATAGCGGTTCTGGATCCAGGCGATCGCCCACAGCTCGATGAAGACAATGATGAAGGCGAGGATTGTCGCAGTCCAGAAATGTGGGATCAGGTAGGGCAGGGCATGGCCGAGGCCACCCACGGTCGTCATGATGCCCGTGGCAAGACCGCGCTTGATCGGCGAGCCGCGCCCCGAGATCACGCCATCGTCGGAAGCCACTTCCGTGAAGCCCATGGAAATACCCGCACCGATGGACGCGGCAAGACCGACGAGGAAGGTCTGCCATGTGTCGCCCGTGGCAAAAGCGGCAGCGAAGATCGGCGCGAGCGTGGAGACCGAACCATCCATGAGGCCGGCGAGGCCGGGCTGCACATAGGTCAGGATGAACTGCTTGCGTTCGGTCTGTGCTTCCTCGACGCGCTCGTTTTCACCCAGATGTTTTTCCGAAAGCCGGTGCGCCAGAGATTCATGCGTCTTTTCGGCGATGGCCAGATCGCCAAGCAGTTTTCGAATGCCGGCGTCCTCGGTCCGCTTGGCCGCTTCCACGTAAAAGCGATGCGCCTGTTCCTCCATCTGCTCGGCCTGCGCGCGGACCGTCTCCAGCCCGAGCGGACGCACCAGCCAGTCGGGCTTGCGTTCGTAATAGCCGCGCACATGCTCACGACGGATCAACGGAATGCGCTCGCCGAAACGTTTGCGATGCGCCTCGATCAGCGCTGCACGGTGTCCGTCTTCTTCCTCCGCCATCTCGTCGAAGACGGCTGCCGAATGCGGATACTCATCGCGCAGGCCGTCCGCGTAGGCGCGGTAGATGCGCGCATCGTCCTCCTCCGACGAAATGGCAAGAGCAAGAACCTCCTGCTCGCTGAGTGACGAAAAAGCGCGACGGGAGGAACCGAAGAAGCGTGAAAACATGAGTAGGGCAATCCATTGTTTAGAATTATTCTAAGATAGAAGGCAGTGCATTGACCGTCAATAGATTAGAATACTTCTAAAGATTGCCCATCCCTTTCAATCCAGCGTCCGGCGAAACCGCATCAGTGCCAGGCCTGCATAGATCAGGATGAAGAGAGCGAGAATGCCCGTCTCGAAGGCCACCGCCGGCAGGTCCGCTCCCTTGAGCATGATGGCGCGGATCACGCGCAGGAAATGTGTGAGCGGAAAGGTTTCTCCGAGCCACTGCGCCCAATCGGGCATGCCGCGAAACGGAAACATGAAGCCGGACAAGAGGATTGAGGGAAGGAAGAAGAAGAAGGTGAGCTGCATGGCCTGCATCTGCGTGCGCGCGATGGTCGAGATCGTGTAACCCAGCAACACCAGTGCCAGTACGAAGACAAGCACCGCCGTCAGAAGCAGCCACAAACTGCCGATGAAGGGGACGCCGAACAGCAGTTTCGCCGCCCCCAGGATCACCGCCACCTGCACCGCACCCACCACCAGATAGGGCAGCACCTTTCCGAGCATGATCTCCAGCGGGCTCGCCGGCATGGCGAGCAGATTTTCCATTGTGCCGCGCTCGCGTTCGCGGGTCAGTGCGATGGACGTCATCATAACCATGGTCATTTGAAGGATCACGCCCAGCAACCCCGGCACGATGTTGTATTGCGAGATGCCTTCCGGATTGTAACGGCGGTGGACGATTACCTCCAGCCGGTCAGCCGGTTGTGCCTCCGAAGCCGGCACGCCGCGCTCGCGCAAGAGCGCTTCGGCGGCCACCGTTCCAAGCGTGGAAATCGCCCCGGAGGCCACCGACGGATCGGTCGCATCCGCCTCGATCAGGATCTGCGGTCGCTGCCCCCGGTCGACACGGCGGGCGAAATCCGACGGGATGGTGACCACAAAGACCACCGCGCCGCTCGCCATCAGCTGTTCGGCCTCCGCCGCGCTCTCCAACACATGGTCGAAACGGTAATAGTCGGTGTTTTCCAGCGCCGAGACCATCGCCCGGCTATAGTGGTCCTGGCTGAGCGAGACGAGTGCCGCCGGCAGTGCCTTGGGATCGGAGTTGATCGCAAAGCCGAACAGCACGAGCTGCATCAGCGGCACGCCCAGCATCATGCCAAATGTGATGCGGTCGCGCCGCATCTGGATGAACTCCTTGATGAGCAGAGCGGCAAGCCGGCTGAATGAGAAGAAGCCGTTCATTGCATGTTGTCCGTCGAATTGGCCATGAATTGGATGAACACATCCTCAAGGCTCGTCTCGCCGCGTGACACCTGCACGCCTTCGCGCCCGTCGAGATCCTGCAGCGCCGCCTTCAGCGCGTCTTCATCCGACCCCACCACGTGGAGGCTCGCGCCGAAAGGCGCCACCTGCTCCACACCGGGCCGCTGCCGCAGTTCGGCGGCAAGTTTTTCCAGCTTCGGCCCATCGACAAGATAGGTGACAAGCCCGGCATCGCGCACCACATCGGCCACCGAGCCAGTCGCCAGCATGGTTCCGTAGGAGATGTAGGATATGCGATGGCAGCGCTCGGCTTCGTCCATGTAGTGTGTGGAGACGAGAACCGTCAGCCCGTCGGCGGCGAGACGATGAATCTCGTCCCAGAAATCGCGTCGCGCCTTCGGGTCGACACCCGCCGTCGGCTCATCCAGCAGGAGAAGTTTCGGCTGATGCATGATGCAGGCCGCCAGCGCCAGCCGCTGTTTCCAGCCGCCCGAAAGCGTGCCCGCCAACTGGTTCCGTCGCGAAGAGAGGCCCAGATCCTCTAGCGTCCGATCCACGTGCTCTTTCACCGGCTTCAGATCGTATAGCCTTGCGACGAAGGCCAGGTTCTCCGCAATGGTCAGGTCTTCATAGAAGGAGAAGCGCTGCGTCATGTAGCCGACTTCGCGCTTGATCTTCAGCCCCTCGGTTCGCAGATCGAACCCCAGAACCGTGCCATCCCCCTCATCCGGCGTCAGAAGCCCGCACATGATGCGAATCGTCGTCGTCTTGCCAGACCCGTTCGGGCCGAGAAAGCCCACAATCTCGCCCCTGGCCACCTGCATCGTCACATTGTTGACGACCGTCTTGTCGCCGAAGCGTTTCACAAGGCCGTGGACATCGATCGCGTTCATGGCGCGTCTGCTTTCAAGCGCACATCCACGATCTGTCCCGGCTGCAGGCTGCGCGCCTCACCCTCCGGTCGCGCCTCGACCAGATAGACGAGCTTCTGCCGTGTCTCCAGCGAATAGATCACCGGCGGCGTGAATTCCGGATCGGGAGAAATATAGGTGATGCGTGCCGTCAGGCCCGCTCCGCAGCCATCGCAGTTCACGGCCAGAAGCGCATCGGGTTCAAGGCTGGAGAAGGCCGCTTCGGGCACATAAACCTTCAGCTTCACACCCCCGTCTGGGAGCAGTGAGACGACGGGTGCCGTCGGTCCGGCCACATCCCCCGCATTGCGGATCACATCATTGATGCGGCCCGCTGAAGGCGCGGTGATGGCGCGTTCGGAAAGCCGCCAGCGCGCCTGCTCCAGCGCTGCCTGCATCTGGTCGCGGCGCCTTGCTGCGGCCTTGATCGCCTCGGCCCGGGCCGGCAACCTCGCAACCGCCAGATTGGCCTCAGCCTGGCCGACCTTTGTGTCCGTCAGTTCCTTTGCCGTGCGCGCCTTGTCCAGCTCGGCCTGCGTGGCGATGCCTCGGCGCGAGAGATCTTCCGTTCGCGCCAGCACCCGGCCCGCCTCGGCTGCCTCTGCCTTGGCGGAAGCGAGAGCCGCCTCCAGCACGGCGATCTCCTCGGGCCGCTTGGGTTCCTTAAGATCGGCCAGCTGCGCTTCCGCCTCGGCCAGTCCCGCTTCGGCCTGCCGAACTGCGATCCGCGCATCCGTGTCATCCATCATCGCGACCGTCGCCCCCTCCTCCACGACCGCACCGCGCCGCACCGAAACCGCTTTCAATTGCCCCACATCCGTGGGCGCGAGCAGCACGTAATCGCCTTCGACATACCCGACTGCCAGCGGCTCGGCAGATCCGCATCCCGAGACGAGCCCCGCCAAAACAGGAATGGCACAGATCATGCTCATGGTGTTTCCTTTCGGCGCGTGCGCGCGGCGAGTATGGCGTCGAGATTGCTGCCGGCTATGGCCGTGATGGAGGCCGCCTCGCGCGCACCAATCTGGCTCCAGCCCATGCGCCGCTGCACCGCTTCGCCGGCAATGCGGAAATAAACGAGCTGACCGATGAGCGTGAACACGGTCAGCTTGGTCTCGTCGCTCTCCGCAGGCTCACCGGTCGCCGCCTCCCAGACTGCGCAGAGCCGCTTGTGAACCGGCGCGAAGATGCCTTCATAGATGCGGTCGAGCGCGACCGTGGGGTGCGATAATTCCCTGAGCACGAACTTGACGATAAGCCCGGCCTCGGGCCGTGCGGCTATGAAACCCGTCATTGTCTCCAACACCTGCATCAGGACCACACGCGCTTGCTGCGGGGTTAGCGAAGCACCGTCGTTTCCACCCGTTTTCAGCGCGCTTCCGGTAATCTCGGAGAGCAGTTCGACGATGTAGTCCGCGCATGCCGCGCGCAGACCTTCCTTGCCACCGAAATGATAGGAGATCGATCCGATATTCGCTTCTGCCGCGCGCGCGATTTCCCGCGTCGTGGTCCCCTCGAACCCGTTCTCACCGAAAAGCTTCAGCCCCGTCCTGATGAGCGAAAGCCGCGTGTGTTCGGCGGAGGAAAGCCGCATCCGGTCGTCCTGCATGGCACAAATCTCCAAATATCAGCATTAATTAATCAAACGTTTGATTTATGTCAACCTACGGATCCGAAATGGGGCCGATTGATGCCGTCATGGCACTTCGGTCCTGTACCACTGCGGCTGCACCATCAACCCGAGAAACACATTCGCATCATTGCTTCATATCCGGGCGTTTGCCCTGCGCGATAAAACCTCTAAGTTCCACCTGCCATGGATCGAAGAATCGCGGACGGCAGCGCATGAGCGAACAAACCGGCACCCTGCTCGACCGTTTCGGCCGTTTTCTGGCCCGGCGGCTGCAAAGCGAATCCTCAGGCTACCAGCCCTACACGCCTTCCGATCCAGAGACCTTGCACCGCACATTGCAGCCGGGCGACATCCTCCTCATCGAAGGCAACCAGCGCATTTCGGCGGCAATCAAATATCTGACCCAGTCCACCTGGAGCCATGCCGCACTCTATGTCGGCGATGCACTGCCCGAACCAGAAGACGGTTCGGAGCGCCCCCGGTTGGTGGAGGTCGTCCTGGGGGATGGCTGCATCGCCGTGCCGCTGTCCAAATACAAGACCTACAACACGCGCATTTGCCGGGCGAGCGGGCTGACGCCGGATGATCGCAACGCCATTGTCGATTTCATGATCGGGAAGCTCGGTCTGCACTACGACATGCGCAACATCTTCGATCTGATGCGCTATTTCCTGCCGACCCCGCCCGTGCCCGTGCGCTGGCGCCGCCGCATGATCGCCATCGGCTCCGGCGATCCCACCCGCGCCATCTGCTCGTCGCTCATCGCCCAGGCATTTCAGAAGGTCGGCTACCCGATCCTGCCCGAAATTACGAAGGCAAAGGGCCGCGCCTCGGCCGAATCCACATACTCGCGACAGGAGATCCTGCATATCCGCCATCACAGCCTGTTCACGCCACGTGATTTCGACCTGTCACCCTATTTTGCCATCATAAAGCCGACCCTCGCTTTCGGATTCGACTACAAGACACTGAACTGGGGACCGCCTCCAGGCCAGGAAGGCTCCGAGAGGCGAGAGAAGGCACAGCACAGGGCACAGGGGGAGCAAGACTGATGGACATTCATGAGGCGCTGGTCCTTCTTTTCCTCGCTTTCACGGCCTATTCGCTCCTCTCGCGCAAGATTGAAGCGTCCGTCGTCTCGGGCCCCATGCTTTTCACCGCGCTCGGTTATGGTTTTTATCTGGCCGACGCCTCCCTCACCTCGCCGCTCGACAATTCCGTCGTCGAGTTTCTAGCGACGGCGACATTGGCCATCATCCTGTTCCGCGATGCCGCAAACATCCATATTTCAAGCGTGATGGCAGAGCGCGCCACTGCGCTGCTCTCCGCGCGGCTCCTGTGCATCGGGATCCCGCTCACCATCCTTGCAGGCACCGCCGCGGGCATGGCCCTGTTCCCGGCGCTTGGCTTTTTCGGCGCACTGGTGCTTGCCATCGTGCTGACACCGACGGATGCGGCTCTCGCTCAGCCGGTTTTCGGCGATGATGGTTTGCCCGAGATCGAACGTGAGGCCCTGGACGTGGAAAGCGGGCTCAACGACGGCCTGTGCCTGCCCCTGCTTCTGATCACGCTCGCCCTTGCTGCCGAAACCGGAACCGGAGACGGCATGGCGGGACACGCCAAATTCTTTCTCAAACAGGTGCTCTTCGGCCCGCTTGCGGGACTGGCCGTCGGGTATGCAGGGGCAGCGGCGGCCGGATTTTCTTTCACCCACGCCCTATCGAATCCCGCTGGGCGCACGCCCATCATGGTCGGTCTTGCCGGACTCGCCTATCTGGGGGCGGAATTGGTCGGCGGCAATGGATTTCTCGCAGCCTTCGCGGCCGGTCTGGCCTTTGGCTGGCGCCTGCCCGCCGAAACGGTGCACAAGGCCAGCAATTTCGCCATGACCGAGGGTTCGATCCTCACCAATCTCACATTCCTCCTCTTTGGAGCGGCCATGCTCCCGCAGGCGCTCGAAGCGCCGGTGATCTCTTCTCTCGTCTATGCGGCACTCAGCCTGACCGTCATCCGAATGGCGCCGGTTTTCATTGCCATGCTCGGGAGTCGGTCAGGCACGCGGACCCGGCTTTTTGTCGGGTGGTTCGGGCCGCGCGGTCTCGCTTCCGTGCTCTATCTCCTTCTCGTGGTAGACCAGTCCGGTTTTGTCGTGGCAGATCAGATCACCAACATTGCCGTCTTCACCATTCTCCTGTCGGTCATTCTCCATGGGGCAACCGCACCCTTTGCAAAAACCACTTTCTTCCCGGCGCGATCCTGAGCCTGCTCACTCTCCGCTCCAGAAGATGTGACCGGTCCAAACCTCGCCGGGATCCGGCTCAGGCTCTATAATCCGGCCTTCGTTTGCCGCCGGGTGCCACCAAGTGCGGTGTGTAGCCCGGCAGACCCGGGAGGTCTGAAATGACGGATTTTCATGTCATGGCCGGAACCGACAAGTCCCTGTCCTTGCCTGAGGTTCGCAAGATCCAGGCATCGGATATCATCGATGCATTGGGGCGCGGACTTGATGATTTCTGGCAGAAACCATCGCATTATGCATTTCTGTGTCTGATATACCCGCTTGTCGGTGTTGTGCTGATCTACTGGGCGTCAGATGCAGACGCGCTGCCGCTTCTCTTTCCGCTGGCATCGGGTTTTGCCCTCCTCGGTCCATTCGCCGCCATCGGACTTTATGAGATCAGCCGAAGACGCGAGGCTGGACTCGACACGTCCTGGCGCCACGCGCTGGCGGTGCGCAAATCACCGGCAATCCCCTCCATCATGGCCGTGGGGGCCATGCTCTTTGCCATTTTCGTGACCTGGCTTCTGGTCGCCCAGGGGCTCTATGTGCGCTTGCTTGGCCCCGAACCGCCCGCATCCATCGCCGGATTCTTCGAAAGCGTGTTCACGACGGATGCCGGCTTCACGCTGCTTCTGATCGGCAATGCAATCGGGTTCATTTTCGCTCTGGTGGTGCTGATCACCACGTCCATCGCCTTCCCGATGTTGCTCGACCGAGACTGCGGTGCGGTGGCCGCGATCATCACTTCAGCGCGCGCTGCAAGTGCCAATCCCTTGCCCATAGCGCTGTGGGGACTGTTGGTCGTCGGTGCGCTTGTCGTAGGTTCTCTGCCGCTGTTTGCGGGGCTTGCCGTGGTCATGCCCATTCTGGGTCACGCCACGTGGCATCTCTACCGCAAGCTGGTGGCCGATTGAGCAAGACGGCGCCTGCCTGAAACGGTGAAACACATCTAGGCCCGCGCTCCCTCGCCGGGCCCCGGTGAGGGACAGGACGCAGTCGTGGAGGGGGTTTCGGAAGCCGTTCCATATAGATTGAGAGCCACTTTCCCCAACACGTCGATCAGGAGGCGGCGCTCCTCTTCGTCGAGGCCCGACAGCGCCTCGTCATGCACCGTCGCCGCAATCTGCTGGATGCCGGAGCGCGCCTCGCGGGCCTTTCGCGTGGGATAAATCATGCGCACCCGCCGGTCGGTGCGAGAAAAACGTCGCTCGACCCAGCCGCTCTCCGCCAGCCGGTCGACCATTCTCGACACGCTGATCGGCTCGACCTCCAGAAGCTCGGCCAACCGTGCCTGGGAAACGCCATCATGCTGCAAGAGCCCGAAAAGCATCCTCCACTGGGCAGACGTGAGCCCGAATTCATTGTCAATTTCCTGAAACCGCTTGCGCATCAGGCGCGCAACATCATGGATCAGGAAGCCCAGCTTGTGTCGTTCAGGATCTTTCATTCGCGGGATATATGGTCGCGTGATCCCATCCGCAACAAGATCGCGGTCGGCTCCTGACAAGACTTGCTGAGTTCGTTATCGCCCGGCTATTCCGTGGGAGGTGCTGCAGCAATCTGCTTGTCGAAGAACGGGCCGCCTGCTAAGGCCAGCAGCATGACGAACACGCCACTTTCCCATATTCGCAATTTTTCCATCGTCGCGCATATCGACCATGGCAAGTCGACGCTTGCCGACCGGCTGATCCAGATGACGGGATCGCTGGCCGATCGCGAGATGAAAGACCAGATCCTCGACTCGATGGATATCGAGCGCGAGCGCGGCATCACCATCAAGGCGCAAACCGTGCGTCTGGAGTATGATGCGCGCAATGGCGAGCACTACGTGCTGAACCTGATCGACACGCCCGGCCATGTGGACTTTGCCTATGAAGTCTCGCGGTCGCTCTCGGCCTGCGAGGGCTCGCTTCTGGTGGTCGACGCCAGCCAGGGCGTCGAAGCCCAGACGCTCGCTAATGTCTATCAGGCCATCGACAACGATCATGAAATCGTGACCGTTCTCAACAAGGTGGACCTTCCCGCCGCCGACACCGAGCGCGTCAAGGAGCAGATCGAGGAGGTGATCGGGCTCGATGCCTCCGACGCGATTCCGATTTCCGCGAAGACGGGTGTCGGCATCGACGAGGTTCTAGAAGCCATCGTGAAGCGTCTACCCCCGCCCGAAGGCGGAGAACGGGAAGCCCCGCTCAAGGCACTTCTGGTGGACAGCTGGTACGACGCCTATCTGGGCGTCATCGTTCTGGTCCGCGTGATCGACGGCAAGCTGAGAAAGGGCCAGACCATCCGCATGATGGGCACGGACGCCAAATATCCGGTGGACCGGGTTGGCGTCATGACCCCGAAAATGGTCATGGTCGATGAGCTTGGTCCCGGCGAGATCGGCTTCATCACCGCCTCTATCAAGGAGGTCGCCGACACCCGCGTCGGCGACACGATCACCGAAGACAAGCGCCAGACGGAAAAGCCGCTGCCGGGCTTCAAGCCGGCGCAGCCGGTGGTCTTCTGCGGCCTCTTCCCAGTCGATGCGGCTGACTTTGAAGACCTGCGCGCCGCGATGGGCAAACTGCGCCTCAACGATGCCTCGTTTTCCTTCGAGATGGAAACCTCGGCGGCGCTCGGTTTCGGCTTCCGCTGCGGCTTTCTGGGCCTTCTTCATCTGGAGATCATCCAGGAGCGGCTGGAGCGCGAGTTCAATCTCGATCTCATTGCCACCGCGCCTTCGGTCGTCTATCGCATGAACCTCACCTCCAGTGAGCAGGTGGAGCTTCACAACCCCGCCGACATGCCGGACATCGTGAAGATAGGTTCCATCGAGGAACCGTGGATCAAGGCCACGATCCTCACGCCCGACGATTATCTGGGCGCGATCCTCAAGCTCTGCCAGGAGCGGCGTGGTGTCCAGACGGATCTTTCCTATGTGGGCAAGCGTGCCATGGTCACCTATGAACTACCGCTCAACGAGGTGGTGTTCGATTTCTATGACCGACTGAAATCCATCACCAAGGGCTATGCGAGCTTCGACTACCAGCTCACGGGCTACCGCGAAGGCGATCTGGTAAAGATGTCGATCCTCGTCAATGAGGAGCCGGTGGATGCACTCTCCATGCTTGTGCACAGACAGGCCGCTGAGAAGCGCGGGCGCGTCATGTGCGAGAAGCTGAAAGACCTTATCCCCCGCCACATGTTCAAGATCCCGATCCAGGCGGCCATTGGCGGAAAGGTCATCGCCCGCGAAACCATTTCGGCCATGCGCAAGGACGTGACGGCGAAGTGCTACGGCGGCGACGTCACCCGCAAGCGCAAGCTGCTCGAGAAGCAGAAAGAGGGCAAGAAGCGCATGCGCCAGTTCGGCAAGGTTGAGATTCCACAGGAAGCCTTCATCCAGGCCCTGAAGATGAGCGATTAGCACTCAAGAACGAAAACGGGTGGGCTTGCTGCAACAGCAGACAAGCCCACCCCCGATGCCGCTGATACGGGCTGCCCCGCCACCCGGGCCAGGCGGCACCGTTTCCTGTTCAGCGCGCCTTGAGTTTTAGGTCCCCGCTGCATTCGACGATCTGTTTACCGGCCATCTGATAGGCCGAGTCCCACGACACCTTCACCGATTTGGGACAGCTGCGGTACGTCTTGTTCACGAGGTTCACGCTGCCTTGCGGCGTGTTCGCGGTGATCTTCACCAGCTTCAGACCCTTCGTGCTGCTGATATTGCACACCACATGGTTGGGCACCGAGCAGTTCATCGAAGGACTGGCCATCTGCGGCGCAAGGGCAAATTGGCCGGCGACGCCGGCAGAGGGTGCTGCGGCTGCAAGCATCACGAGTGAAGCGGCGGCTATAGCGATACGATTGGTCTTGAAAGTAAAGGGCATTGTGATCTCCAGTTCGGTTTTTAGGAAGGGGCAATCGCGCTCCGGCATCCGTCAGTCGCCGTGGTCTGGAGAAAGGTTCATGAAATAAAACCAGCCGGACAAAAAATCTCAGTCCGGGTTTAGATGATAGCCCGGGCCGATGGTAAGCGGCTTGTCGGGCACGACAAGATCGCTGATCTGGCTCGCGAAGGTCGTGTCCGTTTCCCAGATCATGCTGATTTTCTCACGGTCGTACACACGGATCGATACCTTGTACGGCTTCTTCGCTTCAACCCCGCGAACCGGCGGTGTTCTCAGCGCGTATCGGTCGGTCATCGTGCTCACGCGTTCCGACACCACGAGCGGCGCACCGCCTGCAGGATCCTCGAATGTCGCCTCGATGATGGACCCGCTGGCCAGCGGTCTCATTACCTGAGCGGTAAAACCATAGAACACTTCGCCTTGGCGGTAATTGAACATGAATCCTCCGCCGAGAACCTTTACATAGGGGTCTTCCGAGGGATCATTGCGGGTGAACCAACCGACGGCGAAGAGCAACCCACAGAACACCAATGCGGCCACGACGATGCTGCGTAAAGATATGAGTTTCATAATCTTTTTTCCCTCAAACGGGCCGCATGACGCCGGGCTTTCGCCGCGCCCCCACAATGTTCCATGCTGCACCAGCGGCGCGAGGCATTCTTCGTTTCATCGTAGAACAGCCATCCGCATCCTTCCGGCCCGGGACAGGCCTTCAGCCGTTGCAAATCACCTTTGGTGAGCATCTGTTCGGCGCTGAGCGCAACAGCCTGTAGGGGAGCATCAAGATCGAGGCGGCTCTTGTCCCAGCTCCAGACAAAGCGCTCCTCGCCCTTTTTCAAGCGCTGACGCTGCCGGCCCGCGCTTACGAGTTCACCAAGCGCACCGAGTGCTTCCGCCGAGGGACCTTCACCGTCGATCGTGTTCTGGAAAATCGCAAACAGTGTTTCGCGAAATCGTTTGGCTCTGGCATGTGCGGCTTCCGCTACACGAGGTTGCGTTTCAGCCATACTCTGCAGACGGGACAGGGTGTCCGCGTCGAACACAGCCAACTGACTGCACCATCCCAGCAGCGCCGCGACATCGGGAATGTAATCCTTCGTGGCCGGCCTCGTCCGACTATTCACCGTGTTGACAAAATCCAGGCAAAGCCTGCCGCCGAGAAAAAACGGCACAGGCCAGGCGACGGTGGCGGCCATGGCTTCAATCTCCCATCGTTACAACCAGCTAAACTCGTTTTGCTGGTTAGTCAAGAATTGACGTGGGAAATGGAGGAGCGCCAAATGAAAACGGCGCCGGTTGCCCGGCGCCGCCTTGATGAAATCAGCCTTGGAAGAAAGTCAGATGTCGAGATTGGCCACCGACAGCGCATTGTCCTGAATGAACTCGCGGCGCGGTTCCACTTCGTCGCCCATGAGGCGCGAGAAGAGCGAATCCGCATCCGTCGCGTCCGTCACCTTCACCTGGAGCAGCGAGCGTGCATCTGGATCCAGCGTCGTCTCCCAGAGCTGCTCGGCATTCATTTCGCCGAGACCTTTGTAGCGTTGCATCGTGAGCCCCTTGCGGCCCGTCGCGAAGACCTGGTCAAGCAGCGCCATCGGCCCGGAAATCACTTCCGATTTGTCCTTGCGGCGCAACACGGGTGATTTGGTGTAGATCTCCTGCAGGCGCGTTGTGTACCTGTCGATCGCGCGTGCATCAGCCGAGGCTACGAGCGCCGAGTCGAGAACCACGACCTCGCGCACGCCACGCACCGTGCGTTCGAAGAGATAGCCGCCCGCACCCTCATTCGAGGGATTCACGCGCCCCTCCCAGCCGCGTTCGGTATCCTCGGCAATCATGTCGAGCCGCTCCGCCACATGCTTCGCGGCATCTGCCGCACGCCCCGGATCGGCCAGAACTGCCGCGCTGAGCGCACCGGCGATTGCCGCCTGCTCTACCACGGAACGGTCATAGCGCGTATGCAGGCCGTTGATCAGCGAGCGCACACCGCGTGCGTCATCAATCACCTGTTTGAGATCCTGACCGCCACGCACCTCGCCATTGGAAAGTTCGAGCGTCGCCTCTTCAAGACCGGAATCGATCAGGAACTCCTCGAACGCCGCTTCGTCCTTGATGTACTGGACCGATTTGCCACGCGTCACCTTGTAGAGTGGCGGCTGGGCGATATAGAGGTGCCCGCGCTCGATGAGGTCCGGCATCTGTCGGAAGAAGAAAGTGAGAAGCAGCGTCCGGATGTGAGCGCCGTCGACATCGGCGTCCGTCATGATGATGATCTTGTGGTAGCGCAGTTTCTCGGCGTTGAATTCATCCTTGCCGATGCCAGTGCCGAGCGCCGTGATCAACGTCCCGATCATGTCGGACGAAAGCATGCGGTCGAACCGTGCGCGCTCCACGTTCAGGATCTTGCCGCGCAACGGAAGGATCGCCTGGTTCTTGCGCGAGCGGCCGGATTTAGCCGAGCCGCCTGCGGAATCACCCTCGACGATGAAGATTTCGGACTTGGCGGGATCGCGCTCCTGACAATCGGCGAGCTTGCCCGGCAGCGACGTGATGTCGAGCACGCCCTTGCGCCGCGTCAGCTCGCGCGCCTTTCGTGCAGCCTCGCGCGCGGCGGCGGCTTCCACCACCTTGCCGATCAGCGCCTTGGCCTCTGCCGGGTGCTCCTCAAACCAGGTGCCGAGTGCCTCGTTGACTAGGCTCTCCACCACCGGGCGCACCTCGGAGGACACCAGCTTGTCCTTGGTCTGGGACGAGAATTTCGGATCGGGAACCTTGACCGAGAGAACCGCCGTGAGCCCCTCGCGGCAATCGTCACCGGTCAACGAAACCTTTTCCTTCTTGGTCAAGCCCGATTTCTCGGCGTAACCCGTAACCTGACGCGTCAGCGCACCGCGGAACCCGGCCATATGCGCGCCACCGTCGCGCTGCGGAATGTTGTTGGTGAAGGCCAGCACATTTTCATGGTAAGAATCGTTCCACCACATGGCGACTTCCACCGTGATTCCGTCTTTCTCGCCACCAATGGAAATGGGCGCATCGATCAGCGGCTTCTTGGCGCGATCGAGATATTTGACGAACTCGACAATGCCTCCGTCGAACAGGAATTCCTGTTTCTTCTCATCGGCATGGCGCTTATCGGTCAGAAGAATGCGCACGCCGGAATTCAGGAACGCGAGCTCGCGCAGGCGATGCTCCAGCGTACCGTAGTCGAACTCCGTCATGGTAAAGGTGTCCGGCGAAGGCAGGAAACTCACCTCCGTCCCCGTCTCGTCGCCGGCATCTCCCGTCACGGCAAGCGGCTCGTCTGCCACGCCATGCGTGAAGCTCATTTCATGCACCTTGCCCTTGCGGCGGATTTTCAACTTCAGCCAGATGGAGAGTGCATTGACCACGGAAACGCCAACGCCATGCAGGCCGCCCGAGACCTTGTAGGAATTCTGGTCGAACTTACCGCCGGCATGAAGCTGCGTCATAATGACCTCGGCCGCAGACACGCCCTCTTCGGCATGCATGTCGGTCGGTATGCCGCGGCCATTGTCGGTCACGGTGCAGGAGCCATCTGGATTGAGCGTGACGGTCACCAGTGTCGCGTGGCCAGCCAGCGCCTCATCGATCGCGTTGTCCACCACCTCATAGACCATATGGTGCAGGCCAGACCCGTCATCCGTGTCGCCGATATACATGCCGGGGCGTTTGCGAACGGCGTCCAATCCCTTCAAAACCTTGATGGATTCAGCGCCGTATTCGGCCGGTTCGCCTGGGAGAGTTTCGGGCGTGTCGCTCATCAAATTCTTTCACTCAGGAGCCCTGAGGGAACCCCCTTTTGGGCATGGGAAGTCCGCGCCGCGAATCACCCGGCGCCTGTCCCCCAAGATATAGGGGTTTCATGGCTTTTTTCCAAGTTTTGCAGTGATTTCAGGCTGGGGATGAAAACTATGACCGGGCACCCTTTGCCTTTGGCGCGAAACCGATTATGAAGCCGTTGAGAAATCGGAGACAGAGGCAAATGGCCACCATCAGCCAGAAACCTAAGCTCATCACCATTTTCGGCGGCAACGGCTTTGTCGGCCGCCATTTGGTGCAGGCCCTCACGAGGCGCGGCTACCGGGTGCGCGTTGCATGCCGCAACCCCAATACAGCGATACATTTGCAGCCACTCGGCAATGTCGGCCAAGTGCAAGCCGTGCAGGCGAACTTGCGCAACCGTGCGTCCATCGACCGGGCAGTGGAAGGCGCCGACCATGTGATCAATCTGGTCGGCATCCTCTATGAATCCGGACGCCAGTCCTTTGACGCGGTTCAACATTTCGGCGCCCGTGCAGTGGCGGAAGCCGCCCGCGCAACTGGCGCAAAGCTCACTCATGGCTCGGCGATCGGGGCCGATCCGGAGTCCGAGTCCGACTATGCCCGCACCAAGGCACTAGGCGAAAAAGCCGTACTGGAAACCGTCAAGGATGCGGTGATCATCCGCCCATCCATCGTCTTCGGTCCGGAAGACGATTTCTTCAACCGCTTTGCCAACATGGCGCGGTTCTCGCCGTTCCTGCCTTTGATCGGTGGCGGCGAGACGAAGTTCCAGCCTGTCTATGTTGGCGATGTGGCCGAAGCCTATGCCCGCTCTGTCGATGGCGACCTGAAGGGCGGCCAGATCTACGAGCTGGGCGGGCCGGAAGCCCTCTCCTTCCGCGAATGCCTTGAGGAGATGCTCGAAGCCACCTACCGCAAACGCTGGTTCGTTTCCCTGCCTTGGTTCGTCGCACGCATCCAGGCCCGCATTCTTGGCCTTTTGCCGAACCCGCTGCTCACTCTCGATCAGGTGAAGCTTCTCAAGACCGACAACGTTGTTTCTGAAGAGGCGCAAGCGGCCGGGCGCACGCTCGAAGGACTTGGCATCCAGAAACATTCTCTGGCCGCCATCCTGCCCACCTATCTGTGGCGCTACCGCCCGGCAGGCCAGTTCACCCGCAAGCAATTCCTGTAAGGCGGGCCATTGAGCGGCTGGGATACGCTACTGCCTGAAACGCTGGGTCTGCTCCCAGCGCTTCTTCTCGTCATCGCCAGCTTTTTCACCTCCGCGCTCACGGCAGCCTTTGGCGTGGGCGGCGGTGTGGCCATGCTGGCGCTGCTTGGCCTTTTCATTCCCGTAGCAGCGTTGATTCCTGTTCATGGAGCCGTACAGCTCGGCTCCAACACGGGCCGTGCCTGGCATCAGCGTCCGCATATCCGCTTCTCGATCGCCGCACCCTTCATTCTCGGGAGCTTGATCGGCGCTGCAGTCGGTGCCTATTTCGTGGTGCAATTGCCCGATGCACTCTTGAAACTCGTTTTGGGCGTCTTCGTCATCGCCGTGACATGGACAAGGATTCCTGGAGCCGCCCAACTCAGCCATGCCGGCCTCGCCGCCGGCAGTGCCGTTCTTGCGGTTGCCACCATGTTTGTCGGAGCCACCGGTCCGCTGCTCTCGGCCTTCTTTGCGCAGCTCATTCCCGACGACCGCAAGGCGCTGATCGCCACCCATGCTGCCGGCATGACGGTGCAGCACGCTCTCAAGGTCATCGCCTTTGCCCTTGCCGGTTTCGCCTTCTGGCGCTGGCTGCCCTTCATCGCGGTGATGATCGCTTCGGGTTATCTGGGCACGATCTATGGAACGCGCCTTCTTGAGAAACTGCCCGAGGAGACCTTCCGCCGCTGGTTCAAGATCGGCCTCACGCTGCTCGCGCTCGATCTCATCCGCCGGGGCGTGATAGGGATGGTATAAGAGGCTTTCCCGCAGCTCCTCATTCGTCATCCTATGGCTTGACCCGAGGATGACGAGACTGGGAGGCCGGGATCACCGCGGTGGGGTACCGTTTTCGGCCAGCACCGAGCCGATCAGATAGAGCGAACCGCAGATCAGGATGCGCGGTGGGGGTTCGGTGCCGTCGCGGCCGGCATCCAGCGTATCCCGCAACAGCTTGAGCGCATTGGCCACTGAATGGACCGGCTCTGCGGAAAGCCCCGCCTCCATGGCGCGCGCCGCAAGCTCCGCATTGGGCACACCCGCATCGCTCGATTCCACCGGAACCGTATAGACATGCCGGGCCATGCCCTCGAAGGCGCGAAAATAACCGGTCTGATCCTTTGTGTTGATCATTCCGGCTATCAGGAAGAGCGGTCGGGGCGAGCGATCTTCCTCGGTAGCCAGCGCCTCGGCAATCGCCTCGCCGGCACCAGGATTGTGCCCGCCATCGATCCAGATCTCGGCCCCTTCCGGCCCAAGATCCGCAAGCATGCCCTGTGGCAGACGCTGCAGACGACCCGGCCAGACAACACGCTCCATCGCGATCTCCGCCGCACGCAGAGCAACAGGAAAGCCCGCCGCCTTGACCGCGGCGATGGCTGCCGCCGCATTGGCGATCTGATGTCGACCTGCAAGCTGTGGCAGCGACATGTCGAAAAGGCCATCATTGTCCTGATAGATCATGCGGCCGTTTTCCTCGAATGCCAGGAAATCCTCGCCATAGACGGTGAGCGGGCAGGCCAGTCTTTCCGCCGTATCGACAAGCACCTCGCGCGCCGCATCGAAGGGCTGTTGGCCAACAACCACGGGTGAGCCGCGCTTGATGATGCCGGCCTTCTCGGCGGCAATCAGCTCCACCCGGTCGCCCAGATAGGCTTCGTGATCGAGCGAGATCGGCATGATGAGGCTGGCCGCCGGATGGGGAATGACATTCGTCGCGTCAAACCGACCGCCAAGCCCGACCTCGACAATCGCCACATCCGCCGGATGCTCCGAAAAGAGCACAAACATCACCGCGGTCAGAATCTCGAAAACGGTGATCGTCTCACCGGCATTCGCCTCGGCCACCCGCGCTACCGCCTCGGCCAGAACAGCATCTTCCACCAGCTTTCCGCCGCCTTCCGCACCCAGCCGGTAGCGCTCGTGCCAATTGACCAGATGCGGCGAAGTGTGCACGTGAACGACCCGTCCCGACGCTTCCAGCACGGCGCGCGCGAAGGCCGTTGCCGAGCCCTTTCCGTTCGTGCCCGCCACATGGATCACCGGCGGCATGTTCAGATGCGGATTGCCCAGCCGGTCGAGCAGGCGCGTGACGCGCTCGAGCGACAGGTCGAAGCCCTTGGGATGGAGCGACAGAAGACGCTCGATTTCCCGCTCGGCGGAGAGAGTGGTCATCAGGGTCCTGCCCGAAGGATGGTTATTCAGCCAGCAAAGCCTTGCCTGCTCATACCTTTGGCTGTTCGGCTGGGGTTTCGGCACCCTCGACGGGAACCGGAGCCGTTTCGGGTTCTGTCGGAGACTCGTCTTCCACGACCTCAGGCGCAGCCTCCACCTTCTCCTTCAGGAGAATCTTCAAAAGACGCGCAATGGTCGCCTTCATCTCCAGTCGCGAAACCACCATGTCGACCATGCCATGGTCGCGCAGGTATTCGGCGCGCTGGAAACCTTCCGGCAACTTCTCGCGGATGGTCTGCTCGATCACGCGCGGGCCGGCGAAGCCGATCAGCGCACCGGGCTCGGCGATATGAACATCGCCCAGCATGGCGTAGGATGCCGTCACGCCGCCAGTGGTCGGGTTTGTGAGCACAACGATGTAGGGAAGCCCCGCCTCCTTCAGCCGGTCGAGCGCGACCGTGGTGCGCGGCAGCTGCATCAGCGAGAGAATGCCCTCCTGCATGCGCGCGCCACCCGAGGCGGCGTAAAGCACCAGCGGCAGCTTGCGCTCCACGGCAGTCTCGAACGCGCGGACAATCGCCTCGCCTGCTGCCATGCCAAGGGAACCACCCATGAAGGCGAAGTCCTGCACGGTGGCCAGTAGCTCGAGCCCCTGAACCCGGCCCACGCCGCTCAACACGGCATCTTCCATGTTGGTCTTGGCCTTGGCGTCGCGAAGGCGTTCGGTATAGCGGCGCTCATCGCGGAACTTCAATGGGTCGGTGACGACCTTGGGATTTTCTAGCGTCTCATATTCGCCATCGTCGAAGAAGCTCTTTAGCCGCTCGCGGGCGGAAATCTTCATGTGATGGCCGGAGGAGGGAATGACCCAGAGATTGTCTTCCAGATCCTTGTGAAAGACCATCTCGCCGGTCTCGGGATCCTTGATCCAGAGGTTTTCCGGCATGTCCCGGCGACCGAGCATCGAGTTGATCTTCGGCCTCACATAGCTGGTGATCCAGTTCATTCCATATGCCTTCTGTTTTTCCGCAATCCGAGGATGCGCCAATTATCGGGCAGCAGCAAGGCGCGCCTGGCGCACCCCGTCTGCGAGCCCCTTCACAAGGGTTGCCACGGCCTCGGCGGGGTCTTTGATCCGCTTGCCGTTGTCGTCGTAGCACTGTGCGATGGCCGCCACGATGGCGCTGCCGACCACAACACCGTCCGCCGCTTCGCCGATCGCCTTGGCTTGCCGCGCCGTCTTCACCCCGAAGCCCACGCAGATCGGCAGATCCGTGTGTTCCTTGATCCGCGCAACCGCTTCGGACACATTGTTCGTGTCCGGCAGCGCCGATCCCGTCACACCCGTCATCGACACGTAATAGACAAAGCCCGACGTGTTCTCCAGAACCTTTGGGAGACGTTCTTCATCCGTCGTCGGCGTGGCCAGACGAATGAAGTTCAGCCCCGCCTTGATCGCCGGAACGCAAAGCTCCTGATCCATCTCCGGCGGCAGATCGACGATGATGAGGCCGTCAATGCCGGCGGCCTTCGCGTCAGTAAGAAAGCGCTCCACGCCATAGATGTAGATCGGGTTGTAATAGCCCATCATCACGATGGGCGTGTCGTCGTCGTCTTTGCGGAAATCACGCGCCATCTGGAGCGTCTTTGAAAGCGTCTGCCCGCCCTTGAGCGCGCGCAGGCCGGCGGCCTGAATGGCCGGGCCATCGGCCATGGGGTCGGAGAAGGGCATGCCCAGTTCGATCACGTCGCTGCCCGCCGCCGGCAGCGCCTTCATGATCGAGAGCGAGGTCTCATAATCCGGATCCCCACCCATGAAATAGGTCACGAGTGCCGGGCGGTTTTCTTCCTTCAGCCGCGCGAAGCGGCGGTCAATGCGGGTGGTCATGATGGTCCTGGGTCCTCGTACATCCAGCGCGGCGCCCCCACGCCGTCTTGCAGTCCTTGCGGTTGCAGCGGCCTTATCGCTCGATCACGAACGCGGCAATGCAATGCGATCAGCCTATCCCTCGGCGTGCTCGCGAATTTCGATGGTGACGGCGAAGGCATAGAAACCATCGCGCTCTATCCGGCTTTTCGCCTCTTCGGGGTCGAAGGCGATACGGGGTTCGCCGTCATCGGCCACATGGGTCAGGAAGGCAAGGTTCTGGCTTGCCCTTATCCCCTTCGGATTTTCCCTATCGTCGTCCTGGCGAATGGCCACATAGTGGTGCTGGTTTTGCTTGGAGCGATAGATTTCGAACATGTTCACATCTCCATGCCGAGCATCTTTCCGACGGTGTGGACGTCCTTGTCCCCGCGCCCGGAGAAATTGACGATCATGATCTGGTCCCTGCCCATGGTGGGTGCCAGCTTGATCGCATGGGCAATCGCATGGGCCGATTCCAGCGCCGGGATGATGCCCTCAAGACGCGTCGTCATCTGGAATGCCTCGATCGCCTCATCGTCCAGAATGGGCGAATAGATCACACGGCCCGTATCCTTCAGCCAGCTGTGCTCCGGCCCGACACCGGGATAGTCGAGCCCGGCAGAGACCGAATGCCCGTCGAGGATCTGCCCGTCCTCATTCTGCAGAAGATAGGTGCGGTTGCCATGCAGCACGCCGGGGCGCCCCGCCGTCATGGAGGCGCAGTGCTCCTCGCCCTCCAGCCCGTGCCCGCCGGCCTCCACACCGTGGATTTCCACCTGGCGGTCATCGAGGAAGGGATGGAACAGGCCGATGGCGTTCGAGCCGCCGCCCACCGCCGCCACGATGGCGTCGGGCAGCCGGCCTTCCAGCTCCTGTATCTGTTCACGCGCTTCCGTGCCGATCACCGATTGCAGCTCGCGCACCAGCTCGGGATAGGGATGCGGGCCTGCCGCCGTGCCGATCAGGTAATAGGTGTCTTCAACATTGGTCACCCAGTCACGCAGCGCCTCGTTCATGGCATCTTTCAGCGTGCCATGCCCGGAGGACACCGGCTTCACCTCGGCGCCCAGAAGGTTCATGCGGAAGACATTCGGCTTCTGCCGCTCCACGTCTGTCGCGCCCATATAGACAATGCAGGGCAGGCCGAAGCGGGCGGCCACCGTGGCCGACGCCACGCCATGCTGGCCGGCGCCGGTCTCGGCGATGATGCGGGTCTTGCCCATGCGCTTGGCGAGCAGGATCTGGCCGAGGCAATTGTTGATCTTGTGCGAGCCGGTGTGGTTCAGATCCTCACGCTTGAAGTAGATCTTCGCGCCGCCCAGATGCTCGGTCAGGCGTTCGGCGAAATAGAGCGGCGAGGGCCGGCCCGTATAATGGCGGCCCAGACTATCCAACTCGGCCCGAAACGCCGGGTCGTCCTTCGCCTCGTTCCAGTGCTTTTCCAGATCGAGGATCAGCGGCATCAGCGTCTCGGCCACGAACCGGCCGCCGAAGATCCCGTACATGCCCTCATCATCAGGGCCAATCCGGAAGGAATTGGGTTCTGCCGGTTTGTTCAAGCCATTCTCCTCATGCCGGCTCCTCATGCCGGAGCCGCGTCGGTTTCAAGCGCCTGCCGAATGGCGGCGAAGAAGTCGCGTATCATTTGCTGATCTTTCACGCCCGGCGCGCTTTCTACACCAGACGAAATGTCTATTCCGCGCGGCGAGGCCGCTTTCAAAGCCGCGCCGATATTGCCCGCGTTCAGGCCACCGGAAAGCATGTAGTCCACTTTATCGTCAAGGCCAGCCAGAAGCTGCCAGTCGAAAGAGACCCCATTGCCGCCGGGAAGCTCGGATCCTTTCGGCGGCTTGGCATCGAAAAGGAACCGGTCGGCGATGCCGCGATAGGGCGCGATGCGCTCCAGATCGCCCGCCTCGCGGATGGCAAACGCCTTCATCACCGGCAATCCGTAGCGGGCCTTCACCTCGGCAACGCGCTCCGGGCTTTCCCCGCCATGAAGCTGCAGCATGTCGGGCTGAACAGCGCTCACGATGGCATCCAGTCCCGCATCATCGACATTCACCGAAACGGCAACAGCCTGTGCCCGTCCATGGGCCGCTTTTCGCAGGTTTGCAGCCATTTCGGGCTCCACATGGCGCGGGCTTTTTTCAAAGAAGATAAAGCCGATATGGCTCGCCCCGCCATCCAGCGCCGCCGCCACGGTTTCATCGGTCTTCAGACCGCAGATTTTTACGTCGAGTGTCATAACAAGGAAGTGCCATGAATTGACGGCGGAGTCGAGGCAGGAGGCGGTCGCGCCAGGCCCCCTCGCCCTTCGTCTTTCGACAAGCTCAAGAAGCTCAGGATGAGGGCTGTTGAATTGCTGGCGTGTTTCTTCAGTCGTTTTGTGCGGCGACGCTGAAGTAGCCCTCATCCTGAGCCTGTCGAAGGGCGAGGGCGCCCGGCACCTCAGTAGCAATCAGGCGAAGTCGCCTAGAAAAACACCCGGCAAAGCACACCCGTCACTCAAACCCGATGGCCTGCAAAGCCGTGCCATTGCGTTTCAGCCAGTCCTTGCAACGGTCCGTTTCGGGGCACAGCTCCCGGCAGAGCTTCCAGAAACGGGCGCTATGGTTCATCTCTTTCAGATGCGCGACCTCATGGGCGACCAGATAATCGATCACCAGAGGCGGGGCCATCATGATGCGCCAGGAGAAGGAGAGCGTGCCATCCGAGGTGCAGGAGCCCCAGCGGCTCTTGGTGTCGCGAAAGCGGATCGCGCGGGCGCGTTTGCCAATGGTGGCGGAGTGTTTTGCCACCAGAGCCTCGATGTCCCGCTTGGCCTCGCGCTTCAGGAAATCGGCGACCCGCCGCGGCAAACGCTCACCGTCCCCCGGAACAACCAGCACGGGCGCACCGTCCCTCATGGCAAGTCTGGCAGCGCCACGGCTCTCGGGATCGTGCACGATCAAATGCGGCACGCCGCGCACCGGGATCTTGATACCCGGTCGGACCAAAGGTCGTTCGGGCAGCTTTTTCAGCTTCTGCTCAAGCCAGCCGGTGTGGCGGTCGAGAAACTCTTCCACCTCGCGTGAGCGGGAAAGGCCCGGCGGCACGGTGATGCGCAGGCCGCGCCCACCCGGCTCGATCCGCAACGTCAACCGCCGTGCCCTCGCATTCTCGACAATGCGCAGTGGCAGTTCCCGACCGGCCACGCGATGTACGCGCTCTGCCGGAGGAGCCGTCACTTTCAGCCCGATCATGTTGTTGAGGAAACCAAGCGCCATTGAACAAGAGTAAGCGATTCGTGGAGAAAAACGCGCAAAGAAAACGGCACCTCGAAGAGATGCCGTTTCAACCGTTTACCTGTTGTCCACTGGATCAGGCCTCGTCAGTCACATCGGGGACGGATTTGCCGTGGCCCGATTTGCGACCCTTGTTACGTTCGTTCATGAAACGATCGAACTCTTCCTGATCCTTGGCCCGGCGCAGCTCGCGCATGTAATCATCGAACTCGTCGCGCATCTCGTCGAGCTTGCGGCGTTCCTCGGCGAGGCGCTCCAGCTCCTTGTCGCGCCAGTCGT
The DNA here is from genome assembly GCF_019891395.1 of Nitratireductor kimnyeongensis. Taxonomy (NCBI): domain Bacteria; kingdom Pseudomonadati; phylum Pseudomonadota; class Alphaproteobacteria; order Hyphomicrobiales; family Phyllobacteriaceae; genus Nitratireductor; species Nitratireductor kimnyeongensis. The sequence continues at coordinate 1,804,080 of NZ_CP078143.1, read as the reverse complement.
CAAAGGCGACGTTGCCTGTAAACGCATGACGCTTTGATGCACGCCGGCAGCCGGCGAAAACTTCATCGGTTTTTCGGTTCACGTCCTTCTTGAACTCCCCGAGCCGGTCACCCCACAGAATGTAGGCGAGCATGGCGAGGCCGAGCGGCCAGAACACCATGAAACCCACCACCATCAGAGCAATCGTCGCAGGCGTCCAGGCAGGACGGATAAGCGCAGAATTTGTCATGGTCACCCGTTCCTTTCCTTGAGCATGCAACCCCCGGGAAGCTGCATGGTTTCGAAATGGGGGCTCATTTTTCGATATTCAAGGAAATAATAAACGGAAATCGCGCAAATCCATGATTTTACATCATTTATTCGCGCGATCCTGCACCATTCCGGCAATCCGCCTAAACGGATCGCTCGATGAGACCTTCCAGTGACCGGAGGATCAGGGCAATGTCCTGCGGCCTGGAAAGCCGGTGATCGCCATCGCCGATCAAAGACAGGGTGACGTCATCTGCCGGCAGATGCTCGGTGAGCCGCATGGCATGGGTGAAGGGCACGTCGGGATCGGCCTTGCCTTGGAGGATGTGAACCGGGCAATGCGTGTCGAGAATGCCATCGAGCACCCGGTTGCGCTTTCCATCCTCAAACAATGCGCGCGTATAGATGTAGGGCTCGTCGGAATAGTCGGAAGGCTCTTCCATATAGCCCATGTCTTCGAGCTGTCGGCGATTGGCAGCAGTAAGTTTCGGCTCCACCAGCTCGCTGGTGAAATCGGGAGCGGGTGCCAGAAGAAGCAGACCCGCCAGCCGCGCGCCTTCACCGGCGCGGTTCAGCTCCTGCGCCATGCGGAGCGCGATCCATGCCCCCATGGATGATCCGACGAGGATCTGTGGCCCCTCGGTAAAAGCCCGGAAAACACCAAGGCTCTGCTCCAGCCAGAACGAGATCGTCCCGTCTTTGAACGCGCCGCCGGATTCACCATGGCCGGAATAATCATGCCGCAGGAAGGCGTGACCCCTTTCAGCGGCCCATGCATCCAGTGCCTCAGCTTTTGTGCCCAGCATGTCGGATTTATAGCCCGCTAGCCAGACGAGGCCGGGCGCACTTCCAGCCCGCTGCCGGTACGCGATCTGCGTGTCGCTGATTGTCAGAAAACGCGCCTTCGCTCCGCTCATCAACTGTCTCCTATGCCGGAACCAACCATTCATCACACGCATTCACACCAAGACGAAACGTGAAACGTGATTCTTTTGACCTTATATGCTATTGACACTTCACCTGCCGAGACGACATACGCCTCGGCCTGAAGCAATGCCGTAACCAGTGATTTAACAATTCGAGGAGATCACGACCATTCGCAGACCATTCAAAGCGCCGCCTCAGAAAGTAGAAGGCCCGCGCGCAAACCGCGACATCCGGGTTCCCCAGATTCAGCTGATCGACGATGAAGGCAACAACCGCGGCGTTCTCGACACGGAAGATGCCTTGCGTCTTGCCGAGGAGGCGGGTCTGGACCTGGTAGAGGTGGCATCGAACGCCAAGCCACCCGTTTGCAAGATCACCGATCTTGGCAAGATGAAGTATCAGAGCCAGAAAAAGGCTGCCGAGGCGCGCAAGAAGCAGAAGACCATTGAGATCAAGGAGATCAAGATGCGTCCCAACATCGACACCCATGACTATGAGGTGAAGATGAAGGCCGTTCGCCGCTTCTTCGAGGCTGGCGACAAGGTCAAGCTCACGCTCCGCTTCCGCGGCCGTGAAATGGCGCATATGGAACTTGGCATGCAGCTCCTCAACCGGGTCAAGGAAGAGGTCGAGCCGATCGCCAAGGTGGAAGCCGAGCCGAAGCTCGAAGGTCGCCAGATGATGATGGTTCTGGCACCGCGCACCACCTGATTGGCACTGCGCCCGTAAAGACGCACACCAACACGACAACAAGCCGGGGCTCGCTCCGGCTTTTTCTTTCGCAAATGCGCCGCATTCTGTCCCTAAGCGTCATTCCCTGTCAGTTTTGAAAAAGCCTGATACTGGGGCGCAACATCATCCGGGATGCGAGAATGTCGATCCACCAAATCGCGCTGGGGCAATTCCAGCGTCTGCGTATCGCGAGCTTCTGGCTCATCGCTGCACTGCTTTGCGGCTTCGTTCTCTTCTTTCATTCGGGCTGGGCGCACTATCAACCACTCGGCATCGATATCGAGGAAATCATCGAAATCACGGGGCTCGGCCTGATCGGCATCGCCATCGCGGGCCGGCTCTGGTGCACACTTTATATTGGCGGGCGCAAGGCTGCGGAACTCGTCGAGGACGGCCCCTATTCCATAACCCGAAACCCGCTCTACCTCTTTTCTACGATAGGGGCGATGGGGGTAGGCGCGCAAACCGGGAGCATGGTGGTTGCAGTGATCTGCGGCGTTCTGGCGGCCTTCATTCTCAGCATCACCACGCGCCGGGAAGAACACCACCTGCGCGAAACCTTCGGCGAGGCCTATGACGCCTACCTGGCGAGCGTGCCGGCCTTCATCCCGAACCCGCGACTTTTTCATGACCCGAAAACTCTGACCATTCTGCCCGAGCGCCTTTATGGCACGCTGCGGGACGGGCTGATCTTCTTCCTGGCCATGCCGGCCTTCGAGCTGGTGGAGTATGTCCAGGATCTCGGACTGCTGCCCATTCTGTTCCGTCTCTACTGAGCCGGCGCCGCCAAGCGGTCAAATCAGGAGTTGCGCAAACCGCCCGCCACCGCTATAAGGCCGCGTTCCTGGACCGGCCGGCAGGGCATGCCGTGGCGGTCCTTAATGCTGAAATGCGCATGCGCGACACTGTGGGAAGCTGATGCCAACTGGCGCGCTTTTCCGCAGACCGGCGCAGGCGAAAGAACGGAGAAGCAAAATGCCCAAGATGAAGACGAAGTCTTCTGTCAAGAAGCGGTTCAAGGTAACCGCCACCGGCAAGGTGAAAGTCGCAGCCGCTGGCAAGCGCCACGGCATGATCAAGCGTTCCAACAAGTTCATCCGCGACGCCCGCGGCACGATGGTTCTTTCCGATCCCGATACGAAGATCGTGAAGAAGTTCATGCCCTACGGCCTGTGATCGCAGGAACCCGGAACAGATTTAAGGAGATCATGTCATGGCACGCGTAAAGAGGGGCGTTACCGCCCACGCCAAGCACAAGAAGGTCATGAAAGCCGCAAAGGGTTTCTACGGCCGCCGCAAGAACACCATTCGCATCGCCAAGCAGGCGGTTGAGAAATCGCTGCAGTACGCCTATCGCGATCGCAAGGCCCGCAAGCGCAATTTCCGCGCTCTGTGGATCCAGCGCATCAACGCCGGCGCCCGCGAACACGGCCTGACCTATGGCCGCTTCATCGACGGCCTCAACAAGGCCGGCATCGAGATCGACCGCAAGGTGCTGGCTGATATGGCCGTGCATGAGCCGCAGGCCTTCGCCGCTCTGGTGAAGAAGTCCAAGGAAGCGCTCGTGTACCTCAAGGACACCACCCCGAATGCTTTTGAAAGCGCTGTAGCTTAAGGCTGGCGCTTCCCGAAGCAATCAGGTTTAGTTCGGGAAACCCGCGCTGGCAGGGCTGGCGCGGGTTTTTTCTTTGTGATGAAGACCATGCACGACAAGACGAAAAGCGAAAAGGACCTGCTTTCGCCGGAAGCGACAGCAGCGCTGCTGCGCCTGCTCATCACCGGTGAGCGCCAGCGCGTTTCGTCAACTGTGCTGGACGGGCATACCGTCTGGATCAAACGCTATGATGTCGAGCGGCAACCGGCGGCCAAATGGTTGCATACGGCACTGACGCCGCTGATGCCCGCCGCCTTCCTGCGCGCCTCACCCGGCACCAACACGGCAACCGCCATTGAGCGCGAAGTGCGCAAGCTCGATGCCTTCCGCGAGGCGGGGCTCCCGACGGCGAAGCTGCTTTTCCGCAACGACCGGGTTCTGGTCCTGTCGAATGTCGCGCCCATCGCCCAGAGCGAGCTCGACATGCTGGCGCGCCATGGCGAGCATGATGCCCATGAGGGTCTTCTGGTGCAGGCGGCAGACGCTTTGCGTAAGGCACATAGCCTTGGCCTGTGCCACGGCAGGCCGCACCCGCGCGACATGTTCATCACCAATGATGGCCGCTGGGGTTTTGTGGACTTCGAAGAAGAGCCTGAAGCCGCGATGCCTCTCGCTATAGCGCAGGCGCGCGATGTGTGGCTTCTTTTCCTGCAGATCTGCATGCAGTCGAAACTGGCTGATACGCCGCAAAAGGCGTTCGATGCCTATTTTGTCGAGCCGCCTCGGCACGTGGCCGATGAATTGCGTCGCATCATCCGCTTTTTTACGCCGCTCATCCCCCTTCTCGGAGCAATCGAGCACTGGGGGCTTGGCAGCGACGGCAAGCGCGTGTTGAAAGCAACACGGTTTTTGAAAACGGCTCTCGGCGAGAACACGGCCACGCCCGCCACACAGAGCCAGAACGACATCAAACCCAAAAGGGGCTACGAGGCATGAGCGAACTCGAGGAACTGGAAAAGACCATCGCCGGGCAGATCGAAGCTGCCGCTGACGAGCAGGAGATCGACGCCGTGCGCGTCGCCACGCTCGGCAAGAAGGGCTCGGTCTCGCAGATGCTGAAGACGCTCGGCTCCATGTCTCCCGATGAGCGGCAGGTGATGGGCCCCGCCATCAACGGGCTGAAGGCGCGCGTCACCGAAGCCCTCACGGCACGGCGCGACGCATTGCGCAACGCTGCTATCGACGCAAGGCTGGAAAGCGAGAAGGTGGATGTCACCCTGCCCGTGCGCCGCCCGCCCGCCGAGCGCGGCCGCATTCATCCGATCAGCCAGGTGATCGACGAGATCACGGCAATCTTCGCCGATATGGGTTTTTCCATCGCCGAAGGGCCGGACATCGAAACCGACTATTACAATTTCACGGCGCTGAACTTCCCTGAAGGCCACCCGGCCCGCGAGATGCACGACACCTTCTTCTTCCCGCCGGATGAGAAGGGTGAGCGCAAGCTTCTGCGCACGCACACCTCGCCGGTGCAGATCCACACGATGGAGACGCAGGAACCGCCGATCCGCATCGTCATTCCCGGCAAGACCTACCGGCAGGATTCGGACGCGACCCACTCGCCCATGTTCCACCAGCTCGAAGGGCTGGTGATCGACAAGACAGCCAATGTCGCCAACATGAAGTGGGTCCTGCAGGAGTTCTGCAAGACGTTCTTCGAAGTGCCGCAGCTCAACATGCGCTTCCGTCCGTCCTTCTTCCCCTTCACCGAGCCGAGCCTGGAAGTAGACATCCAGTGCGACCGCTCGCAGCCCGGCGAAGTGCGCTTTGGCGAGGGCGATGACTGGATGGAAATCCTCGGCTGCGGCATGGTGCACCCAAATGTGCTGCGCGCCTGCAATCTCGATCCCGACGAGTATCAGGGCTTTGCCTGGGGCATGGGCATCGACCGCATCGCCACGCTGAAATACGGCATGCCGGACCTTCGCGACTATTTCGACGCCGATGTGCGCTGGATCGAGCATTACGGCTTCCGCCCGCTGGACCTGCCGACGCTGTTCGGCGGATTGAGCAGTTAATTAGGGTGAGGAGGTAACGGGCAGATGCCGAATTATAGTCCCGAGAAGATAGCATCTATGTCGTCCGAGGATATTCGGACGCTGTTGGCCAACGCTGAACGTCTACGTAGGGAAGATATCGCTGAGTTATGTAGTATTGAGCTTGAGAAGCGTTCACCAAAGAGAACGCGCCGTGTTGGTTCGGTCAACAAGGGTTATGTAGCGGGTTATCATTTCGTTTGCGCGGATGAACGGGGAGTCACGGTCGATGCGCCGAACAGATTTCGATCGAAGTCTTGGGTGGTGGCAGAACATCGTGTGATCGACAGCATACGTCACGGTGCATACTTAGCGCTTCATGAATCGCGCAACGAGCCATCGTATAGGCAAGGGAAAATTGTCGGATACGAGCTCACTGATCGGGAATTCATGGGTAAGCACAATACCGGCATTGAATTTATCGTTGAGGCAGACGACCGCAAGCGCGAATGGGTCGGCGATGGCACCGGTGAAAAGGGCTATCTCTGGTCCGATAACATGACAATTACGGAAGACTCCGAAGATAAGGGTGCGCCCCAATGAAATTCACGCTCTCCTGGCTCAAGGAGCACCTTGAGACTGACGCCACGCTCGACGAGATTGTCGAAAAGCTCACCATGATCGGCCTCGAGGTCGAAGAGGTGGACGACAAGGCATCGCTGAAACCCTTCGTGATCGCCAAGGTTCTGACCGCCGAGCAGCATCCCGATGCCGACCGGCTGCGTGTGCTCTCCGTCGACACGGGCGACGGCAAGCCGGTTCAGGTGGTGTGCGGTGCGCCCAATGCGCGGGCCGGTCTCGTCGGTGCCTTTGCCGCGCCCGGAACCTATGTGCCCGGCATCGACGTCACACTCTCGGTCGGCAAGATCCGCGGCGTGGAAAGCCATGGCATGATGTGCTCGGAACGCGAATTGCAGATGTCGGACGAGCATGACGGCATTATCGACCTGCCCGAAGGCGCGCCCGTGGGCACGTCATTCGCAAGCTGGGCGAAGCTCGACGATCCGGTGATCGAGATCGGCCTGACGCCGAACCGGCCGGACTGCACCAGCGTCCATGGCATTGCGCGCGATCTGGCAGCGGCGGGCCTTGGCACGCTGAAGGACGCACCCATCGCCGCGGTGGCGGGAAAGGGTGCCTGCCCTGTCGACCTGACCATCGAAGCGCCGGAGCTTTGCCCCGGTTTCGCGCTGCGGCTCGTGCGCGGCGTGAAGAACGGTTCCTCGCCCAAATGGATGCAGCAGCGCCTGACGGCCATCGGCCTGCGTCCCATCAACGCGCTGGTCGACATCACCAATTACATGACCTTCGACCGTGGGCGCCCGCTGCATGTGTTTGATGCGGCGAAGGTGAAAGGCAATCTCTCCGTGCGCCGCGCGAGGGACGGCGAGACCGTGCTGGCGCTCGACGAGCGCGAATACAAGCTGACGCCGGAAATGTGCGTCATCGCCGACGAAAACGGCGTTGAATCCATCGCCGGCATCATGGGCGGGGAGCATTCGGGCTGCGATGAGAACACCACGGATGTGCTGATCGAATCCGCCCTGTGGGACGCGATGAACATTGCCCGCACGGGCCGCGATCTCGGCATCATCACCGATGCGCGCTATCGCTTCGAGCGTGGCGTCGACCCGGAGATGATGGAACCCGGCCTGGAGCTTGCCACGCAGCTCGTTCTCGACCTGTGCGGCGGCGAGCCGACGGAAAGCCGCATTGTCGGATACAAAGGCTATGAGCCCCGCAGCATCACCTTCCCGGTGAGCGAGGTGAAGCGCCTGACCGGCCTTGAGGTTTCAGGCACTGAGAGCAAAGACATTCTCAACCGCCTTGGTTTCTCCTCCACCGGCGATGGCGATGTGCTGGTTGTGTCTGTGCCGCCCTGGCGTCCGGACATCGACGGCAAGGCCGATCTGGTGGAAGAGGTGATGCGCATTCACGGCGTGAACGAAATCGCGCCCGCGCCCCTGCCCTCCCATGGCGCGGTCAATGGCCAGATCCTCACCGTTCTGCAAAATCGCACCCGCCAGGCGCGCCGCGCGCTGGCCGTGCGCGGCATGTTGGAGGCGGTCACCTGGACCTTCATCGACGAGGCGCAGGCAAAGCTGTTCGGCGGTGGCGATGCGTCGCTAAGGCTGTCCAACCCCATTGCCGCCTCCATGTCGGACATGCGCCCCTCGCTTCTCCCGGGCCTCATCGCAGCCGCCCAGCGCAACGCCGCGCGCGGCTATGGCGATGTGGCGCTGTTCGAGGTGTCGAGCACCTATGAGAATGACAGCTATGAAGGCCAGCGCCGTGTGGCCGGCGGCATTCGCCGAGGCACTGCGGTGATGGACGGTGCCGGGCGCCACTGGTCGGGCAACAGCACCTCTGTCGGCGTGTTCGATGCCAAGGCCGATGCGCTGGCAGCTCTTGAGGCGGCCGGTGCGCCGGTGGACAAGCTGCAGATCGTGGCGGAGGCCCCCGCATGGTATCACCCCGGCCGCTCGGGAACGATCCGTCTTGGGCCGAAAATCGTGCTCGCCACATTCGGCGAAATTCACCCCCGCACGCTGGAAGCGCTGGATGCTTCCGGTCCGATCTGCGGTTTCGAGGTTTTTCTCGACGCGATCCCGGAGCCGAAGGCCAAGGCAACACGCACCAAGCCGCGTCTCGAGCTTTCGCCCTTCCAGCTCGTGCGCCGCGACTTTGCGTTCGTTGTCGATAAGGCTGTGGAAGCTGCAACCATCGAGCGCGCGGCAGCAGCGGCCGACAAGAAGCTTGTCACCGGTGTGCGCGTGTTCGACATTTTCGAAGGCCCCTCGCTCGGTGAAGACAAGAAGTCCGTCGCCATCGAAGTCTCGATCCAGCCGCGCGAAAAGACGCTGACGGATGAAGAGCTTGAAGCCATCGCCGGCCGCGTCGTCGCCAATGTCGGCAAGCAGACCGGCGGCACGCTGCGGGGGTAGGTTCGTTCAGCGGCGCCCTTTCGGAAGCCGTTTCTCTTCGCGGACGAGCGCAGCGATGTGCTCGTCCGCTTTTTTGTGGCGCTCGATCTTTTGCTGTTCGGAGAACCGCTCGAATTCCGCGCGCGCATGATCCTTTGCAGCGTCCGCGCTCACACTGCCACCCGATCGCAGGACGGCCCGGCCAAGGTTTGCGAGCTGCTGGTCGAGAAGCCGCATTGCATCCTCCATGACAACCAATCGGCCCACCTTGGCCTGATCATCGAAAATATCGAGGAGAATGGTGGTCAGGCGGTTGAGCTCGCTGATTTCGGCCTCGGCGAGGTAATTCTTTGAGACAGTCACGTCCCGCTTGCGGATCGTGTCGCCGGGCCAGCTTTGCAGCCCCATATTCTCGAGGCGATGATCAGCGCGTGCCATCACCACTTCCGAGGGTGTCTGCGAAACAACCGCATGGATCAGCTTGGCCTGCGTTTTCTGGAAGAAGCTCTGCGCCCTGGCGGTGCTGCCGTCATAGTCCTGGCAGAGAGCGCAGATGGCTTGCAGTTCACGATAGACATTGGCCTCATCAGAGCGAATGTCGCGGATGATCTCCCGCAATTCGGCGATGCGGTCGCGCTCCTGCTTGAGGCGCGCTGAATCCACCACAAAGCCGCTGCGCGCAAACTGAACCAGAATCCCGGTTGCCCAGCGCCGGAAAAGGGTCGCTTGCGCGGAGGAGACGCGGTAGCCAACCGAAATGATCATGTCGAGGCTGTAGAGCGTGACTGGTTTCGTCGACCGAGCAATTTGCATTTTTTGCAAATTGCTCTCCTGCTCCAGTTCCCCCTCGGCGATCACATTCGAAATGTGCCGGGATATAACCGAGATATCACGCCCGAAAAGCCGCGCAATCTGTTCCTGCGTCATCCAGAGCGTTTCGCCCTCATAGCGAATGTCGAGCCGCAGGCCCTTTTCACCATCGTAGATCAGAAACCGGTCTCCAGTTTCTGCATCTTCCACGAGATGGACGGGTTCATCCGCTGTCATGCGCCTCTCCAGGGGTTTTCAGAACATTAGCAGAACAAAATAGCGCGCGAAACCTTGCCGGTTTTCAATCCCCGGCATAGAGCGGATCACCGTTTCATAGAAGCGCTGCTCCGCTCAATCCTTCCCTCTGTTCCGGCATTTGTGCGGACGTCAGGTGATTCCACCTGACTGCAAAATGCTTTATGTGTTTGCCTGCGCAAAACAGGAGGAAAGTGCATGTTCCGTTGGGGCGTTCTTTCGACGGCCAGGATTGGCCGCGAGCAGGTGATTCCGCAGATTCAGGATTCGGAAAATGGAGTCGTCACGGCTATCGCCAGCCGCGATTCCTCGAAGGCGCAGGCCGTGGCGGACCGCTTCGGCATCCCCCACGTGTTTTCTTCCTACGATGCACTCCTCGCCTCGCCCGAGGTCGACGGCGTTTACATTCCGCTGCCCACCTCCGATCACGTGGCCTTTGCCATCAAAGCGGCAGACGCCGGAAAGCACGTTCTGGTGGAAAAGCCTCTGGCGCTCGACGCCAAGGAGATTGCCCGCGTGATCGAAGCGCGCGACCGCAACAATGTGGTGGTGTCAGAAGCCTTCATGGTCACCTATCACCCGCAATGGCGCAAGGTGCGCGACCTGATCGCCGAAGGCGCCATCGGGCGCTTGCGGCATGTGCAGGGCGTGTTCTGCTACCACAATGTCGATCCCGACAACATGCGCAACAAGCCGGAGCTTGGCGGCGGCGGCCTGCCGGATATCGGCGTCTATCCCACGGTGACGACGCGCTTTGCCACCGGGCTGGAGCCAGGGCGCGTGCAGGCGGTTGTGGAGCGCGACCCCACCTTCGGCACCGACATCTATTCAAGCGTCAAGGCCGATTTCGGCTCCTTCGAACTCAGCTTCTATGTGTCGACGCAGATGGCGCTGCGGCAGAGCATGGTGTTCCACGGCGACAGGGGCTTCATCGAGGTCAACGCGCCCTTCAACACCCCGGACTATGGCGACACGCGCCTGACGGTCTTCAGCGCCGACCACAACAGCGCCAACATCTTCCGTTTCCCACGCGCGCGCCAATATCGCTTGCAGGCGGAGGCGATCGTGCGAGCGGCCCAGGGCAGCGCGGAGGCAACGGTCTTCACACTTGAAGACTCAGTCAAGAACCAGAAGCTGGTCGATGCGATCTTCCGTGCTGGCGCGCATGATGGCTGGGAGGTCGTTTAAGGATCAAGGTCAGCTCAAACCGGCCCTCCGGTCTTTCTGGCGAAGAAGATGTGCCGGCCTATGCGCCCAAGCTTTTGCAGACGCCGCGCCCACCTCGGACGAACATAGCTGGCGTGGTAGTGCGTAGCCGCGCCGAAGGCCTGCAGATCGCCATCGACCGAAGCCGCTTCCCTTGTGCAGTCAGAGAGGCAATTCTGCATGGAAGCGGCAACCTCCCGGGCGCGCCGCCAGGGTTTTTCTTCCTTTGGAAGAACAGCCACACCGGTGCATGTAAAGGAGAACTGGCAGCGATAGGGCCTGTGCGCGTTCTGAAACACGACGCCACAAATGGTGCTGGGGTACGATGCGGAGCGAACGCGGTTTACAATGACCATCGCAACCGCCTTCTGGCCGTCTACGGGCTCGCCGCGCGCCTCGTGATAGACTGCTGCTGAAAGGCAGGTCATCTCGGCCTCCCTGATAAAGGACGGCAGCATCGGATTGAACGTGGAATATCGATGCGGACGAGACTCCTCGCCCAAAAGCTCTGTTATCGTTCTGAAAGTGGAGGGAAAAATCGTCTCAGGTTCCCAGGCCGGGATCGACTGGAGCAGAGATGAAACGTACAATCCCCCGAACAAAAGACTTTCTGCAAACATTGCCACTCCTGTGAATACCATTTCGGCATCACCACCCGTATGGGCCCCTGCAGCAGATCGTTCTCACAACCTATGCGCGAAAACAAATTGGCTTTGCTTCAAATCCGGATAGGAAGGTTTACCTCTCGTCAGGGAGACTTCCCTGGGAGGCACTTCTGCCGGCAATGGGGTGGGTTCGATCAAAATCGAGGCAAATCCCGCCTTGCGTTGCAAAAATAGCGTTCTTATATACGCCTCGAAGCTGTTCGGCGCGTTTCGTCCAGGGATGCTGCCGCAGCAAATTCGTGTGAACAGGGGCTGTCATCTGGAACGCCGGAATGGGTCCTGACAGTCTGCTTAGCGGAGAGAAGACATGGCTAAAGTTATCGGTATCGACCTCGGAACAACCAATTCCTGCGTCGCCGTCATGGACGGTAAGGACGCCAAGGTTATTGAGAACGCGGAGGGTGCCCGCACCACGCCGTCCATCGTGGCCTTCACGGAGTCGGACGAGCGTCTGGTCGGCCAGCCGGCGAAACGCCAGGCGGTCACCAATCCGGAAAACACCCTTTTTGCAATCAAGCGCCTGATCGGCCGCCGCTTCTCCGACCCCACGGTCGAGAAGGACAAGAAGCTGGTCCCCTACAAGATCGTCAACGCTGATAATGGCGATGCCTGGGTCGAGGCCCATGGCAAGACCTATTCGCCCTCGCAGATCTCTGCGATGACGCTGCAGAAGATGAAGGAAACGGCTGAATCCTATCTCGGCGAAAAGGTCGAGAAGGCGGTCATCACCGTTCCTGCATACTTCAACGACGCCCAGCGCCAGGCCACCAAGGACGCCGGCAAGATCGCCGGTCTCGAGGTGCTGCGCATCATCAACGAGCCGACGGCGGCCGCACTCGCCTACGGCCTCGACAAGAAGGACGGCAAGACCATCGCCGTCTACGACCTTGGCGGCGGCACGTTCGATATCTCGATCCTCGAAATCGGCGACGGCGTTTTCGAAGTGAAGTCCACCAACGGCGACACCTTCCTCGGCGGTGAAGACTTCGACATGCGTCTGGTCGAGTATCTGGCAGCCGAGTTCAAGAAGGAGCAGGGCATCGACCTGCAGCAGGACAAGCTGGCTCTTCAGCGCCTCAAAGAGGCCGCCGAGAAAGCCAAGATCGAGCTCTCCTCCGCTTCGCAGACGGAAATCAATCTGCCCTTCATCACCGCTGACCAGTCGGGTCCGAAGCACCTGACGATGAAGCTGACGCGTGCCAAGTTCGAGAGCCTTGTCGAGGATCTCGTCAAGCGCACCGTCGAGCCCTGCAAGGCCGCCCTCAAGGATGCCGGAATGAATGCCGGCGAGATCGACGAAGTGGTTCTGGTCGGTGGCATGACCCGCATGCCCAAGGTCCAGGAGACAGTGAAGAGCTTCTTTGGCAAAGAGCCGCACAAGGGCGTGAACCCGGACGAAGTGGTTGCCATGGGTGCCGCCATTCAGGCCGGTGTTCTGCAGGGTGATGTGAAGGACGTTCTGCTGCTCGACGTGACCCCGCTTTCGCTGGGCATCGAGACGCTGGGCGGCGTGTTCACCCGCCTCATCGACCGGAACACCACGATCCCGACCAAGAAGAGCCAGGTGTTCTCCACCGCCGAGGACAACCAGAATGCGGTGACGATCAACGTGTTCCAGGGTGAGCGCGAAATGGCAGCCGACAACAAGAGCCTCGGCCGCTTCGACCTGACCGGCCTCCCACCGGCACCGCGTGGCGTGCCGCAGATCGAGGTCACTTTTGACATCGACGCCAACGGCATCGTCAATGTGTCGGCCAAGGACAAAGGCACCGGCAAGGAACAGGCGATCCGCATCCAGGCCTCCGGCGGTCTGAGCGACGACGAGATTGAGACCATGGTGAAGGACGCCGAGTCCAATGCCGAGGCCGACAAGAAGCGCCGCGAAGCCGTGGAAGCCAAGAACCAGGCCGAAGCCCTGATCCACTCCACTGAAAAGTCCCTCGCCGAGTATGGCGACAAGGTCTCCGAAGAGGAGAAGAAAGCCATCGAGGACGCGCTGGCCGAACTGAAGACTGCCACCGAAGGCGACGACGCCGAGGACATCAAGGCGAAGACCAATGCGCTCGCCGAAGCCTCGATGAAGCTGGGTCAGGCCATGTACGAGGCCAGTCAGGCAGAAGCGGCTGAAACGGATGCCGCAGCCGACGCAAAGGCTTCGGGCGATGATGTCGTGGATGCCGATTTCGAGGAAATCGACGAAGACGACAAGAAGTCTGCCTGAGCAGTTTGACAGATCGATTGAAAAAGCCCGGGAGGTAACTCCCGGGCTTTTTCATACCTTCTTAAACCTCCCCCAAATAGACTTGCCGGCAAAGAAAAATTTCGGATTGGCCAAGGGGAGGCTGATGATCCGGTACCGGCTGTTTGAGATCTGGCGCTTCATCGCGGCGCTGCTGATCATGCTCTACCATTTCGGGCATTTCGCGCCCGGCGGCGGTCTTGCCGTGAAGAACGAGCTCGCATCTCTCCGGCCGTTGCTTGATATGTTTTTCATCATCTCGGGCTTTCTCATTTTTGCGCGATACGGAGACCAGGTCCGGGATGCGAAGAGCTACGGCATCTATCTCTACAAGCGGCTGATCCGCCTTTACCCGCTTCATCTGGCCACGCTTTCCTATTTCGTACTGATCGGGCTTCTTGTCTCCGTGGGCGTCTTGCGCACCGGTGGAGAGCCGCAGCTCTACGACTGGAGTGCGCTGCCTTCGAACCTCCTGCTCATTCAGGCCTGGGGTGTGGAAGACAGGCTAACCTTCAATTTTGTATCCTGGTCGCTTTCTGCTGAGTGGTTTGCCTATCTTCTGCTGCCCATCATCCTGTTCGCTTATCGCCGTTCAGGACTCGCCGGCCTGTTTCTTCTGCTCTTCGCTTGCTACGCGATCTTGGAGCTGATGGTTCTCACCGGCATCATGCCAGTTGAGAGCTGGGTTCAGGCGGATACTTGGGGTGCCTACCGCACCTTTGCCGATTTTGTTCTGGGAGCGCTACTCGCTGTCCTCTCGCGGCGCTCCGCCATGACCGTTTCAGCGCGATGGCCCGCATGGATCGCGATCCTGTTGGCCTGCACTTCGATGGTGCTGCAACTCAATATCTATATCACACTGCTTCTGCTGGCGATTGCGGTTTTCCTTGCAGGGCTTGTCGAACGGAATGATCCTGAACGGTACAGTTACCCAGCCTTCCTGCGATCGGCAGCCGCCGTCTCATTCGGCATCTATCTCTGGCATCCGGTGACCGAGAGCATCTTCTTTTCCTATCTGTGGAGCCATCGGATCCAATCGCATTCGATCACTCTTTTCTTCATCTATACAGGCCTTGTGATGCTGGTGACCGTGATCGTTGCCATGGCGTCTTTCCGTTTCTTCGAAAATACGCTGTCCGGATATTTGCTGCGGGCTGCTGGTCTCGCGCGACCCGCTGCCGCCAGACCCGCGGTCGAGGCAAACTGAAAACGGGCCCGGCAGCCAAATGGAGCCGCAGACATGCTTGCATGGCTGGCAATCTGCTGAAAACTATGGCATTCGCTGTCGCGAATACCTAAGTAACGGACACTGATCGGGGGAGCAGTGTTCGCTCCAAACAGATTATGCGGGACCGTCATTCATGAAGGCAGATTTTTACGAGACGCTCAGCGTGTCGAGAAACGCCGACGAGAAGGAACTGAAAAGCGCTTTTCGCAAGCTCGCCATGCGGTATCACCCTGACCGCAATCCGGGCGACGACGAAGCTGAGCAGAAGTTCAAGGAAGTCAACGAAGCCTACGAAACGCTGCGCGATCCTCAGAAGCGTGCAGCCTATGATCAGTTCGGGCATGCCGCTTTCGAGAATGGTGGCATGGGCGCACGCGGCGGTTTCGGGGGCGGCGGTGGCGGTTTCGCCGACATTTTCGAGGACATTTTTGGTGACATGATGGGCGGTGGTGGTCGCCGCCGCGGTGGCCGCCAACATGGCGCTGATTTGCGCTTCAATATGGAAATCACCCTCGAGGAAGCCTTCACCGGCAAAACCGGACAGATCCGGGTCCCGACGGCCGTAGCCTGCGACGACTGCGCCGGCACAGGGGCGAAGCCAGGCACTTCGCCGACGCAGTGCCAGATGTGCCATGGTTCCGGACGGGTACGCGCTGCGCAAGGTTTCTTTTCGATCGAACGTACCTGTCCGACCTGTCAGGGGCGCGGGGAAACGATTTCAGACCCCTGCCCCAAATGTTCCGGCCAGGGACGCGTGGCCGAAGAACGGTCTCTCTCCGTCAACATTCCCGCGGGCATTGAGGACGGTACGCGCATCCGCCTCGCAGGTGAAGGCGAAGCTGGGCTGCGTGGCGGCCCCGCCGGCGACCTCTACATTTTCCTTTCCGTCAAGCCGCACGAGTTCTTCCAGCGCGACGGTGCCGATCTCTACTGCAAGGTGCCGATCTCCATGACGACTGCTGCGCTTGGCGGCGCGTTCGAGGTTGCCACGCTCGATGGAACACAGACCCGCGTGAAAGTACCTGAAGGCACGCAGAATGGGCGACAGTTCCGCCTTAGCGGAAAAGGCATGCCTATTCTGCGCCAACCGAAGGTCGGCGATCTTTACATCCAAGTGGCCGTAGAAACGCCGCAAAACCTGACCAAGAAGCAGCGGGAGCTTCTGGAGGAGTTCGAGAACATATCTTCCAAGGAAAACAGCCCTCAATCAGCTGGGTTCTTTTCGCGGATGAAAGACTTCTTCGAATCCTTCGGCGAGTAGCCAAAGCGTGCTAAGAGGAACCACCGGGTCGGTTGCCCGGTTACTCTTGTGCGGCCACCCATATGTGGAGGCTGTACGGAGAACGGGAACATGAAGGAGGACGCCGGAAAGATGAGCAAAGGCTTGGATATGCGCAAGGCCATCGCGGTTCGCTTTGGAGAAGAGCTGCGTTTTTTTCGTGGCTGGATCGAGCAGCCCAAGGCCGTCGGCTCCATCATTCCAACGAGTGGCGTGACAGCACGACGGATGGCATCTGTCATCAACACCAGTTCCGGTCTTCCGGTTCTCGAAGTAGGGCCCGGAACGGGCGTCATCACCAAGGCTATTTTGGCCCATGGGGTAAAACCCGATCAGCTCTACGCAGTCGAGTACTCACCGGATTTCGTCAAGCACCTGCGCGAAGCCTATCCCGGAGTGCACGTTATCCAGGGCGATGCTTTCAACCTCGATCAAACGTTGACGGAGGCACTGGGCGACGCGACCCCGCGCGTCTTCGACAGCGTGATCTCCGGTGTGCCTCTGCTTAACTTCCCGGTTGAAGCGCGCATCGCTTATCTCGACTCCCTTTTGGATCGCATTCCCGAAGGGCGTCCCGTGATCCAGCTTACCTACGGACCGAAATCACCAATTCCGCCCGGACAAGGCAACTACACGGTTGAGCATTTCGATTTCGTGCTGCGCAACATTCCACCAACGCAGCTCTGGGTGTACCGCCGCGGCAGGCATTAAGGTCAGCACCTATCAATCCTCGATAACATTGGTTATACGGCTCTCTCAAAAGGGAGCTGTGACCAATGACCCCAAAGATTCTGGTGTTCGCGGGCTCAATCCGTACCGGCGCCTTTAGCGGCAAGACTGCAGACGCCGCCATGAAGGAGCTGGCGCAGCAGGGCTCCGAGGTGACACGGATCTCGCTCGCGGATTATCCCCTCCCAATCATGGATCAGGATCTGGAGAAGGAAAAAGGCATTCCTGACAATGCCTACAGGCTCGGCCGGTTGATCGCCGCCCATGATGGTGTGCTAATCGCCAGCCCGGAATATAACGCCTCCATCCCCCCTCTTCTGAAGAATACAGTCGACTGGATCAGCCGAGTTTCGAAGGACGGCGGAAAACCGTTGCGACCTTGGACTGGAAAACCGGTGGGACTTTGCTCCTCTTCGGACGGAAATTTTGCCGGTATTCGCGGGCTCTATCACCTGCGCGCAGTGCTGATGAATTGCAAGGCTGACATCATCACACAACAATGCTCGGTCGCCCGCGCGCAGGATGCCTTCGACGAGAATGGCAACTTCAAGGATGACCGCACGCGCGGAATGATGGAAGCCGTGTGCAGCAGCCTGATCGAACGCGCGAGATTGACATCGACAAGAGTGGGAGCCTGACCCTATGAGCGACGCAATGCGAAACCGCCTGATTGTCGGCCTGGATGTGCCGACCCTGACCGAAGCCGACAAGGTGGTCGCCGCGCTCGGCGATACCGTGTCCTTCTACAAGATCGGCCATCAGCTCGCCTTTGCCGGTGGATTGAGCTTTGCACGGGAATTGGCGGGCTCGGGCAAGAAAATCTTCCTGGACATGAAACTGCTCGATATCGACAACACAGTGGCCAAAGGCGTCGAAAACATCGCACGAATGGGGATGACGATGCTGACGATCCATGCCTATCCGAAGGCGATGCGCGCGGCAGTTCAGGCGGCTGAGGGATCGGGACTTACCCTGCTCGGCGTGACGGTGCTCACATCCATGGACGATGCGGATCTGAAAGAGGCTGGCTATGCGCTGACCGCACGTGAACTGGTTAGGAAGCGCGTCGCACAGGCGCGCGAGGCGGGCATGGGCGGGGTTGTCTGTGCACCGACCGAAGTCAGCGAAATGCGTGAAGTGGCGGGCCCGGGTATGGCATTGGTTACGCCCGGTATCCGCCCTATCGGCAGCGACCATGGCGATCAGAAGCGCGTCATGACGCCCGGCGATGCGATCCGCGCAGGAGGTTCCCACCTGGTGGTGGCCCGCCCGATCGTGGCAGCGCAGGATCCGAAGGCTGCGGCTCAATCCATTCTCGACGAGATGGCCGCCGCCTGACAGAGTGGGCTGCACGCCAACGACGGAGGAGGAGGAAACCATGCCCAAAGGATATTGGATCGCCCATGTCGATGTGCGCGATCCCGAGCGCTATAAAGACTATGTCGCAACAGCAAAGCCGGCCTTCGAGAAGTTCGGTGCCCGCTTCCTCGCGCGGGGCGGCGCATGGGAAGGGTTGGAAGGCACGGGGCGCGGGCGCAACGTCGTGATCGAGTTTCCCTCGCTCCAGGCAGCGCGCGATTGCTACAACTCTCCCGAATACCAGGCTGCAAAGGCGATCCGCACGGCCGTGGCGGACGCGGACATGGTCCTCGTCGAAGGCGCAGAGTAGGCTTTGCGAAGGAGACAGGCCCACGTCCGACCTGCCTGACCAATATGCAATTCGGCCCTATCGAAGCGCCGATGCCGCGCTTCTTCCAAAGGTGGAGGCGCGGGCGGCTGAGCTTTTTGCCGCGTATGGTTATGCCCGCCTCGCTGCCACCCCGGCGCTCGCGCAAGATGCCTTTAACGCTATCGCCTCGAGGAACAGGACATTCGTTGCGGCGCATGAGGACGATGGTGCAATAGGGTTCGCCATCTGCGGCCAGATTGGTTCGTTTCTCCACCTGAAGGAACTTTCCGTGGCGCCGGAGCACGGACGGCGAGGATTGGGGAGTGCATTGCTTGATGCGGTGATCGCCGAAAGCGTCGCTCGCAAGCTGGACGGCGTTTCGCTCAGCACCTTTCGATCGGTGCCCTTCAATGCTCCGTTCTACAAGCGCCACGGCTTTGTCGATGAGCCTTTCGGTATCGCGGATGAGACATTGAAAAAGCGCTTCCTTGCTGAAATTCCCCCAGGAATTGTGGCAGACGCCCGCCTTCTTATGGTGCGTCGCAACAAGACTACTTGATCCGAAGATCGGATTATACGCGAAATTTCAATCGCTTATGCCGATCTCTGATTGTGCCATGGCCGGGAAGCAGCCCATCTATTGCAACGCAGCAAAAGTTGTTTACTCTGACGGGAAAGCAAACAAGCAAGGCCTCTCCGTTCACTCCTCATTTTTTCACGGCAGCCTGGCCATAGCGAAGGTCCTCTCTGGAAACCTAGCAATGTATTATCAGCTCTATGAATTCAACCACGCCGCGCTCCAACCAGCACGGGCCTATGCCGATGCGGTTCGGCTCTTTTACAGCAATCCTTTGAACCCGGTTGCCAAGACTTATTTCGGACGAACTGTCGCTGCCGCAGCCGAAGTCTTCGAGCGCAGCACACGCCGCTACACGAAGCCCGAGTTCGGCCTGAAGGAAACAAGCGTCAACGGCGTGAAGGTGAGTGTGCGCGAGCAGACCGTGTGGTCGCAACCATTCTGCGACGTCATACGGTTCAAGCGTGATCTACCCAAGGGCGCTCATCCGGGCCCGAAGGTCCTCATGGTCGCGCCCATGTCCGGGCACTACGCAACACTACTGCGCGGCACGGTGGAAACCCTGCTCCCCTACGCCGACGTTTACATCACGGACTGGGCGGATGCGCGCATGGTGCCGGTTTCCGATGGGCCGTTCGATCTCGATGACTACATCGATTACCTGATCGACATTTTCGATCACCTGGGCCCCGACACGCATGTGATGGCGGTTTGCCAGCCTTCTGTTCCAGTGCTTGCTGCCATCGCGCTGATGGAGGCGCGCGGCGACAAAAATGTGCCCGCCAGCATGACGCTGATGGGAGGGCCCATCGACACACGCAAGAACCCGACGGCCGTCAATGAACTGGCCGAGCAGAAAGACATATCCTGGTTCCGCGACAATGTGATCATGCCAGTGCCGTGGCCCAATCCCGGCTTCATGCGACACGTCTATCCGGGTTTTCTGCAGCTTTCCGGCTTCATGAGCATG
The DNA here is from genome assembly GCF_019891395.1 of Nitratireductor kimnyeongensis. Classification (NCBI taxonomy): domain Bacteria; kingdom Pseudomonadati; phylum Pseudomonadota; class Alphaproteobacteria; order Hyphomicrobiales; family Phyllobacteriaceae; genus Nitratireductor; species Nitratireductor kimnyeongensis. The sequence continues at coordinate 1,783,931 of NZ_CP078143.1, read as the reverse complement.
AACCTTGATCGCCACATCACGGCGCATAAGGACTTTTTCATGCACCTGGTGAAAAACGACGGTGACTCGGCCGAGAAGCACCGCGACTTCTATGACGAATACCTCGCCGTCATGGACCTGACCGCCGAGTTCTATCTGCAGACGGTGGAAACCGTCTTCATTCGCCATGACCTTCCGCGTGGGAAAATGCGGCATCGTGGCGAACTGGTGGATCCGAGCGCAATCCGCCGCGTGGCTCTTCTGACCGTCGAAGGTGAGAACGACGATATCTCCGGCGTCGGCCAAACAAAGGCTGCGCATGATCTATGCGTCAACATCCCCGATGACATGCGCCACCACTACATGCAGCCGGCCGTTGGCCATTATGGCGTTTTCAACGGTTCGCGGTTCCGCTCGGAGATCGCCCCGCGCATTCTTGACTTCATGCGCAGCCACCCGTCCGGCGGGCTGAAAAACACGGCAAAAGCTCCTGCCGACGTTTCCCGAAAAAGGGTTCAGAAACGGCAAATTCGCGCCAAACAAGCTTGAAATTCCGGAAAACCGGGGCCGAATTTCGGAATTTCCTTCTTCGACGAAGAACCTACACGGTGGCAACTTCCACCGGCTGTGCATTTTGGCAACAGACGGACTGAAACCGGTCCGGCAGAGCGGCGCTGGTAACCATAGCTGGTAAGATTGCCCGCGGGCCGATTGACATTGCCCCCTCACGTTTCTTAACGTTTCATTAACGATAGAAACAAGCGGGGAGCGGCATGATGGCTGCTTTGCGGGGGGTAATCCGCGATGGCTTCTTTGCAAGCCTGATTCTTGTGGGCGCCATGACGGCACCAACGGCTGCAATGAACACCATGGAAACCGGTGGCTTCACATCCCAGCCGATCGGTCACTATGAATTCTGCAAAGCCAATCCCGTTGAATGCTCCATCCGCCTGCGGGATCGGGGACCGGAGCATATGACCAAGACGCTCTGGAAAGCCATTCGCGATGTCAATGCGGCGGTGAACGACACCGTTAGACCGATGAACGACATCGACATCTATGGTGCTGAAGAGGTCTGGACCTATCCTTCAACGGGCGTCGGTGACTGCGAGGATTATGTGCTCGAAAAGCGCCGCGAGTTGAAGCGCGCAGGGTTATCGCTCACGAATCTGCTGATCACCGTTGTGCGCAAGCCCAATGGCGAGGGCCATGCTGTCCTCACCGTCCGCACGGACCGCGGCGATTTTGTGCTCGACAATCTGAACGACAGCGTGAAGCTCTGGAGCGCCACGAACTACCGCTACCTCAAGCGGCAGGCCAGCAGCCACACGGGGCGGTGGGTAAGCCTTAGAGAGGGCAACAACCCGGTTGTCGGCGCAGTCAGCGAGTAAGGCGCAGCAACGCTGCTCCCAACTTTGTCACAGTTGAGAATCTATACTGCCGGGATCTACGCAAACGGAGATCCTGCATGTATGGTTTGTTGTCTTTGCCCGGCGGACGAGTGTTGTGTGTTGTGGTGGCGCTTGTGATCGCTGCGGCCTTTCATGGTGGCGCTTTCGCGCAAGCACCTCTCATCACCGCAGCCGAAAACGGCGATCTGCCAGCGCTTCAACGTGCACTAGAGGGCGAACCGGCTCTGGAGGAGCGCGACGCGCAGCAAAGGACTGCGCTTATGGCCGCCGTCCAGGCAAACCAGACAGAGGCGTCCCGCCTGCTCATCGAAGCAGGAGCAGATGTCAACGCCCGCGACAGCATCGAGGACAGTCCTTATCTCCTGGCTGGCGCGCGCGGCTATCTCGACATTCTTCGCCTCACGCTCGAAAACGGAGCCGATCTGAATAGCACCAACAGGTTCGGTGGTACGGCACTTATTCCCGCTGCCGAGCGTGGCCACGTGGAGACCGTGAGAACGCTGATCGCAGCGGGAGTGGATCCGGATCACGTAAACAAGCTTGGCTGGACGGCGTTGCTCGAAGCCGTGATCCTCGGCGACGGTGGACCGGATCATGTGGCCGTCGTGAAGCTTTTGGTCGATGCCGGCGCAGACACTGACATTCCGGACCGCAAGGGTGTAACCGCGCTGCAGCATGCAAAGCGCCACAACTATGCAGAGATCGTTGAGATATTGCAGGCTGCGGGCGCACATTAGAGCGATTGTGTATTCTCCGGAGAGGACAATACCCCACAAGGGGACGTTGCCACGCTCCATCGCATGGTCTTGACAACTCATAACCGTAGAGCTATCGGTTTAATTCATAGCCCTATAGTTATGAATAATGATGCAGCAGTCTCGAGATATCCTCTTTCGCACTCTGGCCGACCCGACGCGCCGCGCGATATTCGAACGTCTTTGTCGGGATGGCGATCTGACGGTCGGGGTGCTGACGGCCGGCGCTGGTGTGTCGCAGCCTGCGGTCTCCAAACATCTCGGCGTGCTCAAGCGTGCGGGTCTTGTGCAAGATCACCAGGAGGGCCGGCAAACCCGCTACAGCGCGCGCATCGAAGCGCTGACCCCCCTTAACAACTGGACAAAAGAGATGAACGGCTTTTGGCAGAGCCGCTTCGACGACCTTGAGGACCTGCTCAACCGGATGGATCAATGACAAAGGCCGCAACCGAAACGCGCTCCGTGGTGGTTGAGCGTGAGATTCCGCACCCGCCCGAAAAGATCTGGCGCGCTCTCACACGGCCGCATCTGATTGCGGAATGGCTGATGAAGAACGATTTTGAAGCGCGTGAGGGCCATCGCTTCAGCCTGACCGCCGACTGGGGTGGTGTGGACTGCGTGGTGCAGACGGTGAAGCCCCATAGGGCGCTTTCCTATGCCTGGGACACGAAAGACCTGCGCAGCACCGTCAGCTGGACGCTCACTCCCACGGAAAACGGGACGCTTCTGCGCATGGAGCAGGAAGGATTTCTGCCGAACCAGAAGTCCTATTTCCAGGGCGCTAGCGTGGGATGGCCGCGCTTCATCTCCGCACTCGAAAGGCTGCTCGAGCGGCTTGACTGAGGCGGCTGCGCAAAGCCGAATGAAACCGAACGTGGAACGCATGAGGACGAAACATGACCACGACCGAAACATCAGCGCCTGAGCGGATCGACGCCAGGATCGCGGAACTGGACGACTGGCGCGGCGAGATGCTTTCAAGGCTTCGCTGCATCGTCAAACAGGCGCTTCCCGGTGTGATCGAGGAGTGGAAATGGCGCGGCGTGCCGGTCTGGTATCAGGACGGGATGATCTGCACCGGTGAAACCTACAAGAAGGCCGTGAAGATGACGTTTGCCAAGGGCGCTTCGCTTAAAGACCCTTCCTGTCTCTTCAACGCCAGCCTTGAGGGTAACACTCGGCGTGCCATCGATTTTCACGAAGGGGATGTCATCGCCGAGGACGCTTTGAAGGCACTTCTTCAACGCGCCGCCCGCCTGAACGCATCGACACGCAAATAGGAGGATCAGCCGATGATGTGGAATGCTCTGCTCCGACAGGTGCATCGCTGGATCTCGATCGCATTCACAGTGGGCGTGATCATCAACATAGTCTTCGCGATGCGCGGTGCGGAACCACCCGCTTGGGTCTACTTTCTGGCTGGCGGCCCGCTCATTCTTCTGCTGATAACCGGGCTCTATCTGTTTATCCTGCCCTACGCAGTCAGGCACCGGGCCAAGGGGCGAGCAAGCGCCTAGTTCTCGTCGAAATGGTTGGAGAACCTCCTCTCCGGAGCACCAAAGCGCCGCCAGACACCGTCTATTATGGGATGATGCAGATGGCAGACAAATCTTCGGACAAGGCGACCAGGCGCGAAGAGACCCCACGCCTGCTGTCCGGCGGAAACCCGCAAATCCCCAAGGGTGACGGGGACGGCCCCGTTCAAGCCTATATTGCGGCGATGCCGGGCTGGAAGAGTGAGGCTGGCCGCATGCTCGACAGCTTGATCGTTCACGAGCTTCCCGAAGTGCGCAAGGCGGTAAAGTGGAATTCACCACTCTACGGGATCGAAGGCCAGGGCTGGTTCCTCGGCCTTCACTGTTTTACGCGCTATATCAAAATCGCCTTCTTTCAAGGCGCTTCACTCAAGCCCCTCCCGCCTGTGGCATCCAAGGACGCCAATACGCGCTATTTTCACCTTCATGAGGATGAAACGCTCGACGAGGCACAATTCACGTCATGGGTGCGGCATGCATCCGCCCTGCCCGGCTGGAAGCCCTAAGGTGTCATGATCCAGATCTCTGCAAATTCAGTAGCCGGCTTATTTGTATGATGCGGTCATCGTTCCTGAAGAGCAAGCCGTGCGCCGAGCGCCAGATAGATTGTGCCTACAACACGCCCCTGCCAACGGGCAATTGCTGGATTGCGTTGCAGCCATGCACCAACCCAACCGGTGGCAACCGCGATGAGTGAAGTGTAAGCCGCACTCATCAGGACGAAGACGAATCCGAGTGTTGCAAGCTGGACGATGGCCGATCCGGTTGGCTGAACAAACTGGGGCAGAAAGGCGAGGAAAAACAGGGCCGTCTTCGGGTTCAGCACCTCAGCGTAGAGCGCCTGCCGAAAGGCCCGTGGGGCGGTCAGAGGCCGCACGGCTGGCAGATCGAAACGGTCTGATTTTTCGAGAAAGGCGCTGATACCGAGATAAATCAGGTAAGCGACACCAGCATATTTCACAATGGCAAAAGCCAGTGCGGAGGTCATAAGAATAGCCGACAAACCAACTGTTGCCATGAGCGTGTGCACCAAGTCACCTGCTGCAATACCGAGCCCGGTGGCGATGCCAATACGACGGCCACCGGCGGCGGCGCGGGCCAGTGTCATCAGGACCGCTGGTCCGGGGATCAGAAACAATCCCAGGACAACCAAAGCGTAGGTCAACAGGGTTCCGGTCTCGACCATGTCTTCGCTCCCAAAAACGTTGTGCGCCTTAAAGCAAATGCGAAAGACGCCTCACCTGTTTGCCTCCTGACCACCGAGCGAGGCAAAGGTGCCAACATCCGACTGAGCGTGTCCCAACCCCACCCAGCGATGAAATCGACTATGAGAGCGTTTTGAAACTCGCGCAATCCTGTCCCGTGCACGCTCCTTAGGTGGGCGCTATGTCAAGCTACGGGTCAAGCTGCATGCTCTCTTGCCTGACCCGTCATGCGATAGGAGATTGCTTCGGCGATGTGGGGCCGCGCAACCGCGTCGACGCCATCTAGATCGGCAAGCGTTCGCGCGACCTTGAGCACCCGGTGATAAGCACGGGCAGAGAAGCCGAGCTTTTCACTCGCATCACGGATCAAGCTGGTGCAATCGGCATCCAACGCAACGACATCTTCTATCAGAGCCGCGGAACAGGATGCATTGGTGGTCCACGCAGGAAGGCCGAGCGACACATAGCGGGATTGCTGTTTCTGCCGGGCGAAAGCCACGCGCTCCGCGACCATGGTGCTGGTTTCGGCCCGCTCTGTCCTGCCGATGAGATCACCGGCCGATACGGCTGGCACCTCGATGCGCAGATCAATGCGGTCGAGCAGCGGGCCCGAAATGCGCGCCTGGTAGTCCGAGACGCAACGCGGCCCACGCCGGCAGCGATGACCAGGCTCGCCCGCCATACCACATCGACACGGATTCATGGCTGCCACGAGCTGGATGCGCGCCGGGTAGCTGACCCGGTGATTGGCACGGGCGATCACGCATTCAGCGGTCTCCAGCGGCTGGCGCAGGGAATCGAGAACCTGCGGCGAGAATTCCGGCAATTCATCGAGAAACAGAACGCCGTGATGAGACAGCGATGCTTCACCCGGTCTTGCCTTCAGCCCACCGCCCACGATGGCAGCCATGGAGGCTGAATGATGAGGCGCGCGGAAGGGGCGCCGGTCCGACAATTTTCCATCTGCCAGTTCTCCAGCGATGGAAGAAATCATCGACACCTCCAGGAGTTCGCGCGGCGACAGCGGGGGCAGAATGGACGGCAAGCGCTGCGCCAGCATGGATTTTCCTGCTCCCGGCGGCCCGATCATCAGGATGTTATTGACTTATTCCCCACATAAAATCATTATTCCGCAAGAGGTTACGAATGAAAAATACGAAGAACTTCGCCCCGAAGGCGTATTCATATGTTCGATTTTCCACCCCTGAACAAGCTCGTGGCGATAGCAAACGCCGTCAGATCGAAAAGGCGACAGAATATGCAGCGAGGCATGGACTCGACCTCGTAGATGACGAATACATGGACCTCGGTGTGTCTGCCTATCGTGGCAGGAACCGGGAAGAAGGAGCGCTTGCGGACTTCCTGCTGGCCGTGAAAGACGGTGTCATCGAACGAGGCTCCTACCTGCTCGTCGAGAGTATGGACCGCATAAGCCGTGAGAAGCCACGCAAAGCAGTCCGCCTTTTGGAAGATATATGCGAAGCGGGCATTGTTCTCGTTACACTCGCCGACGGCAAAGCGTATTCGATAGACACTCTTGATAATGATCCCATGGCATTCATGTGGGCGTTCATGGTGGCGACTAGAGCCAACGAAGAAAGTGAAATCAAAAGTCAGCGTGTTCGAGAGGCTTGGCGTAGGAAAAGACAGCGTGCATCGGAAGAAGGGGCTGCACTGACCGCGCGAGTACCCGCATGGCTTAGGCTGTCAGAGGACGGACGCTCGTTTATTCCGATTGAAGATCGCGTCGAGGTTATTAAAAGGATTTTCGCTGCTGCTGATCGAGGGGAGGGGCAGCACACAATAGCTGCGAGCCTGAACGGCCAAGGCGTCGATACATTCGGTAACGGCAAACGGAAGGCCGCCTTTTGGCATAGATCCTATATCGCAAAGATTCTGCGCAACACCGCTGTGATAGGGACATTAACACCGCACACTTCCCGTGAGACTGGGGGCAAGAGAACTCGGGACGCTCTCGAGCCTATACCGAACTACTACCCAAAGATCATTCCCACGGCACTCTTTGAGCGCGTCAATTCGAGGCGACGTGGGGGCAACACACCCCGTATGCGAGGCGAACAAGGACAGGTGTCGAATATCTTGGCTGGCCTCGCCAAATGCCCCAAATGTGGTTCAACAATGACCCGCGTGAACAAAGGTCGAAGCGGAGGAACACCAAGTCTAGTCTGCACCTCAGCGAAAGCTGGCGCGGGATGTACCTATCACGCCGTGAAGTTGTCCTTAGTGGAGAGCGCAATTCGACGTGCTGGAAATACACAGTTCGTCTTTGAGGTTCCCTCAGGAGACCCCCTGATTGATGAACGTTTGAACATGCTCAATCGCGAGTTTGATGGAGTAGGTGCTGCGATCAATAACCTACTTGAAGAAATCGAGGAGGGGGGCAGTAGCCCAGCGCTAAGGCGGCGACTTGAAGAACTTGAAGCTACGCAGATGCAGTTACAAGACGAATTGAGTAACCTCGAGGAACAAGCGAGCAAGACCTCCGGCAAGGCCGTCGATCGTGTGGTGGGCAAACTTCAAAAGGCACTCACTAACCAGAAGAACTCGATAACCGAGATGAATACGGCTCTCCGAGATGCGATGATGAACTGCGTGGTGGATTACCGAGTTGGGTGCCTCGTATTTCACTGGAAACACTCGCAGGAGACCACAGAGGTCCCCTTCGATTTCCCCCTAGAGTGATGTCTGCAGCATTTCCCTTCATCAGCGATAGCTACTGGTGGTGGTCGTTCAACTGACAGCGCCGCGCTGATCGCTACCCGTGGAGAGAACACCAGCACACCACCAATCGATATCAGGGATATCTTGGTATCTACGGCCCAAGCCGATGAAACATCCTCATACAGAGAACAGCGTCTCATTCGCCTCGGGAGCACCCCTCGAGGCACATACCCTAGGAAGATCAACCGAAATCCAGCGACATCTTCGCTGGATCTGCAGAGCCATATACGGCCACAAGGGCGAAACAATGACGATCTCTGGACCCGAACTTACGCTCACAGAAGGATTAAAACTGATCCGCAAGTCTCTCAGAGCTTGCGGCACAACCTCTCCTATACCACACCCGAAGCGCCTCGGCCGCCGGGAGATCGCTCGGATGGTCTCGGTGTTCCAACCCCGGATGCTACAAGGGCGTCTTGCGGAAGACGAATGCCATATCGAAGAGCTGCAAGCTGCGATAGGTCACGGTGAAGAACCTCGTATGCTTGATCCAATCACTGTTTGGTGGGGCGGTGACATATACTACGTAGTCGACGGGCATCATCGTTTGACTGCCTACGACCGGCAGAAGGTAACCACTGATATTCCCGTCGAGGTGTTCGAAGGAACGCTTGATCAGGCGATGGCCCATAGTGCCGCCTTGAATTCTAAGAACCGCTTGCCAATGAGGCTTGAAGACAAGCTCAATTACGCTTGGCGCTTGGTACTGGTAAGCAGTCTTTCAAAGCGGCAGATCGTAGACTCCTGCGGCGTGGCCAACGGCACAGTCGGAGAGATGAGAAGCGTTAAGGCAAAGCTACTCGAAGATCCCGCGACGACAGTGGAGGACCTTCAAAGTTTGTCATGGAAGGATGCCAGAATGAACTCCCGAGGGGTCGCCGCTAAAGAGCTAACTTGTCCCGAGGCCGCAGTCAGGAAACGGGCGGAACGGTACGTAAAAAGCATCTTGCGAGCTGTGAAGGACCGGCCATTCGTTGATCCTGAGGCATTTGCTATGGCACTCGTGATGCTTGATGAGCGATTGCCAAGCGTACTCATGCAAACCGATGCCTGGGGTGATGCCTTCCGGGAAACCGTGGAGGGGTTGCGGAATGATCTCGAAAGCGCTCGGGACTTGGCAGCCCTTTGGGACAATGAAGACGATTATTAACTGTCCATGCTTACATGTCCAGAATGGACAGGGGGTTCCCAATGAGACCAGGGGCGGCGCTTGCCGCCTCTTTGTCTAGGCCCACATTTTTTGCCGAGGTAGCTTCGACAGCGGAGAGCTGGTATCGAAAGAGAAAGGGGCGACCGTCGCCGCCCCAATCATAATTAAGGTCCGCATTCCCCCTGCTTAAGCAGTTACAAGAATGGGCCATGCCTTCAGACCGAACTGCGATGCGTAAAGCACCTTACCGGTCTTCTGACACCTGCGCCACGGGCGGAAGATGTACTTCATCCCGGGGGGAGGTGGAGGAAGACGCTTTTTCAAGAGCCTTCTCCAAGGGGCGATGTTTACCTTGACACAACTATTTGCCGCTACTAACTAGAACTGCGAATCGTAGCAACGGCTTGTGTAAGGCGTCCGTACCAGCGAGCCCCTTTTCAAGCCCGATACGGAAAACTGAGAGAGATTTGAGCGGGAACTCAAGTCTCTCTTTTTTAGATGATCCCCTTATTTTTCAGGAACTTAATGCGGTTTGTGGCCGCCTCAGCAGAGACACCATGACGCGCCATTATCGTTGCGACGGTATCCGCCGACGTAACGAAACGTCGTGGCATCAGAATTTCCGCAGCAAAGGCATTTGCTTGGGGCTCGGCAAGACGGTACGGCTTAGCACCCCTGCTTGGAGCACGCGCTAAGGGAATGTTGGTATGCATGAACCAATGACCCAACTCATGTGCTGAAGTGAATCTCGCCCTCGCTTCGCCATTACAAGCAGCGACATAGACATCCTCACGAAGAATAATCAGAGACCCGTCGGGCGCCGTATAGCCTTCAGCCTCCCCCATTTCCTCTTCAGGGTCGATTTCGAAACTCAAAAGGCCCAGCTGGTTGTCGAGAACGCTCTCAATAATATCCACCACAGGAAAATACGGTGTACGCTCTACATGAAGCAAACGCCGTACTTCTTCAGCTGCCAAGCCGATTTGGTCCCAAGACTTGGCAGGAACAATATAATCATGCGTCGCCTTCATGGGTTTCGCCCCCCTCCGACTTCAAAATGCGCAACATCTGTTTCAACTGATCCTCCGAGAGATTATTCATCCGACGCGCCATCATTCCTGCTGTGTCGCGAGCTAGAGCGCTTGACGGCTGTAGCGTAAATGTACGCCGAGACTGGTCAGCAGCGGCTCGAATTCGACCAGCCAGTTCCGCTCTTAGCGAATAACTTTCGATGACCGCCTCTTCGAAGCCCTGCGGTAGAGCTTTCTTCCCCCTTTCGACTGCAGACAGGAAGGCGACGGATTTTCCAATCCGACCGGCCATGTCGAACAGCTTCTCATTATATTCAATCCTCAGTTTGCGTAGTTCCTTTCCGAATTGCGTTGTCATAGCTCCGTTCCTTTCAATGACCGCGAATCGCGGTGAAACCATTCTACTAGAAGGAAGAATCACAATTCAACCCCCAGGTAGAATTTTTCTTCTGTATGGGGTCGGGAATGTATCTGCAAGAAAGCGGCTATTTGGGGAAATCACCCGTATCGGCGCTTTTAGAAAGCTGCACATCCTCAATCCCCCATGGGGGTACAAGAAAGGGGTCTTATGTAATTGACATTAGGAGATTGTGCCCGCCGGCGGCGGCCACTTCGAGCGTCCGCTTGGCCGCTTCCTGCCCACGAATGTCGGCAAGGTCGGGCACCGAGACGGGCGGAGGATACAGCGCCGGCTCGGGCCGGCTCATGACCTGGGTGCCACGGAAATGATTTGCGAGCGCGATAAGACTGCGCGGGGCGAGAATGTCGATATCTGCACCTGCCCAGGCCGCTTCAGCCCCACAGGCATGGGGACAGATCAGGCCGCGTTCCATGGCGTTTGCGCCAATGGCCGCCGGCAGCACACCATTGACCGCAGCAATCGTGCCGTCGAGCGACAACTCACCCAGGACGACATAGCCTGCCAGCACGTCGGACGGGACAGCGCCAAGCGCCGCCATCAAGCCGAGGGCGATGGGGAGATCATAATGGCTCCCTTCCTTCGGCAAATCAGCGGGCGCGAGATTGATCGTCACCTTCTTGGGCGGCATCGACAAGCCTGATGCATGAAGTGCCGCCTGCACCCGCTCCCGACTTTCCGCGACCGCCTTGTCGGCAAGCCCGACGATCTGGATACCCATCTTGCCGGGCGCGATCATGACCTGCACATCGACAGGAACGGCCTCTACCCCCTGAAAGGCCACTGTGCAGACATGCGAAACCATGTGTTTCCCCCCGGTCCCTGAAGCGCTGTGGGGGCGAATGGGCATACTCCCGCAAGGCGCTCGAAACACAACCGAGCGATCAAATGCACAGCCCCTGAATACACCCAGGACAAGAAATCCGATCGCCCTACAACCGTATTGAAGCAGCTTGCGGCGATCAGATCAAGAACATTTCAGGAACGAGAAAACGCTATGGTTGTGTTTGAGGAACGCGCCATTCGTCTTTCGGGATTATCCACGGGCCCGACGGGCCTCGACCGCATCCCAGAACAAGGCTGCGATATCGGCGCCGCCAAAACGCTTCACTTCACGAATGCCTGTGGGAGACGTGACATTGATTTCCGTCAGCCAGTCTCCGATGACATCGATGCCGACAAGGGTGAAGCCACGCTCGCGCAGGGACGGGCCGATGCGCGCGCAAATTTCACGCTCGCGATCTGTCAGTTCCGCATGCTCGGCGCGCCCGCCCACATGCATGTTGGAACGGGAATCATGCTCGGCGGGAACCCGGTTGATGGCGCCCACGGGCTCGCCCTCGATAAGAATGATCCGCTTGTCACCACCCCGCACCTCTTTGAGATAACGCTGCACGATGAAGGGCTCGCGAAACGCCCCCATGAACATCTCCAACAGCGAGGCGAGATTTCGGTCGCCCTCCTTCAGATGGAAGATGCCAGCACCGCCATTGCCATAGAGCGGCTTGACGATGATGTCGCCGTGCTTCTTGCGGAAATCGTCGACCTCGCGCGTATCCCGCGTGATGAGCGTTTCAGGCATCAGATCCGCGAACTCGATGACGAAGATCTTTTCAGGGCTGTTGCGCACCCAGGACGGATCGTTGACGACCAATGTCTCGGGGTGAATCCGGTCAAGGATGTGGGTGGTGGTGATATAATTCATGTCGAAGGGCGGATCCTGACGCAAAAGAACCACGTCCATCTCCGACAGATCGAGCCGCTGCGGCTCGCCGAGCGTGAAATGATCGCCCTTGATATCGCGCACTTCCAACGCTTCCGCCCAGGCGATGACCTTGCCATCGACCATGGAGAGTTTATCCGGCGTGTAGTGCCAGAGGGCATGGCCCCTCGCCTGTGCTTCAAGCGCGAGCGCGAAGCTCGTGTCGCCGGCAATCGAAACGGTGGAGATATGGTCCATCTGGACCGCGATTTTCAGGGGCATGAAATAAACTCCGGCGGGACTTAGGCAGCGTCTTCAACATTCGCACCCGGCCGCCCAGACCGCCAGAGCAAATATTTGAAACACGATGCCACTGGCAGCTTTATGTTTCCTGGGATGTGACCCGGATGGAATCTAAGTATTTGATCTTCGATCTCAAGGCGGATGCGAAAAAGCTTTCGGCGGCGCGATTCATCGACTGGCGGCGGCAGATGAGAGCGGCAACGCGCGGGTGTCAAGACAGAGTAGCGGCCAAGGCGCACAATCGCCCGCCAATTGGTGAAAATCGCGTGCGCAGCGAGAGAAAATTGGATACGATTCCTAAACAATTTGGGTCCATGGTTCGGCCCATGTGATCAAAAAATCGCCAAAGCAACGGAGTTTCGATGCAGCCGGCGCCCGCACCTGAACGGACGATAACGGCAGACCAGTCCGATTTTGCCTTCACCGATGCGTTGACGGGCCTTGGAAACATGCGCCGTTTCTTCGACAAGATTGATCGACTGATCGAAGAGCGCGCCGACGATCCCGCCCCCTTTGCCATCGGTGTTCTCGACCTTGATGGTTTCAAGCCGATCAACGACCTCTTCGGCCGCGCTGCCGGCGATGAAATCCTGCAGCAGGTCGCGATGCGGCTTCGGGCCGCGATGGATGGGAATTCCACCGTGACGCGAATCGGCGCCGATGAATTCGCTTTTCTGTTTCCCCTCGTCTTCAGCGAAGAAACGGCACGCGAGAAAACAAGGTTGCTGATTGAAATTCTCTCCGCGCCCTATGACGTGGGTCAGCGCACGGCGCGGCTCTCGGCTTCGGCCGGTTGCTCGCTCTACTATTCCGAAGAGGAAACGAGCGAGGTTCTGCTCAACAAGGCCGAAACCGCGCTCTATCAGGCAAAACGCACCGGGCGCGGGGCCGTGGTGGTCTACACACGCGAGATGGAAGAAGCGGCCAAGCGGGTGACCCATATCGAACAGGCGCTGCGACGCGCCGTGGCCGCAGGAGAAGTAGAGCCACATTTCCAGCCGATCGTTGACCTGGAAACCCGCCGCACTGTCGGCTTCGAGACACTGGCCCGATGGACAGACCGCGATCTGGGGCCTGTCTCGCCAGGCATATTCATTCCCATCGCCGAAGAGCGCGGTATCATCGGCCAGCTTTCTCAGCTCGTCCTTCGCAAGGCAACAGAGGCGGCGCGCGATTGGCCGAAAGATCTGTTTCTGTCTTTCAATCTCTCGCCATCACAGCTCGTGGACCACAATACGGGCCTGCAGATACTCTCAATATTGGAGCGGACAGGCTTTGACCCACGGCGGCTGGAGATCGAGATCACCGAAACCGGCCTTATGAACGATCCAGCTTCGGCCCGTCACATCGTTGAAGATCTGCGGCGCGTCGGCATCCGCGTTTCGCTGGATGATTTCGGCACGGGCCAGTCGAGTCTCGGGCGGCTTCGCGAGTTTCATTTCGATAAGCTCAAGATCGACCGCGCCTTCGTTTCTTCCATTCTGGAAGACCGTCCATCCGAACACATCATCCGTGCCATTCTCGCCATGTGCGAAGGGCTGGGAATGGACGTGGTGGCTGAAGGCATCGAGGCTGAGGCCCAGGCCGACCGTCTGGTGCAATTCGGCTGTGCAGGCGGGCAGGGCTTTCTCTTCGGCCGTCCCTGCAACGCCGACGAGACGCTGGGCTATCTTCGCCAGAACACCTGGTTCCCCGCTCAGCGCAAACGCATCATCTGAGCAAGCCGGAGCAACCGGGTCAGCTTCTTTGCAGGCAAACCCGCGTGTGGCCGGCCCGGATGAAGCCGAGCTTGGCAGCCGCAGCTTTCGACAGATCAAGGATCCGGCCGCGAACAAACGGCCCGCGATCATTGATCCGCACGACGACGCTGCGTCCATTTCTCTTATTGGTCACGCGCAGTTTCGTGCCGAAGGGCAGGGTGCGATGTGCAGCAGTCATCGCCGCCGGGTTCATCCGCTCGCCGGAAGCGGTCTTCGAGGTCAGCGCGTACCATGAGGCACCACCGCACTGCGCGGAGGCCGGCGCAGTCACCACGGCCAAGAGCAGGGCTGCTACCGACGCACTCACCATGCTGCGGGGAAGTCGCTTGTGCATTTTTTGGTCCTGAATTTCATCATGGGACAAACGGCCCCTTGAACATTTCGCGGAATGGATAAAGCGATCCAACGGATGGTTTTCACACAGTTCCGGACAAAAAATCGGACACCGATTTTCCTTGGAGGCGCTTTACGGACCAAATGAGGCGACGAAGGGGCGTAGGCTCCGAAGGCGCCATCACGCGCCCTTAACGATGGGGTAACGGGCGGCTGATATCCGCCGAACCATGAAACCGGTTCTGCTCAAAGCTGCGATCGCGACGCTTCTATCCATCATCGCCTCACTGGCGATTTCCTGGGTGGCGATCCGCCTTACCGGAAGTTCCATGAACTGGTTTGCCGCCTTCATGAGCACGCTGTGCCCGCTGCTGATCGCATTCCCGGCCAGCGCCTACACATTCTATCAGAATCACAGGATCGCGCTGGCGCATCAGGAGCTGGAGGCAGCCCACCGCGAACTCGCGGGGGTCTATCGAAGACTTGCCGCGTCCGCACGCATCGACGACATGACCGGATTGCTCAATCGCAGTTCATTCATCATGGAACTGAACCGGGCAGGTCAACGGGGCGCGGGCGGCGTGTTGCTCGTCATCGACGCCGACGACTTCAAGGGCATCAACGACACGCATGGCCATCTGACGGGGGACCGCGCGCTTAGCGCAATTGCAAACGTCATCCGCGATGTTTTCGCCTCGGAAGGCATTGCCGGCCGGATCGGTGGTGAGGAGTTTGGGGTGTTTCTCGAAGCGGCACCCCTCTCACACGGCAGAACGCTCGCCGAACGTCTCCGCCGAGCTGTCGAATGCATCGAGATCCGCACCGTGCAAGGCAGGACTGCAAGCCTCAGCGTCAGCATCGGGGTGTCATTCGTGGAGACCGGGGCGGACTTTTCCACCCTGATGGCGATCGCCGACGAACAGCTTTATGCCGCGAAAGGGCAGGGCCGCAACCAGGTGTGCGCGCCAGGCCCGGAGACAGTGACCGTACAGCTGCGCACGGCTTCGTGAAGGTCCGGCCTGTTCCCAAACAAAAGCGCTGCGGAAACGATCACGCAGCGCCGGCAAATACGCATTCAGATATGAAAGAATGGTGCCCAGGAGAGGACTCGAACCTCCACGCCTCGCGGCACACGGACCTGAACCGTGCGCGTCTACCAATTCCGCCACCTGGGCAGGTGTGCGATGCCGATGTAAGGGGCAAGCCCGTCCGTGTCAACGCGGATTCTTGTTGTTTGTCAGGAAAATGACAAACCCCGATACCGTGGCCTTTCGCAAAAGCGGGCAGGGGTGCCGTGAAGCCCCCCTGCCATCACGGATCAATCTTCCAGAACCTCTTTCGACGCCACGGTCGAATCGGCATTGAGCTTGTAGACGATCGGCACACCGGTGGCGATTTCCATCTTCACGATCTCATCGCCGGAAAGACCGTCGAGCGCCATGACGAGTGCGCGCAACGAATTGCCATGAGCGGCCACCAGAACCGTCTCACCGCGCAGCACGTGCGGCAGGATCTCGTGCAGGAAATAGGGCCAAACGCGCGCGCCCGTATCCTTCAGGCTCTCGCCGCCGGGGGGGGGCGTGTCGTAGGAGCGGCGCCAGACATGCACCTGTTCCTCGCCCCATTTCTCGCGGGCATCGTCCTTGTTGAGACCCGAAAGATCGCCATAGTCGCGCTCGTTGAGCGCCTGGTCGCGGATGGTCTCCAGATCCTCCCTCCCGAGCTCCTTCAGGATGTGGTCATTGGTGACCTGCGCGCGGGAGAGGACCGAGGTGTAGGCGATGTCCGGCTTGAAGCCACGGGCCTTCAGCCGGCGACCGGCATCCTTTGCCTCCTCATGGCCTTTCTCGGTGAGGCCCGGATCGCGCCAGCCGGTGAACAGGTTCTTCAGGTTCCATTCGCTCTGGCCGTGACGAACGAGAATGAGGGTACCGGACATGGTGCGTTCCTTGTTGCTTCGTGGTGGAAGGTTCAGTTGAGCCCGAGCACGTCGAGCATGGAATAGAGGCCGGGTTTGCGGCCATGCGCCCAAAGGGCGGCCTTTGCCGCCCCATGGGCGAAGATGCCACGATCCTCGGCCTGATGCGAAAGCGTGATGCGCTCGCCGGCACCAGCCAGAATGACCGAGTGTTCGCCGACAACGGAACCGCCGCGCAGCGTGGCAAAACCGATCGTGCCTTCCTCGCGCGGGCCGGTGTGGCCATCACGCACGCGCACACTCTTTTCCGCAAGCGCGATCTCGCGGCCCTTTGCAGCGGCCTCGCCAAGAAGCAGCGCCGTGCCCGAGGGAGCGTCGACCTTGTGACGGTGGTGCATCTCCAGCACTTCGATGTCGAAATCGGAGGCCTCCAGCGCGCGGGCGGCCTTTTCAACCAGAACGGCGAGAAGGTTCACGCCGAGGCTCATATTGCCTGATTTCACAATGGTGGCGTGATGCGCGGCGGCCTTGATCTTCGCTTCGTGTTCCGGTGCAAAGCCCGTTGTGCCGATCACGTGGACGATCTGCGCCTGCGCGGCATAGCCGGCAAATTCGACGCTGGAGTCCGGCGCGGTGAAATCCAGAACGCCATCGGCCTTTGCGAAGGCTGCCAGCGGGTCATCGGTGATGGCAACATTGATCGTGCCGATGCCGGCAAGCTCACCCGCATCACGGCCAAGGAACGGAGAACCCGGACGCTCCACGGCGGCTGCCACACGCAACCCCTCCATCGCATGCACGGTGCGGATGAGCGTCTGCCCCATGCGGCCGGCCGCGCCGACGATGACAAGACCCATATCGCTCATGTGTTCTGCTCCTGCGGTTCTGCTGCTGTCGTGTTGGCGAGCAGGTTCTCACCCTTCTGGCTCTGCATTCGGTGGAAGCGTGCATAGATGCCATGGGGCTTGGCGAGGAGGCTTTCATGCGTGCCCTCTTCGACCAGATGCCCTTCTTCAAGCACGATGATGCGGTCCGAGTTAACGACAGTGGAAAGGCGGTGAGCGATGACCAGCGTGGTGCGGCTTTCCATGATGCCTTCCAGCGCCTGCTGGACACGTGCCTCGGACTCGTTGTCGAGCGCAGAGGTCGCCTCGTCGAGGAGCAGGATCGGTGCGTCGCGCACAATTGCGCGGGCGATGGAAATGCGCTGCCGCTGGCCACCGGAAAGATTGGCGCCGTTCTCGCCGACCAGCGTGTCATAACCTTTTGCCTGTTGGCGGATGAACTCATCAGCGAAGGCAAGCCTTGCCGCCTCCTCCACCTCTGCATCGGTTGCATCCGGACGGCCATAGCGGATGTTGTCGCGGATCGTGCCTTCAAAGAGATAGGGCTGCTGCGACACATAGGCGATGGCATTGCGCAGCGAACTCTTGGTAACGGTCGAAATATCGTGCCCGTCGATCTCGATCTTGCCGCCATCGAGATCGTAGAAGCGCTGGAGAAGCGCGAAGAGTGTGGACTTGCCGGCACCGGACGGGCCCACGATGGCCGTGGTTTCACCCGCCTTTGCAACAAAGCTGACGCCGTGCAGTACCGGAAGATCGTCACCATAGGAAAAGGCAACCCTGTCGAATTTGACGGTGCCCTTATTGACCGAAAGCGTGCCTGCCCCCGGCGCATCGCGCTGCTGGGGCTCGGTGTCGAGAATCTCGTAGATCATCCGCGCATTGACCAGCGCGCGCTCGAGATTGACCTGCACGCGGGCAAGCTTGCGCACGGGATCATAGGCCAGAAGCAGAGCGGTGATGAAGGCGAAAACGGACCCCGGCGGCTGAGCGCTGACGGATGCGCGCCAGGCCGCGTAGCCTATCACGCCGGCAATCGCGAGGCCCGCCAGAAGCTCGGTGATGGGGCCAAGCCGCTCCGAGACGCGGGCAATCTTGTTGGAGCGGTCCTCGGCATAGGAGATCAGCCCTGACATCTTGTTCGAGAGCTGCTTCTCCATGGTGAAGGCCTTGATGATGGCGATGCCCTGCACCGATTCCTGCATGGCACCCAACAGGCGGGAGTTCACATCGACTGCCTCACGCGTGACGCGGCGCAGGCGACGCATCAGGTAATTGACCGAATAGATGAGCGGCGGGCCAATGACCAAAGCGATGACCGAGAGCAGGGGGTCCTGCATCACCATCACGGCCACGAGACCGATGAGCGTGACCAGATCGCGGGCAATGGAGGCGACGGTCATGTTGAGCAGATCGCGGATGCCGGTCACGTTCTGGCTGATCTGAGCTGCAAGCTGGCCGGAACGCGTGGTGGTGAAATAGTCGATGCCAAGCCGCATGAGGTGATCGAACATGCGCTGCTGGTAGCGGGCAACGATGTTGTTGCCGATCTTGGCCAGCATGACCGACTGGCCATAGGTGGCGAAACCGCGAATGGCGAAGGCAGCCACTATGGCGCCGCAAATCCAGCCAACCAGCTCCCAGCGCTGGCGATAGAACACTTCGTCGATGATGTCGCGCATGATCCATGCGCTGAAAGCGGTGGTCGCGGCAATCGCCAACATGCAGGCAATCGCGATCGCATAGTGGCCGATATAATCGCGGCCGTTTTCCGCGAAGATGCGGCGAATGACAGGAAGAACGTCTCCCACATCCGCCTTGTTCTTTCCAAGCTTCAAAACATCCGTTCCTGTTCAGCCGGGCGACCGGGCGTTGAGCGGCCGCACTTTTTCAGCAACAGGCTATGCCCGTTCGACCGCGCTCATGCAACGGTGAATCCTGCTCCGGCAGCGGCTTTTCACGCGGCCTTCCAGCGTCGCCCCTGGGTTTCAATGCCGAAACGAACAGGTGTGCGGGCATAGGCGGCGAGGCCAACAAGGGCGGCTTTGGGATGCGTGATGACATAGACCGGTATGTCTTTCACCAGGGCGCTGTGCGGCGCCTTGTCTTCGAAAGCCGCCCGGAAACGGCCGTTCTTGAGCGTCGGAACGATCTTTTGTGCTATACCGCCGCTCAGATAAACGCCGCCGCGCGCCATGAAAATAAGTGCCATGTCGCCCGCAAGCCGCCCCAGATAGGTGACAAAGAGGTCAAGGGTCTCGACCGCCACCGGATCGGAGCCGTCGAGACCGGCGCTGCTGACCTCCGCAGGCGTTTCGTGGACCAGGTTCTTACCGTCGGCAGCATTGATCGCGCGGTATAGATTCATCATGCCACGTCCACACAGAATCTGCTCGGCTGCAACGCGGCCCTCAATACGCTCCAGATGCGGAAAAATCTCGAGATCGCGCTCGGAGCGCGGGCCCATATCGACGTGCCCGCCTTCACCCGGCACCGGAAACCATGTGTGCTGCGCGTGGACCAGCCCCGCCATGCCAAGCCCTGTCCCAGGTCCAAGGACCACACGGCTGCCGGTGGCTTCCGACTTTCCAGGACAGACCATTTCCAGATTGTCGTCGTCGAGCGCGACGACAGCGAGAGCCTGAGCTTCGAAATCGTTGATGACGATAACGTCGCTAAAGCCCATCGTCTCCATCATCTTCCGCGGACGCACCACCCAGTCGCAATTGGTCAGGTCGATCTCATCGCCCTCGACCGGACCGGCCACCGCCAACACCGCCGATTGGGGGATAATCGAGGTGCGATCAAGGATAGCGCTCTGAATGGCTTCGTCGATGGTCGCAAAGTCTGCGGTCTGTACCACCGGAAATGCTTTTGGCTCGGCGTTGGAGTCCAGCAGAATGGCAAAGCGCGCATTGGTGCCGCCAATATCACCGATCAAAACCGGAAATCGCAGGGCTGTATCGTTCTCATTCTTGAAATGCATGGGACAGACTCTGGCGATTTGCCGCTTCAAAGATAGAGGTTAAAGCGGGATTAAATCGGTTAAAGGCGGAACGCAAGCGCGCCGGTAGCAAAAATGTCTGCGCGCTCGGCGCCTCGGCACCGATTGGCTTTACTGAAAGCCAGGCCTGTTGGTCGGTCGGGGAACCCGCGCCGGCGGCATCGCCGACAGCACACTGGCAGGGCTGGCAGGCTGGTACCCAAGTGCCGGCAGATCAGCCGCTGCGGCTTGCGGAACGCCGCCCTCGCCTGCCACGGTCACTGCAGCTTCCGAAACCGGGCTGGGCGCGTCAAGCACTGCCCGGCAAGCGGAGGGGAGGGCCGCCATGGTCATCACGTCCCGGGCTTTCGGCTTGGCGGGGCCCTTTGCCGGCCTCCATGGTTCATCTGTGAACCACCAAGCGAGGGAATCATCGCATCCTTCGCTGCGCGGTGGCGGGCTTTGCGGTTTGCAGCCGGCAGAACCGGCAGGGCAGCCGATGCGAACGTGGAAATGGTAGTGATGCCCCCAGAAAGGCCTGATCTTGCTCAGCCAGGAGCGATCACCGCGCACGGTATCGCAAAGCTTCTTCTTGATGCCCGGATGGACGAGGATGCGTTCGACCTCGGAGTAATTCGCGGCGCGTCGCAACACGGCTTCGTGGGCAGGTGTCCATTTTTTGTCGTCGACGTAGAGGGAATCGTTCTTCAGCATCGAGACGGCACTGATACGTTCGCGGTCAGCCACACTCATGCGTTGCGTCGGCATCTGGGTGAACCAGATATCGGCATCCAGCCCGATCTGATGCGATGCATGACCGGAAAGCATGGGTCCGCCGCGCGGCTGAGAAATGTCTCCGACGAGAAGTCCGCGCCAGCCGTCCTGCGCGGCTTCTCTCGACAGGCGCTCCAGCAGGGATATGAGGACAGGGTGCCCCCATCGGCGGTTGCGTGACAGACGCATGGCCTGCCAATGCGGACCATCGGGTGCGATGGCAACGCCGCCGGAAAAACATCCCTTGGAGTAAAAGCCATAGGCTGCCGGCCGGGTGGCAGCAGGGAGTTTTCTGGCTCCAAAAAGCTCCTTGGCCAGGGGTTCGCCCTGAACGGAGACAATTGTGGTGGAGAGACCAACCATGGCCAGGGCCACCAATTTCAGAGTCCGTTGGAATCGCATCGCTTCCTCGTTGTCAGCCCACCCACGCGATGATCGAATCATATCATGCTTGCCAATCGCTTACCGCATTCGTTTACGATTCCGATTCACGCCAGCTCCCGTCTGCCCACATGGTTTCGAGTGCCGCGCGATACTCCGGGTGCCGCATCCGATAACCCGTGCTTTTGAGCCGCGCATTGGAAACGCGTTTGCACTCGCCATAGAAGGAACGCCCCATGGGAGAGAGGTCCGCGTCTTCGAATGAAACTTCCGGCGGTGCCTGCCGACCTGCCACGGCGGCGGCATGCGCCACCACATCCTGCGGGGGAGATGGCGCATCATCCGTCACATTGAAGATGCCCGTTTCGAACCGCCGGGCGAGATGCGCTGTTGCGCCCGCGATGTCATCCACATGAATGCGGTTGAACACCTGGCCCGGTTTGACGATGCGGCGTGCCTTTCCCGCCTCGAGGCTGCAGAACGCATTGCGTCCCGGCCCATAAATGCCTGACAGCCGGATGATTGCGACGGGCAGATCGAGCTCTGCGCCAAGGCGGAGCCACTCTTCCTCCGCAACGAGCCGTTGCTTCGAACGATCGGAGACCGGGTCACAAATTGCGGTTTCATCCACCCACGCTCCGCCATGATCTCCATAGACGCCGACCGTGGAGAGATAGCCGATCCATTTGAGCGAAGGCATCGCGTTCGAGATCAACTCGCGCCCGGCAGCCAGCACGGGATCGCCCTCGGCATCCGGTGCTATACTGACGATGAGATGCGTGGTGGTGGCCAACACATCCTTCGCTTCAGCGGGAATGGTGCCTTGAAAAAGGTAAGGCACGATCCCGGTGCGGGTCAGTTCCTCGGCTTTTTCAGCGCTGCGTGTGGTGCCGGCCACGGCCGCGGCTTCACGCGCCACTTCGCGGGCGAGGGCCCGGCCCGAATAACCTGCGCCAAAGATGAAGTATTGCTTGGTCATGATTGCCCGTCCCACTCAGCCAGCACCTCTGCGTCCTGCTCCTGCGGACGCAGTCGCGTTTCAAGCGCCGCGAAAGCCATTTTATCCAGGAGCCGGGAAAGCGCCCAGACTGCTGCGCCGCGCACCAGCGGCGAACCATCTTCGGCGAGGCGCTCGCATGGGTCAACCAGACTGGATTCGCCGGAATTGCCTGCCGCAATCAGCACATTTCGGATGAAACGGTCGCGGCCGATACGCTTGATCGGGGAGCCTGAAAAGAGCGCGCGAAAGCCGGCATCGTCCAGCTCCAGGAGTTCGGAAAGCGGTGGCTCCCTGAGATCCTTGCGCGCCTGCAGTTTCGCCTCGGCCGCATTCTGCGCGAACTTGTTCCATGGGCAGACGGCAAGACAATCGTCGCAGCCATAGATGCGGTTTCCCATGGCGCCGCGGAACTCCCGCGGAATCGGCCCCTTGTTCTCGATGGTGAGATAGGAGATGCAGCGCCGAGCATCGATCTGATAGGGGGCCGGAAAGGCGTCCGTCGGACAGATGTCGAGACAGGCGCGGCAGGACCCGCAATGATCGCGTTCGGGTGCATCCGGCGGCAACTCGGCCGTGGTGAAGACGGAGCCGAGAAACAACCAGGAACCGAACTCCCGGCTAACCAGATTCGTGTGCTTGCCTTGCCATCCGAGACCGGCCTCGCGGGCCAGCGGCTTTTCCATCACCGGTGCGGTGTCGACGAAAACCTTCACATCCTCGCCCGTTCGGGCAGCAAGTTTGCCGGCAAGCTGTTTCAGCCTGCCTTTGATCACATCGTGATAATCGCGGTTTCGCGCATACACGGAGATCGCCGCCCGGTCCCGACGTTTCAACACTTCGAGCGGGTTTTCCTCCGGACCGTAATTCATGCCGAGCATGATGACAGAGCGCGCTTGTGGCCACAGGTCGCGCGGATGGGCGCGACGGTCGGCCGTTTCCTCCATCCATTGCATGCTTCCGTGCCGGCCTTCCTTGAGGAAATGTCCAAGTTCGGCCGCGCGCGAAGGGGCTCGCTCCGCCGAGGCCACGGCCACGGCATCGAAGCCCAGCGCGCGCGCCTCCCTTTCGACGAACGCGCGAAGCCTGTCGGCCTGCGCGCTTTTCATCAGAAATCCAGATCCGCGTAGTGAGAAACGGGGGAAAGCCCGCGCACGCGGTCAGCCAGGATGGAGCGGAAAGAGGGCCGCGATTTCATGCGGGTGTACCAGTCGCGCGCTGCCGGATATTCGGACCATTCGATCTCGCCCAGATAATCCAGAACCGAGATCGTGGCGCCTGCAGCGAGATCGGCATAGGAGAGGCGTTTTCCGGCCATCCAGTCGCGCGTGCCGGCCAGCCAGTTGGTGTATTTCATGTGCTGGCGCACATTGGTGCGCGCCGCACGAATGGCCGCCGAATCCGGCGAGCCGCCACCTTCCGAGCCAGCCATCTGCGGCTTGAGTGCGCGTTCACGCACCAGATGCCGGGTGACATCGGCATCAGCCTTGACGAGATACCAGTCAACCAGACGGCGGATTTCCGCGCGGTCGACAGAATCCTCGGCCATCAACCGCTTTTCGCGTTTGAGCGCACCGCGTGTCTCGTCGAGATACTCGGCGATGACCGTGGCGCCAACGATGGGATAATCGCCCTCGGCCAGAAGCACGGGAATGGTTCCGGCCGGATTGAGCGTGAGAAACTCCTCACGCCGCGCCCAAGGACGTTCCTCGATGAGGGCGAGTTCCTCGCCATACTCGCCAAAGGAAAGCCGGATGAAACGGCAGGAAGCGTAAAGGGGATGATGAAACAGGGTCAGCATGCGGTCGCTTCTAACGGAAGGCTCTGGCCATTTCATGGCCTTGGCGGTAATTCTTCGATTACCTGATTCTGCAAGTACTCCCTTCTGCTATAGGGGGAGACGTATCTGCTGACAAGCAAGCCGTGATTGAGGAGCTAACATGACGGATCAGACCATCGTGGGGGCCCTCCTTCTTGGCGTCCTCGAAGGACTGACGGAATTCATACCCGTCTCCTCGACCGGACACATCCTGTTGGCAGGCCATTTCCTTGGTTTTGAATCCACCGGCAAGGCTTTTGAGGTTCTGATCCAGCTCGGCGCGATTCTGGCGATCCTCAGCGTTTATGCCGCCCGGCTTTGGCAAATGTTGATCGATCTGCCGCGCGATCCTGCGACGCAACGCTTCGTCATCGGCATATTGATCGCCTTTCTTCCCGCCGCCATCATCGGTGTTCTGGCCTACAAGATCATCAAGACCGTATTCTTCGAAACACCGCTTCTGATCTGTGTCATGCTGATCCTGGGCGGGTTCGTGCTTCTCTGGGTGGATCGCTGGGCCAACAAGCCGCGTTATCATGACATCACGAAATTCCCGCTCTCCATGTATCTTGGCATCGGTCTGTTCCAGTGCCTTTCGATGATCCCAGGCACGTCGCGCTCGGGCGCGACGATCGTCGGCGGGCTGCTGATGGGTGCGGACAAGCGCTCGGCGGCAGAATTTTCGTTCTTCCTCGCCATGCCGACCATGACCGGCGCTTTCGCCTATGATCTCTACAAGAATTACGATCTTCTCTCGGCGGCCGATGTGAAAATCATTGCCATCGGATTCATCGCCGCCTTCTTCGCCGCTCTTCTGGTGGTGCGCTGGCTGCTTGGCTACGTATCGCGGCGCGGCTATGCGCTGTTTGGCTGGTGGCGGCTGCTCGTGGGCAGTGTCGGGCTGGTCGCCCTACTTGTGTGGGGTTGAGCCGGCCAGGCTCAGGACCGAATGCAGTAGCGTGGTGCAATCCAGCCAACAAAAAACCCGGCACGAGGCCGGGTTTTTCATGTCTCTGCAGGTGACGTTTCAGGCGACGGCACCGTTGATCCAGGCCGAAAGCGCCGTCTTGGGTGCGGCGCCGACCTTCATGTCGGCCACTTCGCCGCCCTTGAACATCATCAGCGTCGGGATCGAGCGCACACCATACTGCGCGGCGAGTTCCGGGTTCTCATCGATGTTCACCTTGGCGATCTTGACCTTGCCACCGAGCTCGGCGGCAATCTCGTCCAGCGCGGGCGCGATCATCTTGCAGGGGCCGCACCACTCGGCCCAGAAATCGACAACCACGGGCTCGGACGCCTGCAGCACGTCGGACTGGAAATTGTTCTTGTCCGCCTTCACGGTGGCCATGGGAATTCTCCTTATCGGCAAATCTGTCACACCACATGTGGGGGTGGCGCGGGGTCGCGTCAAGCTTTCTTGTGTCACGCTCCCGTGAGTCGTTCAAGCGCATCTGCGAGACGATCCTCTGGCACCGGCAGCAGAACCGGCGTTTCGGTAAACAGAAGCGCGGCCTCGACCCTGCGGCCGGGGTAGAGTGGCCTCAGAAGCTCCGCATAAAGCGCTAGCTGTGCGACATAGGCGGCGGGTGCTTCTTCCAGCGTTTCGGGGGCAGGGCGATTGGTCTTGTAATCGACGATCAGAACCGCCTCATCGGTAACAGCCAGACGATCGATCTTGCCGGAAACGGCGTGGCGGCGCTTGCCAAGCGTGAGCTCTCCCATCACCGAAACCTCGGCACGCGACCCCGACGCGAAGATGGGCGCGAAGCGCGTGTCCGCAAGGATCGCGCGCACCGAGCGCCGGACGGCTTCCCGCTGGGCATCACTCCATGAGCTGCCGACGCGATCGAGATACCGACCGGTTGCGGCCTCACGCTCTTCCTGCGGGCATTCGGGCAACAATTGCAGAAGCTTGTGCACGGCCAGACCGCGCTGGATGGCGAAACCCGGCTTGCGCGCCTCGTCGAGAACGGGCGAGATGGGCGAGGGGACAGGCTCGTAGTCAGCTTCGATCAGGGCGCCAGCGCGTGACGGCGAGAGCGGGCGCGGCAGGTCGACCGGCATGGGCGGCTGCGTGAGCAGGACTTCGGGAAGCGCGGTTTCGGGCGCGGTCTCAGCAGGTTTCTCCGCCTCAGGCTTCACCGCCGGTGCATCACTGACACGATAGCGATAGACCGGAGCGCAGATTTCCGGGCTTGCCCGTTCCTCCACCCGGTCGGCCCCGGAAAGTGCGGTGCGCACCACGTTGAGCCAGGTCAGTTCCTGAGGCTCGCGCTGGCCGTGATACCCGCAGACGATCAGCCGGTCTTCGGCCCGTGTCATGCCCACATAGAGGAGCCGGCGGTATTCCTCCTCCGCCTTGACCTTTGCATCGGTTTCGAAGGTGGAGGCCACCGTGTTGGAAACATCCTTGCCGGCGCGCCAGAGGAAACCCTTGCCCTGCCAACCTTCGCCACGCGGGGCAAAGGGCATGAGCTTGGGCAGATGCTGGGAGACGAAGGGCGCGCTGCCGGGATCCACCAGAAACACCACCGGAGCCTCAAGACCCTTGGCGGCGTGAACCGTCATGATGCGCAGCTCGTCGCGTGTCTGGTCCATCTCGCGCTTGATTTCGGGCGCCTGTCCCTCAAGCGCCGAAAGCAGCGCTTCAAGACCGTTGAGCCCCGCCCGCTCGCCGGCGAGTGCGAAGGACAGAAACTCATCGAGAATGTCGTTTGCCTCATGGCCGAGCCGCGCAACGAAAAGCCGACGCGCGCCCTCCCGCTCGTGCGTGCCCGTGAGAAGGCTCGCATAAAACTCGAAAGCCGGCTTGAACGCCGCCTCGTTCTGCCAGTTTTGCAGGGTCTCGACCATGCCGGCCACGACCGGATCTTCCAGCGCTTGCGCGCGCATGGCATCGAACAGCGGTACGGCGCGCCCGCGGTTCCAGGCCAGGCGGAAGAGGCGTTCCTCATCCATGCCGAAGAGGGGGCTTTTCAGCACCGCTGCCAGCGAGAGGTCGTCATGTGGCTGGATCAGGAAGCGGCCAAGCGCGATCAGATCCTGCACGGCGATGTGTGCCGTGAGCCGCAGACGGTCCGCGCCGGCCACATCGATATGACGGTTTTTCAGGCTGCGCGAGAGCGCGTGCACGAACCGGTCGCGCTTGCGCACGAGCACCAGAACATCGCCCGCTGTGAGGCGCTTGCCCGTGCCTTCGATGATCTCACCATTGCGGATCCAGTCCTCGACGGTCTGCGCAATGGTTTCGGCCAGCCGCACGGCGGGCGCGGAGGCGTGGTCGATGGCTTCCGTCCAGTCTTCCGGCTCGTCCACCGCGACCGGCGCAATGGGCGACCAGACTTCCACATAGCCGGGCTGGCCCGCGCGAACCGCCAGATGCTCGATTGGCTCGGGATCGTGCGTCAGCCCCTGCGCCACATCGGCTTTCGAAAACACGAGATCGGCGGCGCGCAGCACATCCTCCGTGGAGCGGAAGGAATAGCGCAGGCGCAGCCGCTCGAAGCGGCGCTCGACCTCGCGCACCTTTTGTTCGAACGCGCGGCCGCTCTCGCCGAAGGCCGCCGGCTCCGCACCCTGAAATGAATAGATGGACTGTTTTTCATCGCCCACGGCGAAGATGGTGCGCATGAGGCCCTCGCGCGCACTTTCGCCGGCAAAGAATTCTTCCGCCAAAAGGCGCACGATCTGCCACTGCTCGGGGCTCGTGTCCTGCGCCTCGTCGATCAGCACATGGTCGATGCCCTTGTCGAGCTTGTACTGCACCCATGGCCCGGCATCGGCGCGCGCCAGAAGCCGGATGGTGCGCATGATGAGATCGTTGAAATCGAGAAAACCGCGCGCGCGTTTCAGACGCTCATAGCGGGCGATCATGCCATCGGCGATGACAAGGGCCGCACGCGTTGCCTCCAGCATGCGGAAGAGCGCCACACGGTCGGCCGCATTGCGGATTGCCTCCGCCGCTTCCCCATAGCGCTCCACAATATCGGACAGGGCGGTGCGCAGCGCCTTTTTGAAGGTAGTCTCGCCATAGACGCCGCCATCGGCCTTCAAAAAGCCCTTGCGCAGATGGTCGAGCCGGCGCAGCGGGTCCGTTTCTTCGAAGGCGCGGCTGGCATCGGGCACGATGCTCTTCAAAACCGTTTTGGCATCGACGGCCTCCGCCTCGGCCACGAAGGCACGAAACGCGCCGGCATCGAAACCGGGGAGCGGCCAGATGGAGGCGGCAATCGATGCTGCCGTGTCATCGGGCGCGAAATCGAACTCCTCGAACAGCGCGCTGTAGGGCACCTGGGCGTTTTTTACGATTTCATCAATGAAGGCGCGCAGCCCATCGCGGCGGGCGATGATCTCGGACAGAAGCTCCTGCAAGCCGCTCTCGCCGCCACGCTCCAGCACCTCGGCAAAGGCTTCGGCCAGCGCGCCATCCTCACCGGCGGCACCGGATAGAAGATCGCGCCGCGCCTCGGCAAGCAGCGCCTCCTCCATCTGCGTGTCGAGCAGCTCGAAATGGCCGGCAATGTTTGCCTCCAGCGGGAACTGGTGCAGGATCGCCTCGCAAAAGGCGTGGATCGTCTGGATTTTCAGGCCGCCCGGCGTTTCCAGCGCGCGGGCGAATAGCCGCCGCGCGCGGGCAAGCTTTTCGCGGCTGGGCGCCTTGCCTTCCATCTCTGCGATGACATCGGACAGCGCTTCGTCGGGCAGGAGGCTCCAGCCGGCGAGATCGCGGAAGACGCGGTTGGCCATGTTGGCGGCGGCAGCGCGCGTGTAGGTGAGGCAGAGGATCTTGGAGGGATCGGCACCCTGCAAAAGAAGCCGGATCACGCGCTGGGCTAGGACGTGGGTCTTGCCGGAGCCGGCATTGGCCGAGACCCAGGCCGATGTGGCAGGGTCGGCTGCAAGCGACTGCGCCTTGATCGTGTCCTTGGGGATCAAGGGAAACTTTTTCATTCGTCCCCTCCGCTATCGCCCGCATCGCCGCCGGCAGACCATTCGAGCACGCGTGCCAGGTGATCGTAATCGCCGTCCACATCGCCCTCGCGGAAGGGCAGGACGCGCGAGCGATAGCCCGTCTCGGGCTTGTGATAATGGGCAAGAAGCTGCCCCAGCCGCTCCCACGCTTCCTCGGCCATGCCGGGCGCGGTCTTTTCGCTGTCCTTCATGCGAAGGATGGATTCAGGCATCACCTCGCCATTGGCCTTGAGCCGCACATAGGCGAGATCGCCGGGCTCTGCCGGGCCGATATCGGCGAACGCGCCGCGCTGAAGCAGCGCCGCCTCCAGCGCGAGCTGCGGCGAGAGAAGCGTGTGCGCCTGCCGGCGCGACGGCGAGGCGCCGGTCTTGTAGTCGAGGATTTCGGCGCTGCCATCGGCGCGGATGTCGATGCGGTCGGCGCGGCCTGAAAGGGTGAGGCCGAGCTTCGCCACCTCGATGGCCGAGGCGCGGATTTCGGCATGGCGCCTTGCGATGCCATCGGCGCGACCGCGCTCCCACTCGATGACGGAGGCCGCCGTGCGCTCGAAGCGCGGCCACCAGACGGTTGCCACATCAGCTGGAAGACCGGCTTCGGAAAAGAGCTCGCGGCCAATGGCGATCAGCCCGTCGAGCGCGTCGGGGGCCGTCGGGTCTTCCACTTCCTTAATGAAGCGCTCCAGAACATCGTGGAAGAGATTGCCGCGTTCTGCGGCACCCGGATCGCGGATCAGCGGGTCGAGCGCGACAAGTGCCAGAATGCGTTTTGCATAGACGGCATAGGGATCGCGCCGCAGCGTCTCGATCTCGGTGATCGAGAAGCGCGTGGGGCGCGCCTCGACCGGCGGCGCGGGCTCGGGCCGGGGGGCGAAATCCTCGTCCGGCCTGTCGTCCAGAAGGCGTGCCCAGGCGATCAGCTCACGGCCGCGGGCGCGCATGGTTTCGGCAACATCTTTGCCGGCAAATGCCGTGAGGCGCTGCAGCCAGCGCGAAGCGACAGCCGGCGCATCGCCGGCGCGCGCGGCGCGCGTCAGCACCACTTTCTTCGTGCCCATCGCCATCATGAAATCATGCGCGGCCTGGCCGATGCGGCGCTCCGGCGGCTCCAGCGAAAGCTCGGCCTTCATCAGGCGCGACATGAAGCGATCGGAGGAGGGGATGGCAGGCCAGGTGCCCTCATTCATGCCGCCCAGAACCATCGTGTCGACATGCAGAAGCCGCGCTTCGAGCGTGCCCCAGATGGCCACGCGCCTGTCTGCGCCCATGGTGGGTTTCACCATCTCGGTGGCGATGAGTGCGGCAAAGACCGCCGGCCATTCGGCGGCGTCGAAGGGCAGGGCCGTTTGCGAACCCACCAGACCGCGCAGGAAGGCGGCCATGGCCTGTCCGCGCTCGCCGTCATAGTAATTTGTCAGACTGCCATCTTCGGACCGGCCGAGTGCTTCGAGAACTTCGACTGCCTTGCGCGCCATCTCGGGCACGCCGATGCCCGATTGCCCGCGAAGCGCAGCCAGTGGGCGCAGCGCCTCGACCAGGGCACCGAGCACGGCGCGCGCTTCGGCCAGTGCGGCGTCGTTGACGCGCGGGAACCAGAAGGGTTTGCGCGTGTCGCGTTCAATCGCTTCCCAGCGTGTTTCAAAGAGCGCATCGAGCGTGACGATGTCCGGCCGGCCCGTGCCGCCGCGCAGCGCCACGAGCTCGATGGTCTCGGCGGCGCGGCGCACACTGGCGCGCTTCAGCCCGAGCCGGAGCAAGGGATGCTTGAGCAAAGCCACGATGGCGATGGGTTCACCGGGGCGGAACACGGTTTCGAGCAGAAGCCGGGCGAGCGTTGCCGGCGGGGTGTCGGCGAGCGGCGTTCCGCCGGAATCATCCGCCTCGATGCCGAAGCGACGTAGCTCCACCGCGACACGGCGCGCCAGACCGCGATCTGGCGTGACCAGTGCCGCCGTTGCGTTCTCGTCGGTCAAGGCCAGGCGCAGCGCGACGGCGATCGACAGTGCTTCCTCACGCTCGTTTGCGGTCTCGACCAGGGTCACGCCGGAAAGCGCGCCGCCTTCCGTTGCATCGGCTGCCAGCGCCTGATTTTCAAGCCAGGCATCCGTGGTTTCGGCAGGGCGCAGGGTTTCGCTGACCAATGCGCGGCGCAGGGTTAGCGGCGGGGCAGGCTCGCCAAGCTCGACCACCTCTTCGCGCGTGATGCCGATGGCCGAAAGCAGCTTCTTCAAGCCGGCCTGCGGATGGCCGAAGGCCGATGGCTCGTCCGCATCGCCCACCGCCTCCCAGGCCTGTGCGTCGAGCCGCGTGTCGAGGCCCGGTAAAACCACGGCACCGTTTCCCAGCCCGGCGATTGTCGCCAGAAGCCGCGCCGTGGCGGGGATGGAACCGGTGGAGCCGGCAGCGATGACCGGGCCCTTGTGTGCGTGGGCCTTGAGCCGGGCGGCTTCTGCCGCCAGCATCGCGTTTCGATGCGCGGCAGGGTTGGAGCGGTCGAGCTCTTCGAGCAGTTTTGGCCAATGGGCGGTGACGATCTGCAGGAATTCGAGCGTTACCTGCCACCAGTGCGCCAGCGCATCGGGCGCAAGGCTGGCGAGTTTCGTCCAGTCGGCTTCCTCGGTTTCGATCTCGTCCATCAGGCCGGCGAGATCGCGCGCGAGCCAGATGGAATCCGACGCTGAAGCCGGCACCACGACACCTTCCTCGAAAAGGGCGGCCACGTGGCCGGGTAGCCGCGCCTTCCACGCCTGCACGAGCGGTGCGAGCAGCAGGATGCGATCCAGCGCCTCTATTGGCGGGGCGAGATCGAGCGCGGTGGCACCTTCCGTATCGAACAGCGCGGCCTCCTCATCGAACTCGCCCAACGGGCGAATGACGGGGAGGATGGCGGATTGTCCAACGAGCTTTCGAAGCAGGACATCGCGCAGGGCGCGGGCGGCACGGCGGGTCGGCAGATAGATGGTGACATCGGCCAGCGCCAGCGGATCGCCCGTGTGGCGAAAGCCCGGCACGAGCCTGCCTTCAAACAGGGCTTCGACAAGTGTCTCCAGAAAGCCGACGCCGGGGGGAATGGAAAAGACGCGGCTTCTATCTTCAGCCAGCATCGCTCTTCTCGGCGTGCTTCTTCACCACTGCTTCGGCGGGCGCGATGGCATCCGGCGTGCCGACGGTGATCCACGCGCCATCCATTCTCATGCCGAAAAGCCGGCCCTTCGCCTCCGCTGCATCGAAATAGGCATTGAGAGACTGTGGCTCGTTACCGGCACCGGCAAAGATGCGCGGGTGAAGCACGATGGCGCCGGCATAGATGACACCGCCCGCCACGCCCCGATGCCGGGCGAGGCGGCCTTGTGCATCCATGCTGTAATCGGTCGAGCCGGAATGGCCCGTGGCCTGTTCGGTGTCTGCAACCATGAGGAGAATATCCATGGTCTCAGGCTCCCAGGCAAGGGCCATGCGCTCGAGATTGGACGTGCCAGCTTCAATCCAGAACGTGTCGGCGTTTAGAATGAAGAAGGGCGCATCACCCAGATGCGGCAGGGCGCGGATGACGCCGCCCGCCGAGTCCATGAGTTGATCGCGCTCGTCGGAGATGATGATTTCCGGCGCGGTGCGGTGCGCCAGATGCGCCTCCATCTGGTCGGCGAGATAATGCACGTTTACCACGGCCACCTTGACCCCGGCAGCCTCCAGCATGTCGAGCGCCCGGTCGATCAGTGTGCGCCCCGCGACCTTCACCAGCGGTTTGGGCATTGTGTCGGTGATGGGCCGCATGCGCTTGCCGAGCCCAGCGGCCAGCACCATCGCCTTTGTCGGGAGTTTCGCGCTCATGCCCCGTCTCCGCTCAGAAAACCGGCCTCTTCATAGAATGTGCGCAGCTCATCCAGTGCGGGATGGCGCATTGCGCGGCGAAGATAGGCGCGGATGCGCGGCAGATGTTTGATGTAGAATGGCTTGTGGTCGCGCTGCTCCAGCCGCACGAAGGTTCCGAGCAACTTGGAATTGCGCTGGGCGGCGCAGATCGCATAGGCCTCGTCGAAGGCTGTGCGGTCGAACGGGCCCTGTTCGGCGCGGGCGGCGCAATAGGCTTCCACCACGGCGCGTTCCAGTGCTTCGGGCATAGTCACGCGGGCATCGAGCGCAAGCGAGGCGACGTCGTATGCCGCCGGCCCACACACCGCATCCTGCAAATCGATCAGCCCCAGCCGGTCGAACCCTTCGCGCTCGGCACGCCAGATCAGGTTTGGCGAATGAAAGTCGCGCAGGACGAGATTTTTCTCGAAGTCTTCGAGGCGTGTGAACAGCCGGTTCCAACGCTCCATATAGCCAGCCCGTTCTGCATCATTTGCGGGACGACCGGCCATGAACGGCATGTACCAGTCGGTCAGAAGGCTCACCTCAATGCCGAGCGCCTCGCCATTATAGGGCGGAAGCTGGTGCGTGACCTGATCGTTGACGGGCAACTCTTCTGGCCAGGCATAGCGGTGGAGCGCCGCAAGAAGGCGCGCGGCCTCCACATAGCGTTCAGCCACAGGCTCGCCCTCCGGCGAAAGAAACGGCGTTTCGCCCAGATGCTCTGTGAGAAGAAGCCCCGTTTCCAGATCCTGCGCATAGACCTGATAGGCAGAGAAGCCGCGGGCGCGGATGGCGTTTGCCATGGCAACGGAGGCGGCGACGGACTGCGCCAGATGGGCGATGCGGCTATAGGGGCGACCGCACTCAAGCAGCGGCTCGTCGCGGCGCTCCGGCGCGTTCATCAGGATGCGGCGGGCGCCTGTGCGTGTCGTCACGGTCTCATAGGCCCGCAGGGAGGCATCGCCAAGAAGGAACGCGCGGTGAGCGCGCACCTCTCCGGCCTTGTTTAGAAAATCGCGGATGGCGAAGCTGCGCTCCAGTCGCAGCATGGCCCCCTCCGGCCCCGCGATAACCGCAAGCCGACCTTCGCCCCTGTCGTGCAGCTCTATGCGGATCGCATCGGCAAACCGCTCGCCAGCACGCTCGGGCCATTCGACAAGCGCAATGCCTTCCTCCGCCGCCTCGAAAAGGCCGAGCTCTTCCAACTCATCCGGATCGCCAAGCCGATAAAGATCGAAGTGATGTACCGGAATCCGTGCTTCATAGTTCTGTACCAACGTGAAGGTGGGGCTTGGCACCTCCAGATCCGGATTGTCGGCCAAGGCGCGGATGATGGAACGGGCGAGCGTGGTTTTTCCCGCGCCGAGATCGCCCTTCAGGGCCAGAACATCGCCGGCGCGAAGCGCCACGGCGATGTCCTCGCCGAAAAGCGTTGTTGCGTCTTCATCCGGCAGGAAGCGTTCCAGAACGCGTGCTGTCATACGGTTTGGCTACTCTGCGGCGACCCGCGCCTGTGTCGGCGCGGAGGGGAACCGGCAGGTTACCGTGGTTCCGCGCCCTTCGCCCGTGTCGATGTGAACCGAACCGCCATGCAGCTCGACGAAGCTTTTGACGATGGAGAGGCCAAGCCCCGCACCACGCCTGCGCCCGCCATTAACATGCGGCTCGAAACGTTTGAAGATGGTTTCCAGAACATCGGGCGCCATGCCCGGCCCATCGTCATGAACGCTGAACTCCACCGCATCGTCCAGCTGCCTTGCGGAAAGGCGGATCGTGCTGTGCTCGGGCGCGTAATTGGCAGCATTGGAAAGCAGGTTGAACAGAACCTGGCGCACCCGATTTTCGTCTGCGTGGAAAATGAGCGCGGAATCGTCCAACTGCACATCGAGGCGGATCTGGTGTTCGCGAAGGCGCTCTGAAATGAGCCCGGCCGCCGCCTCCACCATGTCGCCAACGCGTACCTCTCCGATTTCCAGTTCCATGATGCCGGCATCGACCGTCGCAAGATCGAGAATGTCGTTCACCACAGTGAGAAGCACGGAAGAAGAAGATCCGATATGGTCCAGATACTCACGCTGCTTCTGATTGAGCGGGCCCGTCTCCGGAAGGTTGAGGAGATCGGTGAAGCCGATGATGTTTGTCAGCGGTGAACGCAGCTCGTAGGAGACATGCTGCACGAAGTCGTTCTTGAGCTTGTCTGCCTTCTGCAGAGCGTCGTTCTTTTCCTTAAGCGCCCGCTCAACGTTCACGCTGTCGGTCATGTCGACAAAGGTGATCATCACCTGTCCATTGGGCAGCGGAATGGTGGCATGGCTGAGGACGGAGCCATTCGAAAGCTCTACCTGGCCATGCTGGCTGCGCCGCTCGTCATCGAAGCCTGTGACCGAGGCGACGAAGCTGCGCCATGGGCTATCCTTGGCAAGCGGATCGCACACTGCGCGGATGTCGGCAATGTGCGCTTCGGGCGTGATGAGCTGGTCCGGCAGGTTCCAGATGCGCTGAAAGGCGGGATTGGAAAGGCGCAGGCGCCCATCCGGCCCAAACACCGCAACCCCTTCGGTGAGATTGTCGAGCGTTTCGCCCTGAACCCGCATCGCCGCATTATAACGGCTTTCCAGATCGAATTTTTCCGTCAGATTCTCGAAAACCCAGGTCACGCCCCCCTTGGGTTGCGGATTGGCGATCACGCGGATCGTGCGCCCGTCAGGCAGGTGCCACCAGTGTTCCTGTGGCTTCATGCTGCGATAGGCGGACAGGAGACCTTCCTTCCAGCGCCGCCATTCGGGCTGCTCGGCCAACGTGCCTTCACTGCGCAGCCGGTCGAGCAGCAGCGCGTTATCGGGTCTGCTCTCAAGAAACGGTGTATCGAGGTCCCAAAGCTTCTGGAACGACTGGTTGAAAAAGCGCAGCTTCTGTTGTTCGTCGAAGATCGCTACCGCCGTGGTGAGCTGGTCGAGCGTCTCGGAATGGCTTTGAACCGTGCTCTCGAACTCCCGGCGGATTGTTTCCACTTCGCTGATGTCGGCCGCAATGCCTGCGGAGCCGTGCCCGCCGGCGTAATCGGTGACCGCGAAAACCCGCCGCTCGCCATGAACAACGGCGGACAAGGATTGCCGGAACACCTCATTGGCTTCACGATGACGGCCGATGATTTCTTCGCGTGCTGACAGCGGCAGAAACTCGACTTGTTCCCGCAGAACGGCATCGCCCGTAGGGGCATCCACCGCACCGCTGAACGCTCGGTTGACCCAAGCCAGTTGTCCGGCCTTGTCCCTCAGCCAGAATGGCATGTCGAGCGCGTCCAGCAGCCCCAGAAGCGTGGCACGTTCGGACAAGAGATGGTCGTGCTCCAGTTGAAGTCGTGCATGTTCTTCACGCACGCCGGCAAGCGAGACGAAACGGAGGACCGTGTGCTGGGCAGATTTCCGACCCTGCGCCTCCAGCATCGTGCCCGATCTGGTTTCGATGGTGAGGTCGAAATTTTCACCGGTTTCGCGGAGGGTGGCAAGCGCGCGGTCGAGCGCGGAGGCGGACCGCGGCATCATCCAGCGGCCGAATGCCAGAAACGCCGAGCGCTCATCCGGCGCACCACATCCTGGTGCAAGATCGCCTACAATCGCCGGCTTGTCCGATCCGCCGCCCCAGACCACCGCACGCTGATCCTTGAGATTGAGAAGTGCTTCGGAGCGGCCGAGTGCGCCACTCAGCTCCGCGATCCGCGCGCGAAGTTCGAGATTTTCAGAAGCGATGCGAGCGCGTTGCCGGATCAACCAGATGGCAGAGAGAAATGCGGCACCCATGACACCGGCGAAAACCGCGATCTGGATGACTTCGACGGTCGTAACCGAAACGCCCGGCGCAAGTTGCGCAACCGTCTGCGCGGCGGCCACGGATGGCACCGCCACACCCGTCGTCAGCGTCAGTAACCGCATCAGTCCCCGCACGATGCCCGCTTTGCGCTGTCGGCCCTTAGGGCCCGTAGATCCGCGGTTCAGCGGGTCCAGCCCCGGCATGTCTTGTTCCTTCTCCGCCGCATGATCTGGCAAGACCGCCCCTTCCTATCGCAGGCCCGCAGCCCGGAAGGTCAACCGCCTCGCGAATCACAGCACTGTACCGCGTGAGCGAATCGCCGTGAAGAAGGCCGCGCCACAAAAATAATGCCGGACCAAAAGTCAATGGTCCGGCATCAATATATTGTGTCTTAGTTAATTTTACTTAATAGCGGTAGTGTTCCGGCTTGAATGGGCCCTGCGGCGTGACACCGATATAGGAGGCCTGTTCTTCCGAAAGCGTGCTCAGTTGAGCGCCCAACTTGTCGAGATGGAGGCGCGCGACTTTCTCATCGAGATGTTTCGGCAGAACGTAGACCTCATTCTTGTACTGCTCACCACGCACAAAGAGCTCGATCTGCGCCAGCACCTGGTTGGTGAAGGACGCGGACATGACGAAGCTCGGATGACCCGTGGCATTGCCAAGGTTGAGAAGCCGGCCTTCGGACAGGAGGATCATCCGCTTGTCGTCCGGGAAGGTGATCATGTCCACCTGCGGCTTGATGTTGGTCCATTTGAGATTGCGCAGGGCGGCAACCTGAATCTCATTGTCGAAGTGGCCGATATTGCCGACGATCGCCATGTCTTTCATCTTGCGCATGTGATCAAGCGTGATGACATCCTTGTTGCCGGTCGTGGTGATCACGATGTCGGCGGTGGGGGCGGCGTCATCCAGAGTGACCACCTCGAAGCCGTCCATCGCTGCCTGAAGCGCGCAGATCGGATCGACTTCGGTCACCTTCACGCGGGCGCCTGCACCGGCAAGCGACTGGGCCGAGCCCTTGCCCACATCGCCATAACCGCAAACCACGGCGACCTTGCCGGCCATCATCACATCGGTTGCGCGACGGATTCCGTCGACCAGCGATTCCTTGCAGCCATATTTGTTGTCGAATTTCGACTTGGTCACGGAATCATTGACGTTGATTGCCGGGAAGGGGAGAAGGCCCTTCTTCTGAAGCTGGTAGAGACGGTTCACGCCGGTGGTCGTCTCTTCCGTCACGCCCTTGATGGCTTCCTTCTGACGCGCAAAGAAGCCCGGCGTTGCAGCCATGCGCTTCTTGATCTGTGCAAACAGGACTTCTTCTTCCTCACTGCCCGGATTGGACAACACATCCTCGCCGGCCTCGGCGCGGGCGCCGATCAGAATGTACATGGTAGCGTCGCCACCATCGTCCAGGATCATGTTGGAGGGCTCGCCATCACTCCACTGGAAAATCTGGTCGGTATAGGTCCAATACTCCTCAAGCGTCTCGCCTTTTACAGCGAACACGGGTGTACCGCTCTCTGCAATGGCTGCAGCGGCGTGATCCTGTGTAGAGAAGATGTTGCAGGAAGCCCACCGCACATCCGCGCCAAGCGCCTTCAGCGTCTCGATAAGAACAGCGGTCTGGATGGTCATGTGCAAGGAGCCTGAGATCCGGGCACCCTTGAGTGGCTTGTCCTTGCCGAACTCTTCGCGGCAGGCCATCAAGCCGGGCATTTCCGTCTCTGCGATCTCAATTTCCTTGCGACCCCAGTCGGCCAGAGAAATGTCAGCGACCACATAATCCTTGTCAGCGCTCATTGGCGTACTCTCCGATTTTCATGAATCCGAGCGCCACGAGCAGCAAGCCGGGCGCGAATGCTGGTGCCTGACTACCAGATCACGACGCAGCTCACAATGGACATAAAGAAATCTTTATTCGTGCATGTGTGAGGCCGAGTGGGTCTCAGCACTCCTCGCCGAAACGCTCTGCGATAAGAATCTCCAGGGCGTCGAGCAACGCCTCGGCATCCGGGCCGCTGGCGCTCACGCGGATCTTGCAGCCTGGGCTGGCCGCAAGCATCATCAGCCCCATGATGGAGGTTCCGCCAACTGTGATGTTGTCTTTCTCAACCTCCACATCGGCATCGTGGCTTTCCACCAACTGTACGAACTTGGCCGAAGCGCGCGCATGAAGACCGCGCTGATTGATGATGCTGAACTCGCGCTTCAGCCTATCGGGAGCGGTGGCGTTGCTTGAGACTTCGTTTGCGTGGGCCTCACTCATTTTCCGCTCAAAACCTGACTTGCGACATTGATGTATTTGCGGCCCGCCGCCTGCGCCTCTTCGAGCGCCTGGGCCATATCGTCATTGGCGCGTGCGGAAGAGAGCTTGATGAGCATGGGCAGGTTTACGCCCGCGATCACCTCGACACGGCCCGCGTCCATCACCGAAATCGCGAGGTTCGAGGGCGTGCCACCGAACATGTCGGTGAGAATGATCACACCCGAACCGGTGTCTGCCCGGGCAACCGCATCGACAATGTCGCGGCGGCGTTGCTCCATATCATCCTCGGCCCCGATGGAAACTGTTTCCAGGTTTTCCTGATGGCCCACCACATGCTCCACAGCGTGGCGGAACTCCTCGGCCAGCTGGCCATGCGTCACCAAGACGAGCCCGATCATCGGCACATCATCCGAATGCTTGGTTTTGCGCTCGAGCCTGTCACGCGTTTACTCCATCCACTGGCTTCACGGGCCTGCCCGTTTATCCGGTTTTTCTTCACTTAGTGTTCAGACCTTGTCGGTCCACCCTTGTTGGAAGCAGGTCCGGAGACGCCCCAGTCCCGTCCTGCCCCAAGGCAAGAGCGCTATCTTGTCAACGCACAAGCCGTTGACAAGCCCCAAACTGCGGCGATTCGCCTAAATAAAGTTCAAACGGCGGTGCGACCTGGACCAAAAGGCGGCAATTGCAGGGCTGCGGCTACGGCGTGAACCGCCCGTCGTGCCTGCCGTTGCGGCAATACCACGCACGGAATCGCAATACCCTCATGGACGATTTTCGTCTCTTCGGCCACGCGCGGCGCCTTTTGCTCGTCAATCAAAAGGATGGCAAGGTCGATGACAGCGGCAGGGACATAATCCAGCTTTGCGGGGCCCAAACCACGGGCTTCGGCCAACCCGGCGATGGAATGCGGCGCGCTTGCTATCAAGCGTCCGTTTCTCGCCGAAAGGTCAACCTGATCATCCGAAATGAATGCGGCAAAGATGCCTGCCACCTGGAAAAAGGCAAGAACCTCGAGAGCGAGCATCGTCTTGCCACTTCCCGAGTGACCCTCGACCAATATTCCGGTTCCGGCGACAACAATGGCGGTGGCGTGGCAGTTTGGCATCCCGCTCAGGCCTCGGCCGGCAATGCCACAATGAATCGGGCGCCCCTGATGTCACCGGGTTTCGCTCCGACAATGTTTTCTGCGGTCAACGTACCGCCATGCGCTTCGATGATCTGGCGACTGATGGAAAGACCGAGCCCGGAGTTTTGGCCGAACGCTTCGCCGACCGGACGATCCGTGTAGAAGCGCTCGAAAATCCGATCAATGTTTTCCACGCGAATTCCCGGGCCATTGTCCTCTACGGTGAGGATGATGCGTTTGCCGGTTCGCGACAGGCGTACATCGATCCGCCCCGTTTTTTCCGGAACGAAAGAGCGGGCATTCTCAATGAGATTGGTGATCACCTGCCCCAGCCGCAGATCGTGACCCTGGATGAAATAGGCCGCCGCTTCGCTTTCACCCTTCGATGCAGTTGTGAAGGTGATCTCCACAGGCTTCTTCGTCGAGCCTGCCTCACGGATCGCCCCGACCAGATCGCCAACGAACCGCTTCAGATCCACGCGATCTGCATCCTCGCGTGAAAGCTCCGCATCGAGCCGGGAGGCGTCGGAAATGTCGGTGATCAAACGGTCCAGCCGCCGAACATCGTGCTGGATGATTTCCAGAAGGCGCTCACGGGAGCGCTCGTCCTTGGCGAGCGGGAGCGTCTCAACGGCGCTGCCCAATGATGTCAGCGGATTTTTCAGCTCATGGGCCACGTCGGCCGCGAAGCTTTCGATGGCATCGATGCGTGCATAGAGCGCCTTGGTCATATCGCGCAGAGCCGAGGACAGATTGCCGATCTCATCCTGGCGATGGGAGAAATCGGGGATCTCCTCCCGCGACCGCGCGCCGCGACGAACACGTACAGCTGCCGCAGAAAGCCGCCGCAGCGGGTTCGCAATGGTGGAGGCAAGAAGCAGGGACAGGATGGCCGTCACCAGAGCAGCCACAAAGAAAACGCGCAGAATGGCTTTGCGCTCGGCGGCCACGATCTTGTCGATATCGCCACCCTGCGTCGACAGGAGCAACACGCCAAGGACAGCCCGGAAGCGTTGAATGGGAACGGCAACGGAGACGATCTGTTCGCCCTGTTCACTGACGCGCACCACGTGGTTGGTGGTGCCGGTGAGTGCCCGCATCACCTCGGGATAGGCCACGCCGCTGCCTCCCGGCTGCTCTTTATACACCGGCAGGTCCCGGCGACGGAAAATCTCTTTCATCCGCTGCCAGACCTGATCGAAAATGCTCGCATCGTCATCCTCGATGGACGGCAATTCATAGCGAAGAACCTGTCCAAGATATTGGGAGTCCAGCAGCAGGTTGGCGTCCGGATCGTAGATGCGGGCGCGGGTGCGGGTTTGCGGTATGAGCCGTCGCAGAAGAGGGGCTACACGTTCCGGATTGATGGGGAAATCAAGGCTCTCCAACTGATCGCCTCGCGGTGGAAGGCTTTGCCCGGCCTGCAGCTCGAGCAGCTTGTCGGGATCCACAAGGATGGAATCGGTCTCCACCTCCGCAGAGCTGGCAATGGCCCCCGCGATTATCTCGCCCTGGGTCATCAGGCTCTCGACGCGAGCGCTGATCAGCTCTTCGCGAAATTCATTCAGATAGAGAACCCCGACCACCAGAACACCAAGGCCGGCAAGGTTCAGAAACAGGATACGCCGCGTGAGGCTCGAAAACACATAATGGCCGAAGAGACGGCGCAGAGGCACGGCAAGCCGGCCCAGAAAGGGCTGGCCCGCTGAACGTGCGGCCTTCGAGGACCGCCGCTCCGTCTTTTCAGTTTCTGCACTCATCGCTACTGTCTTGCCGACGCGCGCGCCGGGCAACCGCATTTCCGGAATGACACCAAGGTCTAGATCTCGCGGAAGCGATAGCCTACGCCATAGAGCGTTTCGATCATGTCGAACTCGCCGTCAACCGCCTTGAACTTCTTGCGCAGGCGCTTGATGTGGCTGTCGATCGTGCGGTCGTCCACGTATACCTGCTCGTCATAGGCTGAATCCATCAGGGCATCGCGGCTCTTCACCACGCCGGGACGCTGCGCCAACGAATGCAGGATCAGGAATTCAGTGACGGTGAGCGTGACGGGCTCTCCCTTCCAGGTGCATGTATGGCGTTCCTGGTCCATGACGAGCTGTCCACGTTCCAGCGATTGCGATTGCTTGCCCGGGGTCTTTGCAGCGGTCTCGCGATTGCTTGCGCGGCGCAGAACAGCCCGCACTCGCTCGACCAGAAG
This sequence comes from Nitratireductor kimnyeongensis, assembly GCF_019891395.1. Lineage (NCBI taxonomy): Bacteria > Pseudomonadati > Pseudomonadota > Alphaproteobacteria > Hyphomicrobiales > Phyllobacteriaceae > Nitratireductor > Nitratireductor kimnyeongensis. The sequence goes on along the minus strand of NZ_CP078143.1, from coordinate 1,741,652 downwards.
ACGCTGCGAAAACGGCTTACGGACGAAATCGTCAGCGCCCATCTTGAGGCCGAAGAGCTCGTCAATTTCGTCATCCTTGGACGTCAGGAAAATGACTGGCACATCGCTTTTCTGGCGCAGTCGGCGCAGAAGCTCCATGCCATCCATCCGCGGCATCTTGATGTCGAGGATCGCGAGATTTGGCGGGCGAGCTCCAAGCCCCTCCAACGCCGAAACGCCGTCCGTATAGGTTTCGACCCGATAACCTTCCGATTCCAGTGCAATGGAAACGGAGGTGAGAATGTTGCGGTCGTCATCGACAAGCGCGATTGTTGCCATATCCAGCGGCTCCCTCATGGGCATGTCGTCCCTATTTGCATCGAATGGCTGTGCAGATGCAGGACAAATTGGGTACAAAATGTGGCACATAAAGAACCCCGTGTCACACGGGTGCTTCTCATGACAACTCCCGACGCTGCGAAGCTGTGCAAATACTGGTCGAATCCGACCCGATTTAAACGATTTAAACGATTTTAAAAAATTTAAATCGATTAATGGTTTGATATCTTTCGCTTATTTGTGTTTTCAGCTTGGATCGCCTGCGGAGACAGGCATCTCAAGGGAAATCTGGTGGTTACGATGAACGAAACCGGCATGCGCAACCCGGCTTGCGGGATCGACAGCAATGGTCTGAAAACGGCGGGTGCCGTCTATTATAATTTTCAGCCGGCTGCGCTCTATGAGGAGGCGATCCGCCGCGGTGAGGCGAAACTCACCGCAGATGGCGCGCTGGTTGCCGAAACCGGACAGCACACGGGCCGCTCTGCCAAGGACAAGTTTGTCGTGCGTACCGCCGAGACGGAAGACGCAGTTTGGTGGGATAACAACAAACCCATGTCATCGGCGCATTTCGAGACGCTTCATGCCGATTTCATCGCCCATGCAGCCGACCGCGATCTTTTTGTGCAGGATCTAGTCGGCGGGGCAGACCCTGAAAACTGTTTGCCTGTGCGGGTCGTCACTGAATATGCCTGGCACTCCCTCTTCATCCGCAATCTGCTCCTGCGCCCGGAAGTGGATGCGCTTGCCTCTTTCGTCCCGGAGATGACGATTATCGATCTGCCGTCGTTTCGCGCCGACCCGGAGCGCCATGGCTGCCGAACAGACACCGTCATCGCCGTCGATCTGACCCGCAATATCGTCCTGATCGGCGGTACCTCCTATGCGGGCGAAATGAAAAAATCGGTTTTCACCGCTCTCAACTATATTCTGCCGGCAAAGGGCGTGATGCCGATGCACTGCTCGGCCAATGTCGGTCCGAATGGCGACGCCGCAGTGTTCTTCGGCCTGTCGGGTACCGGCAAGACCACGCTTTCGGCGGATCCGTCACGGACGCTGATCGGTGACGACGAGCATGGGTGGGGCGAGGCCGGCCTCTTCAATTTCGAGGGTGGCTGCTACGCCAAGACCATCCGGCTTTCGGAAGACGCCGAGCCGGAGATCTTCGCCACCACGCGCCGCTTCGGGACGGTGCTTGAGAATGTAGTTCTCGATGCAGAGCGCCGTCCGGATTTTGACGATGGAAGCCTGACCGAAAACACACGCTGCGCCTATCCGCTGCAATTCATCCCCAACGCGAGCGAAACAGGCCGCAGCAGCCATCCGAGCAACATCATCATGCTGACGGCCGACGCTTTCGGCGTCTTGCCGCCGATCGCCAAGCTTACACCGGCTCAGGCCATGTATCACTTCCTCTCAGGCTATACCGCCAAAGTGGCCGGGACAGAAAAGGGCGTGACAGAACCTGAGGCCACGTTTTCCACCTGCTTCGGTGCTCCTTTCATGCCGCGCCATCCCTCCGAGTATGGAAACCTGCTGCGCGATCTGATCGCCCGTCATGGTGTGGATTGCTGGCTGGTCAACACCGGCTGGACCGGCGGTGCTTACGGTGTGGGCAATCGCATGCCCATCAAGGTGACACGCGGCCTGCTCAACGCAGCATTGAGCGGTGAGCTGAACGACGTGGAATTCCGCACCGATCCACATTTCGGGTTTTCCGTACCGGTGGCGGTGCCCGGCGTCGAGAGCGGCGTGCTGGATCCACGCTCCACCTGGGCCGACAAGGCGGCCTATGATGCTCAGGCACGCCGGCTCGTCGGCATGTTCATCGACAATTTCGGAAAGTTTGAAACGCATGTGGATGCGACCGTGCGCGAAGCCGCGCCACAGATGGCGGACGCTGCCGAATAGCAAGGCACGCTTGCATCCAAATCGCTGAATGCGCATGTTGAGGCCCGGTCACAGAGACCGGGCCTTTTCATTTGAGCGGACAGAAACGATGGCCGAGAACGACCTCAATATCAGGAACGGTGTGACCGTTTTCGAGGACGAGTTGCAGGAACAGTTCATCCGTTCCTCCGGCCCCGGAGGTCAGAACGTCAACAAGGTGGCGACCGCCGTGCAACTGCGTTTCAACGCAAGGTCAGCCCGCGGCTTGCCGCAGCGTGTACGGGACAAGGTTCTGGAACTAGCCGGTAGCCGCGCCACAAAGGACGGCGAGATCGTGATCGAGGCAGGCCGCTACCGCACTCAGGAACTTAACCGCGCTGACGCCCGGGATCGGCTGACCCAGCTGCTGACCCGTGCCGCCGAGCCGCCGCCCAGACCCCGCAAGAAAACAAAACCCTCTCGTTCCGCGATAGAACGGCGGTTGAAAGCCAAAGCGGGCCGCTCTTCAGTCAAGAAACTACGCGGTAAAATCGGCTTCGACTGAGGTTGAGACAGGACTCACCTGCGATTCCACTACCGTAACTTTTTGCCCAGCGACTGTTTTGCAGTTGAAATTTTGGGCTGTTACACGTCAAATATCAGCGAATTCTAACTGGAGACATTTCCATGGGCATTTTCGATTTTGTCAAATCCGTCGGCAAGAAGCTCGGCATGGTAGACGAGGAACCGCCGGCAGCCGGCGAACTGAAGAAGGAACTCGACTCCCACAAGCTCGGCACCGACAAGGTCGATGTGGTCGTGGAAGGTGACAAAGTTGTTCTCAAGGGCGAAGTCGCCGACCAGTCGGCCTTTGAGAAAGCCGTCGTTGCGGTCGGCAACACGCTCGGCATCTCCAAGGTGGAGGCTGGCGAGCTCAAGGTCGCCGCAGCTGACGCCAAGGCGCCGGTTTTCTACACCGTGAAGAAAGGCGACAACCTCTGGAAAATCGCCGAAGCCAATTACGGCAAGGGAAAGGGTGCGAAATACACCATCATCTTCGAGGCCAACAAGCCAATGCTCGACGATCCGGACAAGATCTATCCCGGCCAGGTGCTGCGCATTCCCGATCTCGCTGACGCGTGATCCACCTGTCATGATCTGGCATGAGACGGCGGCTTTCGGGTCGCCGTTTTTTGTTCGCAAGCGTAAGCTTCCTACGCGGGGCTGCGCCGCGCGTGCCGTGATGGCGTATGGCAACAGCACTGTGCGTGGTTCGACAAGCTCACCCTCTATGTGGCAACACCTCATGCACCATATGCAAAGCAAGGAGATTTGATTGCCCACCCTGACCGAAGGCGTGACCCATCTGCCGGAATATCTCGACCGCGACGCACAGGAAGCGCTGCTCGACGAGATACGGGCGGTGGTGCGCGAGGCGCCACTGTTCGTGCCTGCCATGCCGCGGACCGGTAAGGAAATGAGCGTCCGCATGACCAATTGCGGCGTGCTCGGCTGGGTCACTGACAAGGAGAGGGGATACCGTTATCAGGAGACGCATCCAGTCACCGGGAAACCCTGGCCTCATATTCCGGAACGCCTTCTCGCCCTTTGGAATGACGTGGCTGATTTCCCTGCTCCACCGGAGGCCTGCCTCGTCAACCATTATACCGAAGGGGCGAAGATGGGCCTGCATCAGGATCGCGATGAGGAAGCTTTCGCAGCACCTGTGGTCTCACTATCGCTCGGCGATGCTTGCCTCTTTCGTGTCGGCGGTACGAAGCGCGGCGACAAAACCGTATCCGTAAAGCTCCAGTCCGGCGACGTGGTGGTGCTTGGCGGGGCAGCGCGGCTTGCCTTTCACGGCGTTGACCGCATTTACCCGGGCACGTCCACCCTGTTGAACACGCCCGGCCGGATCAATCTCACATTGCGCCGCGTTACAGCTTCCTGAGCGCGACCTCTTCCGTCAGATGATTGGCACCCTTGCGCAGGATCAGGTCGGCGCGCGGCCTTGTCGGGAGAATGTTCTCGCGCAGGTTCTTGAGGTTGATGGTTTCCCAAAGCTGCTCGGCAATCGCGAGCGCAGCACTGGGCTTCAGTGCCGCGTAGCGATGGAAGAAGGATTCCGGGTTCTGGAACGCCGTTTCGCGCAGCCGCATGAAACGGTCGACATACCATTGATGGATCAGGTCTTCCGGTGCGTCGATATAAATTGAGAAATCGAAGAAATCCGAAACGACGGGCACCGCCGTACCATCCTGCGGCAGATGGCGGGTCTGCAACACGTTGATGCCTTCAAAGATAAGAATATCGGGCCGATCAATGGTGCGGAATTCCCCCGGCAGCACGTCATAGGTCATGTGCGAGTAAAGCGGAGCCTGCACATTGGGCAGGCCGGCCTTGATGGCAGAAAGAAAACGCAGCACGGCACCAAGATCGTAGCTTTCGGGAAAACCCTTACGCTCCATCAGGTTGTCGCGCCGAAGGACATCGTTGGGATAGAGAAATCCGTCCGTCGTCACCAGATCCACCTTCGGGCTGGAAGGCCAGCGGGCAAGCAGTTCCTTGAGCACGCGCGCAGTGGTCGATTTGCCGACAGCCACCGAACCGGCAATGCCGATGATGAAGGGCGATTTCACGACATCCTGGCTGTCAAAAAACGCCTGCCTTTGCTGAAACAGAAGCTGTGTCGCTTCCACATGGGCTGACAGAAGCCGCGACATGGACAAGTAAATCCGGCGAACCTCTTCCAGATCGACCGGGTCGTTCAGCGAACGCAATCGCCGAACCTCATCCTCGGTCAGCGTCAACGGCGTGTCGGCGCGGAACTTAGCCCATTTCTCCGCCGAGAAAATGCGATAGGGGGAGTATTTCTCCCCTGAGACAAGCTGGTCCATGAAATTTGCGGGCCCCTTCCTTGCCGCCACGGCTGACTTCGTTCTCTGGCTCCCGCTCATCCTTTTCGGGATGTCTTTTCCTCAATCCCCGAACGGGTGGTGCGGGTTTCGAGCTCCGCCAGCACCTCTTCGAGCGAAACGCCTTCCAGCGCCAGAACTACGAGCCAATGATAAAGGAGATCCGCACTTTCGGAAATGAGTCCCTGCCTGTCATGCGTGACGGCGGCGATCACCGCTTCGACGGCTTCTTCGCCCAGTTTCTGCGCGGCCTTGGACGTGCCCTTGGAAAACAGCTTTGCCGTCCACGAATTTTCGTCGCCTGAGCGCGCGCGCTCAGCAATGATCGCTTCCAGGCGGGAAAGGTCGAACTGGCTCATGCCTGCTCCGGGGTCTGCGCGGGATCGATCCGCATGGGTATGCCGGCAGCGGCCATGTGCGCCTTGGCCTCACCGATCGTGTATGTGCCGAAATGGAAGATCGAGGCAGCAAGCACTGCGCTCGCATGCCCATCGCGCACGCCTTCAACCAGATGATCGAGTGTGCCCACGCCACCCGAAGCGATGACCGGCGCACGCACCGCATCGGCCACGGCCCGGGTCAGAGCGAGATTGTAGCCGGCCTTGGTGCCGTCGCGATCCATTGAGGTGAGCAGGATTTCACCCGCGCCGAGATCCACCACCTTGCGGGCGAACTCGACGGCGTCGATGCCCGTTTCCTTGCGTCCGCCATGGGTGAAGATTTCCCAGCGCAGTGGCTCGCCTTCGCCGGAAACCTGCTTGGCGTCTATCGCAACGACGATGCACTGATCACCGAACTTGTCGGCCGCACGCGCCACCAGCTCCGGGTCCTTCACCGCAGCCGTGTTGATCGACACCTTGTCGGCCCCGGCAAGCAGGAGTTTGCGAATATCGGAAACCGCGCGGACACCGCCACCCACCGTGAGCGGCATGAAACATTGTTCAGCCGTGCGGGCCACGACATCGAAGATCGTTTCGCGGTTGTCGCTGGAGGCGGTGATGTCGAGGAAGCAGAGCTCGTCGGCACCAGCGGCGTCATAGGCCTTCGCCGCCTCCACCGGATCGCCGGCATCGATCAGATCGACGAAATTGACACCCTTGACGACGCGACCGTCCTTCACATCGAGACAGGGAATGACACGGGCTTTAAGGGTCATGCGAGGTTCGCCTTCCTGCGGGCCCGGTTCACCGCGATCATCAGCGCAATGGTCCAGGCGATCAATGCTGCCATGCCGAGGGGCAGGCTGATGATCCCCAGCCAGCCCATCACGAACATGGAGTATAGCATGTCACCCCGGTCCGTACCGGCGATCATGCACGGATTGCTGAAACCCTCGTGCACCGTGCAGCCATAGGTGCTGGCAAGGATGCTGGAGGCGGCAACCGAAAGAACGGGCAGCGCCGCCAAGACGAGGATCACCACCAGAAGAACCGTGAAAATTCTTTTGGCGCCCCGATTCAGACGACCGTCGGCGCTCACGCAGCCTCCCCCCTGAGCACTTTCAGCGCTTCCGCGGGATCGATCCGCCCGTCATAGAGCGCGCGGCCGGAGATGGCGCCTTCGAGCTTTGCTGCGTCGGGCATGGTCATGCGGACGATATCGGCGATGGAGGCGAGGCCGCCCGAGGCGATGACGGGGATGGAAACCGCATCGGCGAGCTCGATGGTCGAGTCCCAGTTGATGCCCGTCAGGACACCGTCACGGTCAATATCGGTGTAGATGATGGCGGCCACGCCGGCGCCCTCGAACCGGCGCGCAAGTTCGATCGCCGAGAGATCGGACGTCTCCGCCCAGCCTTCCACGGCCACCTTGCCGCCGCGCGCATCAATGCCCACGGCGATCTTGCCCGGAAACGCCTTGCAGGCTTCCTTCACCAAATCGGGATCGCGCACGGCTATGGTTCCGAGAATTACCCGCGCGAGCCCCTTGTCGAGCCACGCCTCGATATGAGCAAGCGTGCGGATGCCGCCGCCAAGCTGCACCGGGTTTTTCGTCGCTTTCAGGATCGCCTCGACCGCGGCGCCGTTGACACTCGCGCCAGCGAAGGCGCCGTTCAGGTCGACCACATGCAGCCATTCAAATCCCTGCTCCTCGAAGGAGAGGGCCTGCGCGGCGGGATCGGTGTTGTAGACCGTTGCCTCGTCCATGTCGCCCAGCTTGAGCCGAACGCACTGGCCGTCTTTCAGGTCGATGGCGGGAAAAAGAATCATGTATCAGACGCCCTCGATGATGCTGAGCCTGGCTTTGGAAACGGGTTTCCGGAACGTGATGGCATGTTGATATTCCGGCGAATGGTAACAGGCGAGCGCCTGCTCATAGGATGAAAACTCGATAACCACCTGACGGTCGCCGGCCGGTTCTTCCGGTGCGACGGACTGCCCGCCACGCACCAGAAATTTCGCGCCGTACTTCTGGAACGCCGCAGCGTTGGCTTCGATATATTTTCGGTAGCCCTCGAAATCGGCGATCTCGACTTGCGCGATCCAGTAGCCTTTTTTGTCCGTTTCACTCATCATGGCCTCCAGCGCAGGAAGTTTGCGATCAGGGCCAGGCCGAGCGTCTGGCTCTTTTCCGGATGGAATTGCGTGCCCACCAGATTGTCACGCGCGACAGCGGCGGTGATCGGTCCGCCGTAATCTGCAGTGGCGAGAACCTCCGCCTCATTGCGCGCCGCAAAGTGATAGGAGTGCACGAAATAGGCGTGCAAGCCGTCGGCTCCAGTGGGGATCCCCTCGAAGATCGGGTGCGAATGTTTCACGTGAATCGTGTTCCAGCCGATCTGCGGAATCTTCAGTTCCGGGTCGGACGGCGCCATTTCAACCACGTCTCCGCCGATCCAGCCGAGCCCTTCCGTTACCGTCTTTTCCAGTCCGCGCTCGCTCATCAACTGCATACCGACGCAGATGCCGAGAAAGGGTCGCGCCTGATGGATCGCGACATCCGTGACCGCCTCGACCATGCCGGGCACTCCATTCAGCCCCTGACGGCAATCGGCATAGGCCCCAACACCCGGCAGAACGATGCGGTCGGCGGTGCGAACGGCATCGGCATCCGCCGTTACAATGATATCTGCGGCAATGCCATTGTCGTGCGCGGCACGCTCGAAGGCCTTCGCGGCCGAGCGCAGATTGCCCGAACCGTAATCAATGATCGCAACCTTCATGGTCAGCGCGCTCCGGGATACGTGAAGAGACCAAGTGCCGGTTCATGTGTGCGGCCTGAGACCCTGCCCGGCAGTGGCTTTTCGGTGAAAGCGGGAGGTGCCGTGGTTTCGTTTCGGGCTTCCGCCCCTTCCGACAAGAGCCCGGACATATAGCGTGTCTCGGCCTCGTCCCGGCTTGCCGCGTCGACAATGCCCCATTCACTCCAGCCGCGCCGGGCCAACATGGCAACACGCAAATTGCGCGCTTCCAGCGCCACGAAGAGAGACAGACAAAGCGATGCCACAGTCGCGGCAACAGACCATCCTTCGACCGTTCCCAGCGCACCGATCAGCAGTGCTGCGGCAAAAGCCGCCAGTGCCTCCAGCCACATGCGATGCCAGAGAAACCACAGAAACGGCATGATGAAAGCCAGAAGAGCAAACCCGTCGCGAACGAGGACTGCCTGTTCCGGACCTCCCTCGGGCGGCTCCATAACCACATAGCTTGCCATCGGTTTATCCCTTCAGGCTGCCCTTGGTGGAGGGCACCGCGTTGCCCTGGCGTGGATCGGTTTCGCAAGCGGTGCGCAGGACACGCGCCACTGCCTTGAAGCAAGTCTCGGCAATGTGGTGGCTGTTGGCGCCGTAGAGATTCGTCACGTGTAGGGTGATGCCAGCGTTCTGCGCCAGCGCCTGGAAGAATTCGCGTACAAGTTCGGTGTCGAACGTGCCGATCTTCTGGGTCGGAAACGCCACGTCCCAGACGAGAAAGGGTCGCCCCGAAACATCGATCGCCGCGCGTGTCAGGCATTCGTCCATGGCAAGGTCGAGCGACGCATAGCGATTGATGCCCCGCCGTTCGCCGAGCGCATCCGAGATTGCCTTGCCCAGCGCGATGCCGCAATCTTCAACGGTGTGGTGGTCGTCGATGTGCAGATCGCCATCGGCCTTCACCGTCATGTCGATCAGCGAATGACGGGAAAGCTGCTCCAGCATATGGTCGAAAAAGCCCACACCGGTGGCCATTTCGAAGCGGCCCTCTCCATCGATATTCACCTTGACCGAAATGGTCGTCTCGTTGGTTTTGCGGCTGATCTCGCCAGTGCGCGACTTGCTGGAAGCCATTGTCTTTCCCTTTGCCCTGCAGGAAGAACGCCTTCTAGCAGCATGTACCGGCAGCGCCAAGCTCCCTCGCCAATCTCGTCAAGCGTTTGCATTCCACAATGTTCAACTTACATATTCGCTCTGACGGTGCCGTGCCTTTTCGGGCGGCACGAAAAGGAGTGTGCGATGAGCAACGAGAATTCCATGCACGCCACGACAATCGTCACGGTGCGCAAGGGCGGCAAGGTGGTGATCGCCGGAGACGGGCAGGTCAGCCTGGGTAATACCGTGATGAAGGGCAATGCGCGCAAGGTACGCCGCATCGGCAAGGGCAATGTGATTGCCGGCTTTGCCGGGGCGACGGCCGATGCCTTCACCCTTCTGGAACGGCTTGAGGCCAAGCTGGAACAGTATCCAGAGCAGCTGATGCGCGCTTGTGTCGAGTTGGCCAAGGACTGGCGCACAGACCGCTATTTGCGCCGGCTTGAAGCGATGATGCTGGTGGCCGACAAGAACATTACCCTGGCGCTTACGGGGAATGGCGATGTGCTGGAGCCTGAGCAGGGCATCATGGCCATCGGCTCGGGCGGAAACTATGCGCTTGCGGCAGCACGTGCACTGGCCGACACCGACAAGGACGCCGAAGACATTGCCCGCAAGGCGATGGAGATTGCCGCGTCCATCTGCATCTACACCAATGACAATGTCGTGGTGGAAACGCTCGATGCCGAATGAACACGGCCAGATCGACTTCGTTCCGGTCACGGCCGAGCACTATCCGCTGCTGCTGGATTGGCTCCACCGGCCGCATGTGCGGCAATGGTGGGGCGAACCCGAAACGGAGCTAGCTCAGATCCGGGACATGGTGGAAGGACGCGACACGACACGGCCTTTCATCATTCTTCTGGACGGACGACCGGTCGGCTACATCCAGTATTGGTTCGTTGCCGACGACAAGAGCGAGGAAACCCTTGCCGTGGCACCGTGGTTGGCCGAGCTGCCGGACGATGCCGTGGGTGTCGATTTGTCCCTTGGCGAAGAGGCGCTTCTTTCCAGGGGCATAGGCAGCCGCTCGCTGAAACAAATGGTGCGCCGCCTTCGGGACGAGGGCCATGAAAACATCTTCATCGACCCGGAGCGTAATAATAGCCGCGCCGTGCGCGCTTACGAGAAAGCGGGCTTCCGCACGATTCCTCAACTGGAGGGTCGGCCCGGAAGCGCCCTCATCATGCAATACGACAATTACAACGAGACGAACACATGACCACATTTTCCCCGCGCGAGATCGTCTCCGAACTCGACCGCTACATCATCGGCCAGAAGGACGCCAAGCGCGCCGTGGCCATTGCGCTGCGCAATCGCTGGCGCCGGCAGCAGCTTGAACCCAAGCTACGCGAAGAGGTGATGCCCAAGAACATCCTCATGATCGGCCCCACGGGTGTCGGCAAGACCGAGATTTCCAGACGGCTGGCCAAGCTTGCCGGTGCGCCCTTCGTGAAGGTGGAGGCCACCAAATTCACCGAGGTTGGCTATGTCGGTCGTGACGTGGAGCAGATCATTCGCGATCTGGTCGAGGTTTCCATCGGACTGACGCGTGACAAAATGCGCGAAGACGTCCGCGCCCGTGCCCACATGAATGCCGAAGAGCGCGTGCTGGAGGCCCTGGTGGGCAAGACGGCGAGCCCGGCCACGAAGGACAGCTTTCGACAGAAGCTGCGCAATGGCGAATTGGATGACAAGGAAATCGAGGTGGAGGTTTCCGATTCCGGTGGCGGCATGCCGGGTTTTGAGCTTCCCGGGATGCCCGGCGCCAATATCGGCGTTCTGAACATCAACGACATGCTGCAGAAGGCCATGGGCGGCCAGCAGACCAAAAAGCGCAAGACGACGGTGAAGGAATCCTACGAACTCCTGATCGCTGACGAATCCGACAAGCTTCTCGACCAGGACGAAGTGACCCAGCGGGCCCTGGAATCCGCCCAGAACGATGGCATCGTCTTTCTCGACGAGATCGACAAGATCGCGACGCGGGAAGGCGGCGTTGGGGCAGGCGTTTCGCGCGAAGGCGTGCAGCGCGACCTGCTTCCGCTCGTGGAAGGCACTACGGTTGCAACGAAATACGGGCCGGTGAAGACCGACCATATTCTCTTCATCGCCTCGGGTGCGTTTCATGTTTCCAAGCCCTCGGACCTTCTGCCCGAGCTCCAGGGCCGTCTCCCCATCCGCGTCGAATTGCGGGCGCTGGAAAAGGACGATTTCCGCCGTATCCTGACGGAAACCGAGGCGAGCCTCATCAAGCAGTATGTGGCCCTGATGGAGACGGAAGGCGTGACGCTGGAATTCTCCGACGACGCTATTGACCGGCTGGCGGCCATCGCTGTCGATCTCAACGCGACCGTCGAGAACATCGGGGCCCGCCGGCTACAGACCGTGATGGAACGTGTCCTCGACGAAGTATCTTTCGATGCACCCGACCGTTCGGGCAGCGCGCTCAAGATTGATGCCGATTATGTCGATGAAAATGTCGGCGATCTGGCCAGAAATACGGATCTGTCTCGCTTCATACTCTAGCGTGGTACGGCATCATGGCCCTGCGTGGCAGGGCCATGATGCCGGCTTTTCAAGTGTGACATCTCTGCCGCGGTCGCGATGACATCGTGCCTCATGCCCGAATGCCTCTCGACTTGCTGTCAGGCATTGCCTAACTTGCGCTTCATCCAAAAAAAGAATGCACCGGGGGCGCAAGCAGCGCGACATGGCATCACGGGCTCGATTGGTTATCGGCATTTGCGTCGGCTTGATGGGCGCCGGCGTTTTGCCCCTCGCAGCGGCAAACCTGGTGCCAGAGGGCAATCGCAACGCCGAGCAGCCCCCCATACCCGGCGTTTCCGCGAAGCGGACCAAATCTGCGCAAACCACTTATGACGCCAAGTATGGCAAGGTCTATCAGCTTCTGAAGAATGATAGCGGACTTGTTTCCAAGATCCGTACGATTTCCACCCGGTATCAGATCGACCCCGTTCATGTGGTGGGCGCTATCGTCGGCGAACACACCTACAATGTCGATGCGTATGACCGGCTGCAGACCTATTATGTAAAGGCCATTTCCTATCTGAAGAGCGATTTTTCCTTTTCCCATGGCGGTGAGTCCGTTGGACAGTTCATAAAGCGCTCCGAATTCGCTGAATGCGAGAAGGAAAAAGGCAGCTATGAGCTCTGGAGCTGTCGCGAGGCGGTTTGGGACAAGTCTTTTCGCGGCAAGAGCGTGGATGGAACAGAGTGGCCGAACGATCGTTTTGGCGCGGTTTTCTTTCAGCCCTTCTATGCAGGACAGACCTTTGGTATTGGCCAGCTCAACCCGCTGACCGCACTCAAAATGACCGATATGGTGCACAAGGTATCTGGCTTCAGACGGATCAACCATGACAACCCGCAGGAAGTTTACCAGACCATCATGGATCCGGATAAGTCACTCGCCTATGTCGCGGCGACCGTGAAAAAGTCCATCTCCGCCTACAAGCGGATTGCCGACTTCGACATTTCCGGGAATCCCGGCATTACTGCTACGCTTTACAATCTCGGAAACCCTGAGGCTCGCGCCTCGCGCCTCGCGGCCGAAAACCGCATTCGCCGCGCGAAGGGTCAGCGGATAAAATTTCCTGAAGAAAATTATTATGGCTGGCTGGTGAACGATAAACTGGACGAGTTGAAGGCGCTCTTCCACGATTCCTGACGTTTGCTATTTTTTGCTGGCTGCGCGGTTTCCAGTGATATCACGCAGTTGCTTCAACAGCAGGTCGATCTCGGCGTTTTTCAAGGAGCCTATATGCGCCGCCAGAAGGTTGGCGAGTTCTGTCGCATTGGGTGAAAGCCTTGCCGTGTCCACCACAACACGTGGATGAGAAAGCTCAGCAATGCGCTGCATCTCGTCTGCGTCGTCCCATATCACATTGAAAAAGCCTATGATCTTTTGAACCATCGCCCAGTTGGGCGGGCTGGCGCGACCATGTTCCAGAGACGAGAGATAGGCGGCGCTCACCCCAATGGCCGCCGCCATTTCCTTCTGACTGACGCCACGCTCCCGGCGAAGCTGGCGGATCTTTTCACCAAGCGGTGTCACATCCCGCTCCTGTGTCTGCGCTTCAGCCGAATATAAAACGCACCGCCGCCGCCATGCCGGCGGCTCGCCTCGTCGATGCCGCTGACAAGGGTGGAAAATGGCGGCGTTGCAAGCCATTGCGGAACGGCACGCCGCAGCACGCCATCGCTGCCGAACGAAGCTCCCTTTCCGGTGATAACCAAAACATGACGCACACCGTCTGCATGGGCGCGGCTGAGAAAGGAAAGGAGAAGACTATGTGCTTCGGGTTGCGTGAGCCCGTGGAGATCCACGCGACCTTCCAATGCGAGCCGGCCCCGCGCCAGCTTTGTATGTGTCGGCTTGTCTATCCGCCGTGTCGGATGCGCTTTCGGCTGAGGTGCCTCCTTGAGCGTTGGCCCGGCAGGAGTCTTGCTGCCCGTGTCCTTTGCGACAAGGCGGGAAAGTTCCGCCATCGTTTCATCGGTTGGCTCCGATGCCTCTTCCAGCATCTTTCCCTTTAGCGGCTCCGTCGTCCGCGCCACCCGGTTCCAAAGGATGCGGTCTTCCATACTCAATCGCTTGGGCGTGTGGCTGCTCATCGATCAGCCTCCCAGGAGCGCCCGCGGAACCAGTGCATAGAAATCCGCTTTGTGTCGGATACCCCCGGCGATCTCTCCTGCGGCGGCTCCGCTACCAATAAAAAGGTCAGCGCGTGCCTGTCCTGTAATCGCCGAACCCGCATCCTGTGCGATCATCAAGCGGCGAAACGGCTCATCATTCCCGGCGCGGAGATCGGGTGCGTCGATGAAAAAAGGCGTGCCAAACGTGTGAAGAAGCCGATCGACTGCTATCGAACGCCCGGGTGCAAGTTGAACCTTCGCCGCGGCGACAGGCCCCAATTTTTCATCGCCGATTTCTGTTTCCCGAAAAAAGATGAACGAGCGATTTCGCCATAGAATCTCGTCAATCCGGTCCGGATTTTCCGAGAACCATGCACGTATGCTTTGCATCGTCACTGATTCCGGAGAAAGTTCACCGCGTTCGATGAGCACCTTTCCCGCACCTGTAAAATGATGACCCGATTTAGCGGCATAGGTCACGCGCATTGGCGTTCCATCCTGCAGACGCAGCCGCGCAGCGCCCTGGACATGGATGAAATAGGCATCAACCCTGTTGTCCAGCCAGACGAGCTCCAAACCGCGGTCCCCAAGAGCACCACGATCGATTGCACTGCGATCGTGATAGGCGACAAGGCCGCTGTCGGTCTCTCTAGCAAAGGCGAAGTACGGATCGAGATCGTTTGGCCGGTTACTGTCGTCGACATCAACCAGATCGTCCGGACGGCGGTAGAGCGGGACATGGAAGCGGTCGGTTTTGACGCTTGAAGCTTCGACTTCCGGTTCATAATAGCCCGTTACGAAACCGGGGCCTCCATCCTCCGATCGGATGCGACAGGGAATGAAGTGGTCTTCAAAAAAGGCACGAGCCGCCCGCTCGTCGGCACTTGGCAAGACGCGAGCCGCAGCGTGTGCGGATTCGAAGGCAGAAAGGACAACTCCAAGAGAGCCGGAGCGATAAGGCTTCGATTCAACGCGCGCCGCCGAGCGGGCAAAGGCATGAAATGCGTCAAGAACGGAGTCCTGCTGCCATCCGGGCACGTCTTGGAAAGAGCAGGGCTCAAAGCCTGGCGAAAGCGCCGCAAAGGGTGCGGCCGCACACGGCGCTTCGCCTGACAAGGATCAATCCTCGGCTTCGGTGGCGACAAGCTTCCAGTTGGGATCGCGTGAACGCGTGTCGCGCGCGAAAGTCCAGACGTCTTTGACTTCTGCCACTGTCTCCGGATCGCCGTCGATTACCTCGCCCGCGCTGTCGCGTGTGGCAGAGATAAGCTCGCTGACAATCCGCAAGGTTACGTGTGCCTCAGAGCCCTTCATCTCGGCTGCAATGATCGTCATGTCGTCAATGCCGACAAAAGAGGATTCGATCTTCTCGTTGCGCTTCTCGCGGTCATCGATTGCAGAAACAAAACCCTCATACACCTCGCGGGAGAGCAGGTTCTTCAGCGTACGGCGATCACCGTCCGCGAAAGCCATGACGATCATCTCATAGGCCATTTTCGCGCCGTCGACGAAACTCTTTGGCGCAAAGGATGGGTCGGCGTCCCGAACCGCGCGCATTCCCTTGTTCAATTCGGTGCCCGGCTTGGCAGCCTTGTCGATATCGACATAAGTCTGGTCGGGTTCCGTGGCACCTTTGCGTCGCGGTAGCGACACCACGTTCTCACCGTTGGCGGTCTGATCTTTTCGAGACGCATTGCGTCCAGCAGTATAAGGATCAAACGGTGGACGCTCGTTTCCCGTGCGCCGACCCAGCACATTGCGCAACTGGAAAAAGATCACCACAGCGGCAATCAGGAAGAAAATCGTGCCGAAATCGAAGAATTCCATAACGTCCAGCCAAATGAGCCACTGTGTTCCACAGCGCCTGCCGGCTCAGGGCAGGCGCAGAGGCGACGGCATCCCGTCCCTAAAGGAAATCATATAGAACGCAGAGAGCCATCATTCAAATTTCCGCTCAGAATACCTATGTTTTCACAACTGGCCAGCATGGAACGGTCAGATTTCCTCGAAACACGCTACAAGGCTAACAGGTTCGTGCGCTTTTCCATTGTACCATTCCTTCTCCTGGCAATTCCACTGGCCGAGATTGCCACCTTTGTCGTGGTCGGCAGCCAGATTGGCGTGTTTCCCACGCTGGGCCTCGTTGTCGTGACGGCCATTGCCGGCTCGATCCTGCTTCGCATTCAGGGATTTGGCGTTGTGCGCAGAATCCAGCAGACAATGAATGAAGGGGGTGTGCCTGGCCGTGATCTCGTCCATGGCATGATGATCATGGTTGCCGGCGTATTGCTGCTGACCCCCGGCTTTGTCACCGACACGCTCGGATTTCTGCTGTTCGTTCCCGCAATCCGCGATGCTGGCTGGCGGTTCCTGCGCAACAGAATCGTGATCCTCGGCGGACCCTCCCCTCAGTCGGGTGAGCGCACCTCGTCCAACCAGCGTAATCGAGGTGCACAAACCATCGATCTGACAGCGGATGACTATAGTGATGCGGCGAGTGACGATTCTCCCTGGCGCAAACCAGAACGGGACTAGGGTTCGGACCCAGGTCAATTTCCAATGCGGTCCCGGCACGCCCGCCGCCTTGTCATGCGCCGAAGCCCATGCTAGCGAGCAAGCAAATTCAAAAAGGGGAGCCGCGCGGCTGCCAAACCACGCTTGAGGAACAAACGCATGGCGAAGAAACCAGAAGAAAAGACTGAAGGTGCGAACGGGAGCAACGGTGCTCAGCCCTCTCTGAATGTGCTGACGCAGTATGTGAAGGACCTTTCCTTCGAAAGCCCGGGCGCTCCGCAGTCGCTGCGTGGCCGTTCCGAAGCGCCGGCTATCAACATCAACGTCAACGTCAACGCCAATCCGCTCGGCGACACGGACTACGATGTTGTGCTGACCCTCAATGCCAAGGCCGAGGCCGAAGGCAAGGTCCTGTTCAATGTCGAGCTGATCTATGGTGGTGTCTTCCGGGTCGCCGGTTTCCCGCAGGAACACATGCTGCCGGTTCTCTTCATCGAGTGCCCGCGTCTGCTGTTCCCCTTTGCCCGTCAGGTGATCGCAGATACGACGCGTGCAGGCGGCTTCCCTCCGCTCATGATCGATCCGATCGATTTTGCCCGCATGTTCCAGCAGCGTGTGGCCGAAGAACAGGCAAAGGGCCAAGTTCAGGTTTCCTGAACCTGGCATCTCCACAATTTCAGACGGGGCGGTGCTTTCAGGCGCCGCCCCGTTTCATTTTACTGCCCCTCATTCCAGGCGGTGACCGATGCAGATCACACCGGGATGGACCTCTGTTCAGGCACGCAAAGTGCGCCAGAGGGATTTTTCACCGAGCTTTTCAACCAGCGCATCATGCGCTGCGCGTTCGGCTTCGCTGATCCTGGGTGGAAGAGGTGAAGGCCTTGCCGAAACCCTTACCAATCCTTGACTTGCTTCTTGCCCTGCATCATCGCGGCCTGAAGAGACCTCAAGCCCCAATGCGGCCTGCTTTCCACCGATCAGTTCGATATAGACCTCGGCGAGAAGCTCTGCGTCGAGCAAGGCACCGTGCTTGGTACGGTGACTGTTATCGATACCATAGCGGCGGCAGAGCGCATCAAGCGAATTCGGGCCCATTGGATGCTTTCGGCGCGCGATGGCCAATGTGTCGACCACAAGACCCGGATCCACTGGCGGCACACCAAGTCTGTCGAACTCGGCATTGATGAAGCCAATATCGAAATTGGCATTGTGCGCGACGAGCTTTGCGCCATCGATGAATTCCAGAAACTCATCGAGAATCGCTCCGAACACCGGTTTGTCGGCCAGATCAGCATCGGAAATGCCGTGAACCGCCTGAGCTTCAGGGTGAACGGAGCGCCCCTGCGCATTGATGAAATGATGCAGTGTGCGGCCGGTCGGAAAGCGGTTGTCCAGCTCCACACAGCCAAGCTCGATCACCCGGTCTTCGTTGGAATCGAGGCCTGTGGTTTCCGTATCAAAAACGATTTCGCGCATTCTTCCGCTCCGAAGGTCGAACTAATCCAACATGCGTAGGTGCCGCGACGGACGCAAGGATACCGTCATCTCGCGCCCTCATCCGTTGGGGAAAGTTCGCGTATCACCGCTTTCACAGCTTGTCGCGCCGGCTCCATGCCTTTCCCCGTATCTATGATGAAATTTGCGCGCTTGCGTTTTTCCGCATCGGGCACCTGGCGAGCAAGGATGGCCGCGAACTTCTCCTCCGTCATTCCGGGACGTGAGAGAACCCTTCGGCGCTGCTCTTCCGCGGGGGCAGTAACCACGACAATGCGATCGACACGGTCCTCGCCACCGGTTTCAAAAAGGAGCGGGATGTCGAGCACAACGATGGGTGTGCCTTTTTCCCGATGATCGGCTACGAAATTATCGGCATCCTGCCGCACAAGGGGATGGACGATCTCTTCCAGCGCCTTGAAGGCTTCCGGTTTTCCCATGACCGCCTCGGCGAGGCGGGTTCGGTCAACCGTGCCCTCAACCACTGTTCCGGGAAACCGCGCTTCGATCAGTGGTGCGGCGACGCCGGCATAGAGGCGATGAACAGCCGCGTCGGCATCGTGAACCGGGACGCCTTCGTCCATGAACATTCTGCCCGTGGTGGACTTCCCCATGCCGATGGAGCCGGTCAGGCCAAGCACGATTGTCATCATGCAGCCTCGCCAGCAAGCACATGATCCCGCAATGCGCCCGATACCACCGGCCGGACACCGAACCAGCGCTCAAAGCCGGGCACAGCCTGATGCAGCAACATGCCGAGACCATCGACGGCCTGCAATCCGCGCTTCGCAGCAGCAGCAAGAAGCTTGGTCTCTAGCGGGGCGTAAACGATATCGCTGACAATGGCGCCTTCCGGCACAGGGTCGAGCGAGATATCCAGCGGTGGCTGGCCGGTCATGCCGAGAGCGCTCGTATTGACCACGAGATCTGCGTTGCCAAGAAGCGTAGATATTTCCGCCCAGTCGTGGGCTTCGACGCCTTTGCCGAAGCGGGTCGCGAGTTCCTGCGCACGGGCAAGTGTGCGATTGACGATGCAGATTTTTTTATAGCCGGCTTTCTGAATAGCGTGGACGATTGCACGTGCCGCACCGCCTGCGCCGAGCACGACTGCCGTTTCGCCATCTCCCCAACTCGGTGCGCTGGCGCTCAAATGCGCCGC
The DNA here is from genome assembly GCF_019891395.1 of Nitratireductor kimnyeongensis. Lineage (NCBI taxonomy): Bacteria > Pseudomonadati > Pseudomonadota > Alphaproteobacteria > Hyphomicrobiales > Phyllobacteriaceae > Nitratireductor > Nitratireductor kimnyeongensis. The sequence continues at coordinate 1,722,436 of NZ_CP078143.1, read as the reverse complement.
AAAGCCGTAAGCGTCCGTATTTCCGCCGATCAGTTTGCCGGATTCAAACCAAAGCGTGTTGACCGCCCCGATCATCTCTGCGGCTTCATCACGCCGATGTACCGCGGCAAAGGCGGCCTCCTTGTGGGGCAGGGTGACATTACCCCCCGCATATCCTGAAGCCGGCAATTCTTTTAGAAAACCACTGAAATCAAGCGGAGCGATATCCAGTTTTTCATAGCTGCCATTGATGCCATGCTCGGCAAGCCAAAACCCGTGAATGAGGGGCGAGCGCGAATGGGCGATCGGATGTCCGCAGACGAATGCGCGAAGATCAGCCATCGATAGCCTCCAGGGCCCGCAGTTCCGCAAGCAGTGGCAGAAGCGGCAGGCCGACTATTGTGAACGTATCGCCTTCAATCTTTTCAAACAGCTGAATGCCCTCACCTTCAATCTGGTAGGCACCAACGCTCGCAAGTGCCTTTTCACCGACACTGGAAAGGTGCCTGCCTATGAAACCGGGGTCGAGATCGCGCATGGTGAGGCGGGCAACGCCCACATGCCGCCAGATCACCTCGCCATCGCGGGCAATGACCACGGCACTGTTGAGCTGATGCGTGCGCCCGGACAGTTTCAGAAGGTGGCGGCGCGCGCCTTCCATATCAGCCGGCTTGTGAAACACTTCATCACCCAGCGAAAGTGTCTGATCCGCCCCGATCACCAGCGCGCCCGGCTCACGTTCGGAAACATCGACGGCCTTGGCTTCCGCGAGGATCTGGGCAAGCGTTTCAGGGTCTGATCCGCTCCCCTCCAGCGCACTCTCCACGGAGCGCTCATCGATCGTGGAGCGCTCAACACGGAATGTCACGCCGGCATCGCGCAGCATTTTCTGGCGGAAAGCGCTGCCAGACGCCAGAATGATGTCGGAAGTCTCGGTCATATCGTTACCCTCGGTTTTCCTTAGACTTCGCATACAATGCGAGAATGGCTGCTGCAGTTTCCTCGATCGAGCGGCGGGTCACGTCTATTACCGGCCATCCATGGCGTGCGCAGATCTGGCGTGCATATGCAATCTCTCGGGAAATGGTCACCCGGTCGGTATAGGGGTTGAAAGCGTTCTCATCCACCGATCCGAGAATCCGGTTTTGACGGATTTGAGAAATGCGCTCCGCAGAGGCGACCAGACCAACGATCAGAGGCCGTTTCGCAGTGGAAAGCTGCTCCGGAAGCTTTATGTCCAGAACAATGGGCACATTTGCGGTCTTAACGCCCCTGTTTGCCAGATAGATACTGGTTGGTGTCTTGGACGTTCGAGAGATACCCACGAGAATGACATCGGCTTCCTCCACATCAAGGGGTAGCTGTCCATCATCATGATCCATCGTGAAATTCAGTGCTTCGATGCGGTGAAAATATTGCGCATCAAGCACATGCTGAGCGCCCATGCGCCTTCCCGCCGGCGTTCCGAGATAGGACTGAAAGACCATCAGAACGGGTTCCAGCACTGACACACAGGGCAGGCCGAGAGCAGCACAGCTTTCATCCACCTGGCGGGCAAGTTTCTGGTCCACAACAGTGTAAAGCACAATGCCTGGCTCCCGCTCCACCTCATCGAGAACACGGGCAAGCTGCTTCTCGTTTCGAATCAGCGGATAAATATGTTCGATCGCCCGCGCATCCTTGTATTGCGCGGCTGCGGCGCGTCCTGCGGCGAGCAGAGTCTCACCGGTCGCATCAGAAATCATGTGAAGATGGAAGAAGCGCTGCGGCTGTTGCACGGATTTTTGTCCCGCCATGTGGATGTCTGTTGATAACGCGGGCCCGAGAAAATGGCGAGGCCGCACCCTTTGATAACTCCACCCCTTCATCCACAGATGTGCTCTGTGTGAATTGCGATTGCCCCATGTGGAGAACAATCGACAATTCTCGAAGCTTCCTTCATTGTCCACCGGTGGAGATTCAATGAAATCCCGTCAGCCGCTTGAATCTGCGTGCTGAATCCGCGTTATCCCCGTTCTTCTGAAGAAGTGGATTTCTCAAGGGCGCGGCAATAAGACCCCGAAGAATGCACGCAAAACCGTGGACAGATTTGAATCCACATTACAAACAGAGTCTAAGAATCAGAAGAATCTTCAGATCCGTAATTATCTTTTGAATCCTGACTGTGGAGCAGCCTGATGGGGCAGCGAAAAACCCTTGAAGTCCTTAGAGGTGAAACGGTGTTTCCCCCTCCCGTCTGGATGATGCGCCAGGCAGGACGCTATCTGCCAGAATACCGGGAAACGAGAAAACAGGCCGGTGGGTTCCTGGATCTCTGCTACAATCCCGATCTTGCGGTGGAAGTGACACTGCAGCCCATCAGGCGCTTTGGCTTTGATGCCTCGATCCTCTTTTCCGACATTCTCGTCGTGCCGCACGCGCTTGGTCGCGATCTGCGCTTCGAGGAAGGGAGAGGTCCGCTGCTGACGCCTATCGACGTTGGCGGTATCGCAAAACTGGAGACATCGGGTTTTCACGATCATCTGGCGCCGGTCTACGAAACGGTGCGCCGGCTTCGAAGAGAGCTTCCAGACGAAACGACGCTGCTCGGTTTCTGCGGGGCGCCCTGGACCGTGGCGACCTACATGATCGCTGGGCATGGCACACCGGATCAGGCGCCGGCCCGCATGTTTGCCCTGGAGCAGCCTGAGGCATTCTCCGCTCTGATAGACTGCCTTGCAGACTGTTCTGCAGAGTATCTCATCCGGCAGATAGACGCCGGGGCGGACGCGGTCCAGATCTTCGATTCCTGGGCCGGTGTTCTCGACGAACTGTCCTTCGAGCGGTGGTGTGTGAGACCTGTCGCGCGCATGGTGGCGAAAATCCGGGAAAAACACCCCGACACCCCGATCATCGGTTTCCCGAAGGGTGCAGGCGCACTTTACGCGGGCTATCGCCGGGAGACGGGCGTGACGGCACTCGGGCTAGACTGGACGGTTCCTTTGGGCACAGCGCGCCGTCTGCAGGCCGAGGGAGCGGTTCAGGGTAATCTGGACCCCTTCAGGCTCATAGCAGGCGGAGAGGCGCTCCATGAAGGCGTGGATGCGATTATCGAGGCGCTGCGCCATGGGCCTTTCATTTTCAATCTAGGTCACGGCATCACACCAAAGACGCCGGTTGAACACGTTGAAGCGATGCTGAAACGGATCCGGGAGGCACAGTGATGGCTGCAAGCGATACTGGTGGCAAAAAGGCCGCGGGCAGAGCCTTCGTCGCGCTGGCGATTTTCATCGGGTTAACGGCACTTCTGTTTTTTCACAATCCATCCGGGTTCTATCTCTGGGCCAAGGCCATTCATGTCATAGCGGTGATCGCCTGGATGGCCGGAATGCTCTATCTGCCGCGTCTCTTCGTCTATCACGCGGATGCCGAACCTGGTTCGGAGAAGTCGGAGACCTTCAAGGTCATGGAGCAGCGGCTCCTCAGGCTGATTATCAATCCTGCCATGATGGTGACTTGGGTTCTTGGTCTGTGGCTTGCATGGAATGGCTTCAGCTTCTCAGGTGGATGGCTTCATGCCAAGATTGCACTGGTGGTCGCCATGTCCGGCGTGCATGGGTATTTCTCGGCCTCTGTTCGCCGATTTGCCGCTGATCAGAACACCAGACCGGCGCGTCATTGGCGTATAATGAACGAAGTGCCGACGGTTCTGATGATCGTCATCGTTATCCTTGTTATCGTCAAACCCTTCTGATACGGGTGTTTGACAGACCGCCCGTGAGATGAAACCGGGCAAGCCGTCTTGCCCTTTGACATAGACGGCTGTAAGAGATGGTTCCTTCCTTTTTGTCCGGTTCCACGAATATCTTCCGTTTCGATTGAAGCCGGCCGGCATCAAATACGCCTACCTCCACCTTTTCCGTTGCCTTTCCAGAGTCCGCACATGCAGGAAATGAAACTCCAAGAGCTGAAAAGCAAATCGCCCACCGATCTCATTGCGTTCGCCGAATCGCTTGAGGTCGAAAACGCCAGCATCATGCGCAAGCAGGAGCTGATGTTCGCGATCTTAAAGAAGCTCTCCACCCAGGATATCGAGATTATCGGTGAGGGTGTCGTCGAAGTGCTGCAGGATGGCTTCGGCTTTCTCCGCTCGGCAACAGCCAACTACCTACCCGGTCCCGACGATATCTACATCTCCCCGTCGCAGATCCGCCGATTCTCGCTGAAAACCGGCGATACGGTGGAGGGGCCGATCCGCAGCCCCAAGGAAGGCGAGCGCTACTTCGCCCTTCTCAAGGTCAACACGATCAATTTCGAGGATCCGGAGAAGATCCGCCACAAGATCCATTTCGACAACCTGACCCCGCTCTATCCCGATGAGCGGCTGAACATGGAGATCGAGGATCCGACGAAGAAAGACCTGTCGGCGCGCGTGATCGACCTCGTGGCGCCGCTCGGCAAGGGCCAGCGTGGCCTGATCGTCGCGCCGCCGCGTACGGGTAAGACGGTTCTTCTGCAGAACATCGCCCACTCGATCACGTCGAATCACCCGGAATGCTTCCTGATCGTGCTTCTGATCGACGAGCGTCCGGAAGAAGTGACCGACATGCAGCGCTCGGTGAATGGCGAGGTGATTTCCTCCACCTTCGATGAGCCGGCCTCCCGCCACGTTCAGGTTGCCGAGATGGTGATCGAGAAGGCAAAGCGTCTTGTGGAGCATGGTCGCGACGTGGTCATTCTGCTCGATTCGATCACGCGCCTTGGCCGCGCCTACAACACGGTTGTGCCATCTTCCGGCAAGGTTCTGACGGGTGGTGTCGATGCCAACGCGCTACAGCGTCCGAAGCGGTTCTTCGGTGCAGCGCGCAACATCGAAGAGGGCGGTTCGCTGACGATCATCGCGACCGCGCTGATCGATACGGGTAGCCGTATGGACGAGGTGATCTTCGAAGAGTTCAAGGGAACGGGCAATTCGGAAATCGTGCTTGACCGCAAGGTTGCTGACAAGCGCATCTTCCCGGCTATTGATATTCTCAAGTCTGGCACCCGTAAGGAAGATCTGCTTATCCCTCGTCAGGATCTGCAGAAGATTTTCGTTCTGCGCCGCATTCTGGCTCCGATGGGTACGACAGACGCCATCGAGTTCCTGAACGACAAGTTGAAACAGACAAAAACAAACTCGGAATTCTTCGATTCGATGAACACCTGATCGTTTCGGGCATTCCTGATCAAGTTGGGGCGGCACTAAGGTGCCGCCTTTACTGTTTGTTTACCATGCCGGTCCCACGGGTTGCGTTCGGCGCAGGGCAGCTTCGAGCTCCTCTGGCGTGTAGATGGCCGGAAGGCAGGTCTGTCCCATACAGAGATAGGCGGCCCGTTCATTTGGGTTGATACTCATACCGTCTGGCAGCTTACGGGTACGTTTTTCCCCCACGACAATGTCGAAGCGGGATGGATCAAGGTTTCGATTCGCTACCGGAACGAAGACATCCTGTCTGCCAGGTTCGACCATGATCAGCAGTTTGTGAGCAGCTGCGAGCGCCGAAGCATAGATAATACCTGCCTGGCCATAGGCTTGATTGGTCGTGCGACCCAATGCGGATTGCACGAGGTCTGAAAGATGGCTGTTGGTCGGTTCGGGGGAAAGCACGGAAAGTGCCAGCAATGCATCGATGACTTGGCTTGTGGCAGATGGAATGGCTTCATCGATGTCTCCGCGTATCCGAATGGGGACATCCTTCGCATCGCTGGCGGTGAGGTAGTGTCCAGTGCCGCTCTCATCCAAATACCAGGTGCGCAATTGGTCTGCCCATTCCTGCGCCTGATCCAGAAATGTTTGATCTGAAGTCGACTGAAAGAGCGATGCAGCGGCCGAAATCATGCAAGCATAGTCGCTTGAAAGCCCAGGGAACACGCTTCTGGTTTCCCGGATGCTATGGGGAAGACGCCCATCCTTCATCGATTCGCAAGCGAAACGAAAAGCATCGCGCGCGGCTCTTAGCCAATCCGGGCGATCAAGGAGGCGGGCCGCGTCCGCGAGTGCGCTAATCGCTAGGCCGTTCCAATCCAAAAGAACCTTGTCATCCCGGCCTGGCTGCGCACGGGCCAGCCGAGTGGCGAGGAGTTCGTCCAGCATGCTACGCAACAAAGCTTCTCGTTCTTCGCCAAGATAGCTGGGGTGAGACCGCCGATGAAGGATCGGGTCGCCCTCCCATTGATCAGGTTTGGATAAGGAAAATGTCTGGAAGAAGGAGTCTGCCTGAGTTCCCAATGCGTCCCTGATCTGTGCCTCGGTCCATAGATAGGTTTTTCCTTCGACACCTTCGGTATCGGCATCGAGGCTGGACGCGAAAGCGCCGCCCTCCACCCTCATTTCACGCAGAAGCCAAGCAACGGTCTCTTCGATTCGTATACGGAACAATTCGTTCTGCGTGTCGGTGTAGACCCAACACAAGAGACGCAAGAGTTGAGCATTGTCATAAAGCATCTTCTCGAAATGGGGAATAAGCCATTTGTCATCGGTTGAGTAGCGCGCGAGTCCGCCTCCAACGTGATCGTAAATACCACCAGAAAGCATGGCGGAGAGGCTGTCGATGACTGCTGACTTGTGATCACTATCGCCGCTCAACCAGAGTACGCGCATAAAGGGAGCATTTGGGAACTTGGGTGCTCCACGAAGACCACCGAGATCCCGATCGATCATTGCATGGATATTGGTAGCGAGAGACTGTAGCGCCGAGAGCGGCGAAGGAGCTTCCCCTGGATTCGCGGAAAGCTGCATCTTCACGTGCGCGCTCAGTGCACCAGCACTTTTCAAGAGTTCGTGGCGCTTGTTCTGCCAGGCTTCATTGACAGCTTCCAGAACCTGCAGAAAGCCCGGCCGCCCATATGCCTGCTTGGGAGGGAAATAGGTACCGCCCCAGAACGGTTGGGCCTCAGAGTCTAGAAACATGGTCAGTGGCCAACCTCCCTGCTCACCGATTGCCGACAGGGACGCCATGTATATCTGGTCGATCTCCGGGCGCTCTTCCCGATCCACCTTGATGTTGACGAAATAGCGGTTCATCGCGTCAGCTATTTGAGGATTGTCAAACGACTCATGCGCCATGACATGGCACCAGTGGCACGCTGCATAACCGACGGAAAGCAGAATAGGCTTTCCAAATTCGCGTGCCTCCCGTAGCGCGTCTGATGACCAAGGCCTCCAGTGCACCGGATTATCCTGATGCTGAAGGAGATAGGGACTTGTCTCGTTACCCAGAAGGTTTTTTGCGGGCAGCGGCATAGCGGCTCCTTGCACATCGAACGGTTATGGAAAATACCTAACCCTGATTTTCGCGCCACGGTAGGGCGCTTTCCATGCGAGAGCAAACATCATGAGAGAAACCATCTTCGCCCTCTCCAGCGGTGGATTGCCATCCGGCGTCGCTGTTGTGCGGATGTCGGGTCCGGGAACTGCCTCGGCGTTGGAGGATTTGGCAGGTGACCTACCTGCGCCGCGTCACGCGACTTTGAAGACACTGAGAGACGGCGATGGGGTGATTCTGGACAAATCGCTAATCCTCTTTTTTCCGGGTCCCCACAGTTTCACCGGTGAGGATTGCGGCGAACTTCATCTTCACGGCGGTCGTGCTGTCGTTGGCGCTATACTAGAGACGCTTTCGCATCGAAAGAACTTTCGACTGGCGGAAGCTGGTGAGTTCACGCGGCGGGCATTCCTGAACGGCAAGTTCAATCTGACCGAGGCAGAAGCACTTTCGGACCTTATCTCTGCGGAAACGGAAACACAGCGTCGTTTTGCCCTGTCCAACTCGGAAAGCCGTCATAAAGACCTCTATGGCCAATGGCGTAGAACCCTCATTCAAACGCGGGCCATGATTGAGGCGGAGCTGGATTTTTCTGACGAGGAAGATGTGCCTGGATCTGTAGCCGAGCAGGTATGGCAAGAAGTGGAAGGCTTGCGCGATTCGCTCAAACGACATGCAGCGGGTTACCGAACCGCGGAAATCATCAGAGAGGGATTTCGTGTGGTAATACTCGGCGCGCCCAATGCCGGAAAGTCGAGCCTGCTCAATACCCTTGCGCGACGCGAGATCGCCATTGTGACCGACGAACCGGGTACAACTCGTGACGTTCTTGAGGCCAATCTGGATATTAACGGCATCAAAGTGATCGTGACCGACACGGCCGGCATACGGGAGAACCCCGGCAAGGTGGAAGCGTTGGGGATCGATCGTGCGATAAGCCGTGCCCGCGAGGCCGATCTCCTATTGCTGATGGAAGACTGCAGTGACCCTGTTCCCGTTGACATACCCTACGAGACTCGTTCGTTAAAGGTAGGGAACAAGCTGGATCTTGCCGGTAGTTCGCCCGACGATGGACGATATGATTTCGCGATCTCCGCCCGCACCGGGGAGGGAATCGACAGCCTTTTGCAAAAGGTGCACTCTCTTGCAACGGCTGCCACAGTAGGGGCTACAGAAACCCTTCCGTTCCGCGAGCGGCACGTGCAACTCCTTCTCCAAGCAGCGAACCACGTGGAAAGCGCAGTGGCGGCGGTCGATTCACCGCTTGAGCTTCGTGCTGAGGAGTTGAGACTGGCTGCCGATTCTCTCGGACGAATTACCGGCACAATTGACGTAGAAGATCTTCTCGACACGATATTTTCCCAGTTCTGCATCGGCAAATGACTCACGTGAAACACGCGGCAAAATGAGCAGATGGATGACTCACGTGAAACAATGTCTCCTAACCAGGCTCGTGACTCACGTGAAACAACGCCGAAGCAAATGAACTATACGCAACAATGTTTCACGTGAAACGGAAGCATAACGCAAATGGCTTGACTGCTTCCGTAGAAAGAGACATGTCTGCCCCGCTTCATTCACGAGATTGACGGGCCTTGCCTGGCTGTTGACAGATCCCGCACTCCCGTTGGAAACGGACAATGATGAACAACAGATTTGATGTGATTGTTATCGGAGGTGGACACGCCGGGACCGAAGCGGCTTCCGCGGCGGCCCGATCCGGCGCGAAAACTGCTCTGCTGACGCTGCGTTCTGACACTATAGGAGCGATGTCCTGCAACCCCGCTATCGGCGGTCTTGGCAAAGGACATCTTGTTCGGGAAGTAGACGCATTGGACGGGATCATGGGCCGGGCTGCCGATGAGGCGGGAATCCAATTTCGGTTGCTTAACCGACGGAAGGGTCCAGCCGTACGGGGACCGCGCACGCAAGCCGACCGAAAGCTCTATCGCAATGCAGTTCAAGCGGCGATCAAGGAAACTCCCAATCTCGAAGTGATCGAGGGAGAAGCTCTGGAACTCAAGATCATCGCGGGCAAGATTACCGGGCTTGTCGTGTCCGGCGAACGCCAATTCACCTGTGGCGCCGTGGTTCTCACGACAGGAACTTTCTTGCGCGGGCTCATCCATATCGGAGATAAGACCTTCCCTGCCGGGCGAATGAATGAGCAGGCTGCAGAACGTCTCTCCGTGTCCATGGAAACAGCAGGCTTTCGACTGGGCCGCCTCAAAACGGGAACACCACCGCGACTTGATGGGCGGACAATCGACTGGGCTTCGCTCGATATGCAGCCTGCTGATGAGGACCCCACGCCGTTCTCCCTGCTGACAGATCGAATCAAAAACCCGCAAATCGAATGTGGCATCACGCGAACGACCAACGAAACTCACGCGGTGATTCGCGCGCATCTCCACCGTTCGGCAATGTATTCAGGTGCAATTGACGGAATAGGTCCACGCTACTGCCCTTCGATTGAAGACAAGATCGTCAAGTTCGGAGACCGGGAAGGGCACCAGATCTTCCTTGAACCTGAGGGGCTTGATGATCATACGGTTTATCCGAACGGAATCTCCACGTCCTTGCCCGAGGATGCACAGCTTGCTCTATTGAAGACCATTCCGGGTCTCGAGAAAGCAGTCGTGCTGCAACCGGGCTACGCGATCGAGTACGACCACGTAGATCCCCGCGATCTCGAGCCAACACTTCAGACGAGAAGGGTTCACGGGCTTTTCCTCGCTGGCCAGATCAACGGAACGACGGGTTATGAGGAGGCGGCAGCGCAAGGTATTCTTGCAGGTCTGAACGCGGCCCGGTGTGCTTCGGGTGCGGAGATGATCACGCTCGGTCGAGCGGATGCCTATATTGGGGTGCTGATCGATGATCTTGTCACCCGCGGGGTGAGTGAACCCTATCGTATGTTCACATCACGAGCTGAATTCCGGCTTTCACTGCGCGCGGACAATGCGGATCTACGCTTGACTCCCTTGGCGCTGCGGCTTGGAGTTGCTTCAACCGAACGCAGCAAGAGATTCGGCGAGTTGGAGGGAGCGTTGTCCAAAGCCCGCTCGCTTCTGCAGGGTTTGGATCTCAGTCCCAACGAGGCAGCACACCACGGCATTAATCTCAACAAGGACGGGGTTCGGCGCTCAGCATACGAACTCTTATCCTATCCAGATATGACTATAAGCCGGCTCAAAAAAATCTGGCCCGAGTTCGGTAGCATTTCAGCAGATCTCGCGGAGCGGATAGAGACTGAAGCCCGGTACGCTGTTTACCTGGAGCGACAGGGTGCCGATGCTGCGATGTTGCGTCGCGAGGAAGCACGCCTGATCCCATCGGAACTTGAGTTCAGCTCAATAGCAGGGCTTTCGAACGAGTTGAAGCAGAAACTTTTGGAGCGGAGGCCCAGGAGCATTGCGGATGCCCAGCGGATCGACGGCATGACCCCCGCGGCCGTGGCCCTGATCATTGCGAGCTTGCGGCAGTTCGAGACCCGAAAAGGCGCCGCCTGATGGAATCAGCGCGGTTCTCACGGCTGTTGGAAATTTCCGGTCCGGTTTCACGTGAAACATTTGAACGTCTCGTCGCTTTCGAGACCGTGTTTCAGCGTTGGTCAAAGCGAATCAATTTGGCCGCGCCATCGACGTTGAATGATCTCTGGGAGCGTCATATCCTGGACAGCGCGCAATTGCTTCGCCTCGCGCCTGACGCTCTCCGATGGTTGGATGTGGGTTCCGGCGGCGGTTTCCCAGGGGCAGTGATGGCCATTTTGCTGGCCGAAAAGCCGGATACGGAAGTTCACTTGGTGGAAAGCAACCGAAAGAAAGCGGCGTTCTTGGTTTCTGCTCTCAACGAGGTGGGCGTATCGGCGCACATTCATGCCAAGCGGATTGAAGATTGTTACGCGACTGTTCACACACCCAGCGTCGTCACAGCACGGGCTCTCGCGCCATTGCCTTTGCTGATCGAACTGACAGAACCATGGCTAAAAAATGGAGCCCGAGCTCTTTTTCATAAAGGTCGGGATTACCGGCGCGAAGTCGAAGAAAGCGGTAACACGTGGCATTTCGATCTGGTAGAACATGAAGACAAGGTTGATGCGGCAGCCATCATTCTCGAGGTGAATAATCCGGTTCGGCGATAGCCGGCTTTGCCGCAGCATCTTTCAGTGGGATCAGATCGGGGTAGCAGCAGCGATGAATAGCGGCACGCGTATCATCACAGTGGCAAACCAGAAGGGTGGTGTTGGCAAGACAACGACGGCCATTAATCTCGCTACGGCGCTGGCTGCCATTGGCGAGAATGTTCTCGTGGTTGATCTTGATCCGCAAGGCAATGCCAGCACCGGCCTGGGTATCGACCGTCAGCAGCGGCTGGTGTCATCTTACGACGTGCTGACGGGCAATGCCGGTGTTCTCGAAGCAGCCATGGAAACAGCGGTGCCAGGCCTTTCCATAGTTGCATCCACTCTCGATCTTCTTGGCATCGAGATGGAGATATCCAGCGCTCCGGACAGAGTTCTTAAATTGCGCAATGCGCTCAATGCCGACGGCATTCCCTATTCCTACGTTCTGGTCGATTGTCCGCCATCGCTGAACCTCCTCACGCTGAACGCAATGGCTGCAGCGGATTCGATACTGGTGCCTCTCCAATGCGAGTTCTTTGCGTTGGAAGGTCTGAGCCAACTGCTCGAGACGGTTGAGCAGGTGCGTGGATCGATTAATCCACGGCTCGGCATTCAGGGCATAGTCCTTACAATGTTCGATCGACGCAATAATCTGGCCAATCAGGTCGTGGAAGATGTGCGCGCACACATGGGGGACACGGTGTATGAGACAATTATCCCGCGCAACGTGCGGGTTTCTGAGGCGCCATCCTATGGCAAGCCGGCGATCCTTTACGATCTGAAATGCTCGGGCAGTCAGGCCTATCTGCAGCTTGCGTCCGAAGTGATTCGGCGGGAGCGCCGGCTACGCGCTGCATGAGTTTGCTGTACGAGGCGCTCGCAGGAAAACTGAGTTTTGTGGTTGATGGTGTTGTGACATGAACGAAGATCCTTCACGCAAGCGCCTCGGGCGCGGACTGGCCGCGTTGATCGGCGAAATGGATAAACCGGAAGCCGAGCAGAAAGAATCCGTCCGGGCGGACCGTTCTGTTCCGATAGAGTTCATTTCTCCCAATCCGCGTAATCCGCGCCGGCAGTTTGTCGAGAGCGATCTGAGCGATCTTGCACAATCGATCCGCGAGCACGGCATCGTTCAGCCGGTGGTCGTGCGCTCGGGAGATGCACCAGGCCGCTTCGAGATCATTGCCGGTGAACGTCGCTGGCGTGCTGCTCAGCGCGCTGGTTTGACCGAAGTGCCGGTGATTTTGCGAGAGGTGGATGACAAGGCAGCGCTTGAACTCGCGATCATCGAGAACGTTCAGCGCGCGGATCTCAACCCGTTGGAGGAGGCGCGCGGCTATCAGCAGCTGATCGATGAGCACAATTACACACAGGCTGATCTCGGTCAGGTAATTGGCAAGAGTCGCAGCCATGTTGCCAACACATTGCGCCTCTTGAAACTACCCGATGCGATTGGTGATTTGATTGTCGACGGGTCCCTGTCGGCAGGTCATGCGCGAACATTGGTAACGGCGGAAGACCCTGTCGCCCTCGCACAGCGTATCGTCGAGGACGGGCTTTCCGTTCGCCAGGCGGAAGCGCTGGCCGCCGCGCCTCAGGGCGATGAAAAGTCACCACGGCCGCCCAAGAGGGATAAGGACGCCGACACACTGGCGCTACAGAAACTCTTGAGCGACCGCACCGGGCTCAAAGTGGTGATTAATCACAAGGAGCGGGGAGGTGAGATGCGAATTGCATACCGCTCGCTTGAGCAATTGGACGAGTTGTGCCGGCTTCTTAAGCAGTAACAATCCTGAAGGTCGGGTCTGTTCATCCTAGGCATACCGCAGGGATACCCCAAGCATATCCGAGGCACACCCTGGGCAACGCTTCGGGCGCGGGGAGGAGGTATCTTCAAGCGACCTTCCCCTTTTTGGTCAGTAAATTTATTAAATCACCAGCAAGCTAACGGCGGGCTCGAGCGCCTTCCACCGTGAGCGCCAGGAGCGCCTGCCGGGCGATGGAGCTGGCGAGCATCGGCTTTTGGCGTGTGCGGAGGATCGTCGCTTGCAACCGTTCCGCTGCTTTTTGCAATGTCGTGCTGTTCCAGCGACTGAGCGCATTCTCAACTGTTTTGCGTCGGGAGAAAAACACTGGAGGCCGGGCTCCAGCCACGGCAGCGCTGGCAGTCACCCCTTTGCTATCCATTGCTTGTCGCATGATCTGCAATGCATGTATCTGGCGAAGCGTGGCTGAGAGTATGAGAAAAGGAGGGTTGCCGGCCGACATAAACCGCTGGAAGGCGCTATCAAACGCCTGAATGCGGCCGGAAATGATTGCATCGACGGCTTCGTCTGCGCTTAATCCGGCCACATCGCCGATGAGAAGCCGGATATCGTCCTGGCTTATCTCCTTCGCTCCAGCACAGTAAAGGGTCAGCTTCTCGAGTTCACCTCGGGTTGCGAGGCGATCGCCGCCAAGGTTCGCCTTCAACAATTGGCGTGCTTCCAGGGAGATCTTGAGCCGCGCCTTGTCGAGGGTTTCGTCTATCAAAGCGTCGACACCACGCCCGTCGTCGGCATAGCAGGGCAACGCCATGGCGCTTGCACCCCGCTCGACTGCCGAGCGAAGCGAAGAGCCTTTGCGCAGATCGCCAGCTTCGATAAGGATTGAGCAGTCAGCCGGCGGTTCCGAAACGAGCGTGGCGATATCGCTAACCAGAGCCTTCTGGTTGCCCGCGCCTTTCACCCAAATCAGTCTCTGATCAGAGAACATCGGCACCGTTTGGGCTTCATCGGCAAGCCGTCCGGGCTGTTGCTCCACTTCGCTCGCCTCCATACGCACTACAGTAAAGGGGTCGTCTAGCGGAAGGCCCGATCCCATCGCGAAGCGTTTCGCCCGCTCGCTAACAAGGCCGCGATCCGGTCCGTATATCAAGATGATGCGGTAGGCTTGCTCCGGTCTAGCCAGCCAGCGGTCGACTTCATGCGCTTTTTTTTGTGCCATTTCGGCTGGATAGCACAGCAAATCGCCGAGAGCACCAATGAAAAGAGAGTGGCTGAGAGGCAGCAGCACGATGATAGGCGATCGGTCTGTTCCAGCCTTCTGATGGGATTGAAACTTGCGTCGCGAGCCCTCGGATTGAATTGGCTACAGAAACCGACGCGCCACGATGCCATTCACTTCATATGCATTTGAAACTTTCTTTTGTGCGTTCCATCGCGCGAATCTCTGTCGAGAAACGGGCTTCCGAAGCCTTTCCAAAAAGGCATCAATGGAAAGCTTCTCCGGCTTTCGTACGAGGTGGTAGGCCCAACGCTTGTCAAGATATTTGCAAATGCATTCTTTTTCGGGTAGACGGTTCTGGGCCGCATGTGACTTTCTGAAGCGGTCTCAAACGCTTTTCTGGAGGAGACCTATGAGCCAGTCAATTATGAGCGAGTTTGCGGACCAGTTGCTGTCGGGCAAAGTCGAGGTCGTCGATCTATCGGCGGTGTTGGGTCCCAACACGCCTTTGTTGAAACTCCCGCCGGAACTTGCCGTCGATACGCCAAAAATCGAGATCCACAAGATCTCCGCTTATGACGATAACGGCCCCTGGTGGGCCTGGAACTGGCTTAAGCTCGGTGAACATTCCGGAACCCATTTTGATGCGCCGATCCACTGGATAACCGGCCGCGATCATCCCGACGCGTCGACTGACACCATCGACCCGAAGAATTTCGTTGCTCCGGTCAATGTGATCGATTGTTCTCGAGAAACGGCGGAGAACCCCGACTTTCTGCTCACCGCGGATCATATCAAGGCTTGGGAATCCGAGCACGGCGAGATCCAGAAAGGCGAGTGGGTTGTTCTGCGCAGCGACTGGTACAAGCGTAACGGATCCGAGGAAAGCTTTCTGAACGCGGATGAAAATGGTCCCCATTCGCCAGGACCGACACCGGAAGCGATCACCTATCTGCTCGACAAGGGGATTATCGGTTGGGGCAGTGAAACCATCGGCACGGATGCTGGTCAGGCCGCAGGAATGGAGCCGCCATTCCCCGCGCATAATTTCCTGCACAAGGCCAATCGCTATGGCCTTGCAAGCCTTGCCAATCTCGACAAGCTTCCACCCAAGGGGGCGATCCTCATCGCGGCACCGCTCAAGATCGAACACGGCACCGGCAGTCCTTGCCGTGTTCTGGCGCTCGTGTCCCGGAACTAATCCGGCCACTCGATGCCTGATCCGGGCACCATCGTTGTCGCCAGCAGCATCAACGCGTTGGTTGCTTCCGCCCCTGGGGGCGGTAGGCGCCAGCGCGTGTTGGTCCCGGAGCGCGGTGATGTGGCCATGCCCTATGTGTGCCGCAACAGATACTGCTTTGAGATACCTCTATCCTGTTTTGGCAATGACCTTCGTTGGGGAAGTCTTTCGGGCAGAAAATCAAGCGAGCGGTTGGCGGAGAAGTGTTGATGGATGAACGAGTGGACAACAAGAGCGAACGGCTTGAAACCCTGGGCCATCTGGGTTTGCAGCAGTTCGCTCCCTATCTGATGAACCGCATCATGGGGCGCTACAACTCGACCCTGCGAAACGATCTGCGCGACCAGGGGCTCACCGTGCCTCAGGCCCGCGCGCTTGCCGTTCTCTCCGTGGGTGACGGCATGTCGATCAACGAACTGTCCGTTTACACCGTGATCGAACAATCGACCATGAGCCGTACACTCGATGCGCTCGAGATGCAGGGCCTTGTCCGGCGTGAGGCCTGCCAGGATGACAGCCGTACCCGAAACATCTTTCTTACCGACAAGGGGCGGGAAGAGTTCAACCGGGCATGGCCCTCCATGCACCAGGCCTTCGCCGACATGTTCAAGAACATCGACGAGGCGGAATACGCGGCGTTTGTCGGTACCCTTCAGAAGATCCTCGGCAACATTCGAAAGCATAATTTCTAGAAAGCCCGCGCGCAGGGGAAAACTGCGGCGCCAGCGACGGGAGACTGCAACATGGCTGAACGTTCGTTTGTGAAGGAGGTCCAGAAGCTCAGGCTCGGGGCCGGTGAGACCTTTCACGGCGAAGGAATCCTCGCCATCACCAAGGCGCTTCTGCAGTGCGGTGTGGGCTATGTGGGCGGCTATCAGGGCGCGCCGATCAGCCATTTGATGGACGTTCTGGCTGATGCACAGGACATTCTGGGAGAACTCGGCGTCCATTTCGAGGCCAGTGCGTCAGAGGCGACGGCAACCGCCATGCTGGCGGCATCGGTGCATTATCCCATTCGTGGCGCCTGTACGTTCAAATCGGCCGTTGGTCTGAATGTGGCGTCCGACGCCCTTGCCAATCTTGCTTCAGGCGGTGTGACGGGTGGCGCCCTCATCATCGTTGGCGAGGATTATGGCGAAGGTTCCTCCATCATGCAGGAGCGCAGCCACCCCTTTGCGATGAAGAGCCAGGTCTGGCTGCTCGACCCACGACCCAATCTGCCTTCCATCGTAAAGGCTGTGGAGGACGGCTTCGAGTTGTCTGAGGTGTCAAACACCCCGGTCATGCTGATGGTGCGCATAAGAAGTTGTCACGTGACCGGAAGTTTTGAGACGAAGGACAACAAGCGCCCGGAAATGACGGTCGCGGACGCGCTCGAAAATCCGCGCCGAGACACTAACCGCATCGTGCTGCCGCCTGCCTCCTTCCTCCACGAAAAGGAAAAGGTGGAGAAGCGTATGCCTGCTGCGGTTGATTTCATTCGCTCCCGCAGGATCAACGAATTTTTCGGGCCCGACCGCGGCAAGGCCGGCATCATCCTGCAGGGTGGCATGTACAACAGCGTCATCCGGGCGCTACAGCGCATCGGCCTTGCCGATCTCTATGGCGAGACCGATGTCCCTCTCTATGTGCTCAACGCGGTCTATCCGCTGATTGACAATGAGGTGATCGAATTCTGCGAGGATAAGGACTCCGTCCTGATCGTGGAGGAAGGGCAGCCCAACTATCTCGAGCAGGCAATCGCCTCGATGATGCACAAGAAGGGTGTTGATACGCGCATTCTGGGCAAGGATATTCTGCCCATGGCGGGCGAATATACCGGTCAGGTCATGCTGGACGGCATCAGCGCCTATCTGCGCGCCAATGCACCGGAGCTATTGGCGGCGCAGGTTCTGGCCCCCAATGCACCGGGTGAGAACACGCTGGCAGCGGATCTGGCCAAGGTGGTCCCCGGGCGCCCGCCGGGCTTCTGCACCGGTTGTCCCGAGCGGCCGATTTTCGCGGCTACCAAGTTGATCGAGCAGGAAATGGGGCCGCATCACATCTCGTCGGATATCGGTTGTCACCTGTTCTCGATCATGCCGCCTTTCGAGCTGGGCGCGACGACCATGGGTTATGGCCTCGGGCCGGCTTCAGCCTCAGCTTTCAATTCTCCGGATGCAAAGCGGCGTTCGATCTCGTTTGTCGGAGACGGTGGCTTCTGGCACAACGGCCTGACGTCATCCATCGGCAATGCAGTGTTCAACGAAAATGACGGTGTCATCGTTGTCGTCGACAATTTCTACTCCGCGGCGACTGGCGGGCAGGATATTCTCTCTTCTCGTGCCAACAACCCCACGAAATCCACGAAACATCCGATCACGGATGCGGTGAAGGGGATGGGCGTGAAATGGATCCGGCATATCGACCGCACCTATGACGTGACGAAGGTGCGCGCTGCTCTGCGGGAGGCGCTGACCACGGAAGAGAAGGGCCCAAAGGTCATCGTGGCGTCTTCCGAATGCATGCTCAACCGTCAACGCCGGGAAAAGCCAATGACCGCCAAGGCTATTTCAGGCGGTAAGCGGGTGGTGAAACCGCGTTTCGGTGTCGATGAGGATGTCTGTACCGGCGATCACGCCTGCATGCGCCTGTCTGGCTGTCCATCGCTTTCTGTCAAGAAGCTCGATGATCCGCTGCGTGACGATCCGGTTGCGTCGATCGATCATACCTGTGTGGGTTGTGGCAATTGTGGCGAGGTGGCCGACGCGGCAGTGTTGTGCCCCTCCTTCTATCGGGCGGATGTGGTTCACAATCCGGGCTGGTGGGATCGTTTTTCAAACAGGGTGCGTGGCAAGGTGACCGGCTTTCTGCAAACCCGCCGCGAAAAGCGGCGCCTGACATTTGCCGACGCTTGAGGGAAAGAGCATGGCCAAGCGTATGAAAGCAAAACAAGATCAGAAGATTATCAAGCTCGCCATTCTTGCCGTTGGCGGGCAGGGCGGCGGTGTTCTCACCAATTGGATCACCGATGTGGCCGAGCGCAATGGCTATCTTGCTCAGGCGACCTCCGTTGCGGGCGTGGCGCAGCGTACGGGTGCTACGATCTACTACGTCGAGATGTGCCCTGACACGGGGCGCCGGCCGGTTTTCTCGCTCGCACCGGCGCAAGGCGATATCGACATTCTGATTGCCGCCGAGCTCATGGAGGCGGGACGCGCTGTGATGCGGGGCTTTGTGACGCCCGACCGCACAACGCTGATTGCCTCGGCGCACCGCATTGCCGCCGTCTCGGAAAAGATCGAGCCCGGTGACGGACGCGCGGATTCGCCCACCGTTCACAGGAATGCGCGCGAAGCGGCGAGCCGCTATGTCTGTTTCGATATGGAAAAGGTGGCCGTGGAAGCCGGCTCTGTCATTTCATCGAGTCTGTTTGGTGCGCTGGCCGGCTCCGGCGCATTGCCGTTTCCGCGCGAGAGCTATGAGAAAACGATCGAGGCCTCAGGGCGCGGCGTGAAAGCGAGCCTGGCTGCATTCGGCAAGGCGTTCGATCTCACTGTGTCCGGTGAGCGTGTGGAAGAAGCTCGCCCGGACGCCATACCGGCTTTAAAGCAAATCGCCGTGGATGGACCTCAGAGGCTGGTGGCACGTTGGAACGCGCTGGCTGCGCGCGCGGAGGCCTATCCCGCGCCGATGAGAGCCATGGCACTTGCCGGGTTGCGAAAGGTTGTCGATTACCAGGACCTTGCCTATGGCAAGGAATATCTCGACCGGTTGGATGAAGCACTGGCGCTGGACAGTGCGGAGAAGAGTTATGCGCTGGGGGAGGCCGCGGCAAAGCATGTGGCAAACGCCATGTGTTATGACGACATTCTGCGCGTTGCGGACCTGAAAACACGAACCACGCGTGCCGAACGCATCCGCAAGGAAATGAAGGTCGGAAAGGCCAACGTGCTGCAGGTGACCGAGTTCTTTCACCCGCGTGTGGAGGAGTTCTGCGGAACGCTGCCGGCGGGGCTTGGGCGATTTATCGAGAACAGGCCGGGGCTTGCGCGCTGGGTGGACCGGCGTATCAATCGCGGGCGCCGCATTCGCACCGACAGCCTGTTCGGTTTCGGCGCGCTCTGGTTGATCGGAACCCTGCGGCCATGGCGCCGGTCGCTGCTGCGCCATCAAGTGGAAAAGGCCCATCTTGAACGCTGGTACGGGCTCGCACTCAACACGACGAAACGCGACTATGCGCTGGGAGTCGAGATTCTCAATTGCCGCCGGCTCATCAAAGGTTACAGCGACACCCATGTGCGCGCGCACTCAAAGTTTGACCGCGTGCTGTCGGGCTTGCCTTTGCTGGAGGGGCGCGACGATGCGGCCGACTGGTTGCGACGGCTGCGCGAAGCCGCGCTCAAGGATGAGAAGGGCGAGATGCTTGATGGGGCGCTGAAGACAGTAGAGACATTGGAAGCTGCCTGACCACCTTTTGCGTTGAGCCCGCGGCATGGCGAAGATCGTCTGGCCTCTTTCAATTGCCGCGACTGGCCTTGCCCGCGCTGCCATTCCTGATATTAGTCGCGTCAACTTCCAAGGCTCCGGCGTGCGGAGCCGGCCGGCCATGCCGAACCTCTCATACCGGGAAAGACCATGACGAAACTGAAAGACGTGAAAAAGGTCGTGCTTGCCTATTCGGGCGGTCTCGACACTTCGATCATCCTGAAATGGCTGCAGACGGAGCTGGGTGCTGAAGTGGTGACCTTCACCGCCGATCTCGGCCAGGGCGATGAGCTGGAGCCGGCGCGCAAGAAAGCCGAGATGCTCGGCATCAAGGAAATCTACATCGAGGATGTGCGCGAAGAGTTCGTGCGCGATTTCGTCTTCCCGATGTTCCGTGCCAACGCAGCCTATGAGGGCGTCTATCTGCTGGGCACGTCGATTGCCCGTCCGCTCATCTCCAAGCGTCTGGTTGAAATCGCTGCCGAAACCGGCGCGGACGCCATTGCCCATGGTGCCACCGGCAAGGGCAACGACCAGGTGCGCTTCGAGCTTTCCGCCTATGCGCTCAATCCCGACATCAAAGTGATCGCGCCCTGGCGCGACTGGGAGTTCAAATCCCGCACCGATCTCATCAATTTTGCCGAGGCGCATCAGATTCCGGTGCCGAAGGACAAGCAGGGTGAGGCGCCGTTCTCCGTCGATGCAAATCTTCTGCATTCCTCCTCGGAAGGAAAGGTGCTTGAAGATCCGTGGATCGAGCCGCCGGAATATGTTCACCAGCGCAGCGTTTCGCCAATGGATGCGCCCGATGAGCCGACGGAAATCACTATTTCGTTCAAGGCGGGCGACGCTGTTGCCATCAATGGCGAAGCGCTCTCGCCGGCAACCCTGCTCAAGGCGCTGAACGACCTTGGTCGTGACAACGGCATCGGCCGCCTGGACCTCGTTGAAAACCGCTTTGTGGGCATGAAGTCTCGCGGTGTCTATGAGACGCCCGGTGGCACCATTCTGCTGGCTGCGCACCGCGCGATGGAGTCTGTCACGCTCGACCGTGGTGCAGCGCATCTGAAGGATGAGCTGATGCCGCGTTATGCGGAGCTGATCTATAATGGCTTCTGGTTCTCGCCCGAACGTGAAATGCTGCAGGCGGCGATCGACAAGAGCCAGGAAGACGTGGAAGGTGAAGTGCGCCTGAAACTCTACAAGGGCAATGTGATTGTGACCGGCCGCAAGTCCGACAAGTCGCTTTACTCCGATGCGCTGGTTACCTTTGAGGACGATCAGGGTGCTTACGACCAGAAGGACGCAGCCGGCTTCATCAAGCTGAATGCTTTGCGTCTGCGTACTTTGGCAGCGAGGAAGCGGGGCCGGTGATCAGTTCATCAGCATTTCGATAATGAAAAAGCCGGCTGTGATGCCGGCTTTTTTTGTGGGCAGGATCTTGCGTCTGCCGGCCCTTCGCTATGGCTCCGGGCGTTCGCCGCTCAAAAAGCCAAACAGTTGGCTTTCTGCCCGCGTTGCTGGACGGTCTTCACCCATCGATTTCCTTGGCCATTATGGCAATGGCCTGCTGATAAACGCTTGCGGCGTTCCAGCCCTGGATGGCACGGAAATTCGGCTGACCCGGCTGATAGCCAGCGCCGCGCTGCCAGCCATGAGCCCGCAGGAAGTTCGCGGTGGAAGCGAGGGCGTCAGCGCTGGAACGGATCATGTCCACACGGCCGTTTCCATCGCCATCGACACCAAATTTCAAGGCATTGCCGGGAAGGAACTGGGTCTGGCCGATTTCACCGTGCGCGGCGCCTTTGGCGCTTGGGTTCAGCATGCCCCGGTCCACCATGGTCAAAGCACCGTAAAGATGGCCGGTGAAGAACTCCGAGCGACGGCAGTCATAGGCGAGCGTGGCAACAGCGGAAACGATGTTCTGATTTCCGAGAAAGCCGCCGAAGCCGGTTTCCATACCCCATATCGCGATCAACGGGCCGGCGGGCACGCCATAGCGCTTTTCGATATTGGCGAAGAGACGAGCATACTTCTTCTTCATCCCCTTGCCGCGCGAGATGATCGCGTTTGAACCCCGCTTCTGCATGAATGATTTCAACGTCAGTTTGAAGCTTTTTTGTCCGCGATCCGCAGCGATGGTCTTGCTGGCATAACGGGTCTGCGCCAGGGCATTGAGGCCCCGCTGGCCAATACCGCGTGACGCTGCTTCCTGGCTGAACTGTGCCTTCCAGGCCTCGAAACCCCCAGCGTTGTTGCCACACTGTGCGGCGGAGGCATGCCCCGCCATGAGAAGTGAGGCGCTAACCGCAGCGGCCAGGACCACCGCTCTTCCCCCGAAAGCCATGTTGCTCTCCTTAAGATAAATGATGGCTATATAATGTGATGCTGCCAGCGATTACACAACAGGTCGACGGTCGCAAGCGTTGAGTTTCCTAGCATAGCGGTCATTACCGAACCCTTTCGCGACAAGAATCGCCTGATCCGTGGCCAGCCCGAGCGGAACTGAACGAGGCTCGGTCCGTTTTGAGCCCCGGTTGAAACCGACTGGAGTTTGGTCATGCATACGATGCTTTTCAAAGGTGCAGCCGCTGGTGTGGCGCTTTTGGCCCTGACAGGTCTTGCTGGTGCAGAGGTCCTTGCCAGAGCAGCTGCCGACCTCAACATCCGCTCAGGACCGGGCCCGCAATATCCCATTGTCGGCGTTATCGGCGTGAATGAGGAAGCCGAGATCGAAGGTTGCCGGGAAGGCAGCAAGTGGTGCGCGGTCAACCATGCCGGCGTGAATGGCTGGGCTTATTCGGATTATCTGTCAGCGCCTTTTGAGGGCGGCGGGGACTATGTGGTGGTGACAGAACGTCCAGCTGAAGCATTGCCCCCGGTTTCCTTTGAAGCGACCTCGACTATTGAAGTTGAACCTTTCCACGGAGAGTTGATTGGCCGCAAAACGGCTATCGGCACGGTGGAACCCATCGCTCCGCCACCGGCGGAAGTTACAACTTATATCCAGAGCAACCGGGTTGAGCCTGTGTATCTGGAGGGCGAGGCAGTGGTTGGAGCTGTTGTCCCCGAAACTGTGGAGTTGCGTGAGATCCCCGACTACGAATACCGGTATGTCTATGTGAACCAGCAGCCGGTCCTGATCGAGCCGGAGACGCGCCGCATTGTCTATGTTGTGCGGTAAACAGAGGATCCCGGAAGCAAATTATTAATCGGCTAAGTGATAACG
The DNA here is from genome assembly GCF_019891395.1 of Nitratireductor kimnyeongensis. Lineage (NCBI taxonomy): Bacteria > Pseudomonadati > Pseudomonadota > Alphaproteobacteria > Hyphomicrobiales > Phyllobacteriaceae > Nitratireductor > Nitratireductor kimnyeongensis. The sequence goes on along the minus strand of NZ_CP078143.1, from coordinate 1,699,124 downwards.
CGCTGCGGTGCCATGGTCACCGCAGCGCTTTTTGGTTGGCCATTTTGAAAAGGCTTGACGCACGACCGTATACGCGGCAAGTTAACCTATATTATTAGCCAGCTAATTTGTGATGGTTTTCACAAACGGACGTCGCTCCTTGGTCTTCCCCAAGGATAGTGTTTTTCAGCAAGGATTGTGGGTGGAAGTCCCTCGTCCCGCGCATGATTTTTGAGAAGGGGTAATGCCATGATTGTTGGAGACAGGGTTTGCCGAGCGGGCGCATTCCCTTTGGCAATTGCGGCCTTCGTTGCCGTTTCTTCATTGTCGCGCCCGGCTGATGCTCGGCATTTCCCTGTCTCCAGCCTGAGATCTCTACCGGCGTCCGGATACGGAGAAGCACAGGTGGCGGCTGAGCCTGTCTCCGCGAATAGCGCTCCTGTTCCTGGTCAGCAGCATTTCCTGCCGGCTACCGTGTCGATCGAAACCCAGGTTGCATCCAGTTGGTTCATTGTCTGGCTGGCTGCACGATACTATCCTGGCTTCTGCGAGGACCTTCCCACTCACCTCCTGGAGATGTGTGGTGAAGAGCAAAGAAAGGCGGAACTGGAGAGGCGCCGCCCATTGAACGCCAAAGATTGAAAGTTTTGCGCTATCGGGCACGACGCGAGCCAAACAACGCTTTTTCTTGACTCCGGAGGCGATTTCCTGTCTACAAGCGCGGAATTCCGCGACGAGTGACAACTCCGAGCAGCCGACCAGGGCACCTTTCCACGAAAGGCAACGATCCTGGAGGTCAACACCCGGCAGCGCGATGCGCCCCCGGGTGCTTTTCGGCTTTGCGCGATGTTTGAAGCCCAGGCGCGGATGCATTACCTCTCGCAAAGAACAAGTCGATGCGAGATATGAGGAACGCGGATGTTTGAATCGCTTCAGGAACGCCTTGGTTCCATCCTGAATGGCCTGACGGGCCGCGGTGCGCTGTCGGAGGCGGATGTCTCTGCGGCCCTGCGCGAAGTGCGCCGTGCGCTGATCGAAGCTGATGTGGCGCTCGATGTGGTGCGTTCCTTCACGGATCGTGTACGCGAAAAGGCCGTTGGTGCTGAAGTCCTGAAGTCGATCAAGCCCGGCCAGATGGTCGTCAAGATCGTTCATGACGAACTGGTCGAGATGCTCGGCACCGAGGGCGAGACGATCGACCTCAACGCGCCCGCACCTGTTGTCATCATGATGGTCGGTCTGCAAGGCTCCGGCAAGACGACGACGACCGGCAAGATCGCCAAGCGTCTGACCGAGAAGCAGGGCAAGAAAGTGCTGATGGCGTCGCTCGATACGCGCCGTCCCGCTGCCCAGGAACAGCTCAAGCAGATCGGCGAGCAGACAGGCGTCGCAACCCTGCCGATCATTGCCGGCCAGACGCCGGTCGAGATCGCCAAACGCGCCACGCAGGCGGCTCGCCTCGGCGGGCATGACGTGGTGATCCTCGATACGGCCGGTCGTACGCATATCGACGAGCCGCTGATGGTCGAGATGGCCGACATCAAAAGCGCGTCGAATCCCCACGAAATCCTTCTCGTGGCAGACTCTCTGACGGGTCAGGACGCCGTGAATCTTGCCAACAATTTCAACGACCGTGTCGGCATAACCGGGCTGGTGCTGACCCGCATGGATGGTGACGGGCGCGGTGGTGCGGCGCTCTCCATGCGCGCTGTCACGGGCAAGCCGATCAAGCTGATCGGTGTTGGCGAAAAGATGGACGCGCTCGAGGAGTTTTATCCCAAGCGCATCGCCGACCGGATTCTGGGCATGGGCGATATCGTTTCGCTGGTCGAGAAGGCCTCCGAGACCATCGACGCGGAAAAGGCTGCGGCGATGGCCAAGAAGATGCAGGCCGGCAAGTTCGACCTGAACGACCTCGCCGAGCAGTTGCGCCAGATGCAGAACATGGGCGGCATGGGCGGCATCATGGGCATGATGCCCGGTATGGGCAAGATGAAGGATCAGATGGCTGCCGCCGGTCTCGACGACAAGATGTTCGGGCGCCAGATCGCCATCATCCAGTCGATGACACCGAAGGAGCGCTCCAATCCGGAGCTGCTCAAGCACAGCCGCAAGAAGCGCATCGCCGCCGGTTCCGGCACGGATTCCGCGCAGATCAACAAGCTCCTGAAAATGCACCGCCAGATGGCCGACATGATGAAGGCCATGGGAGGCAAGGGCCGCAAGGGCGGCATGATGCGTGGCCTGATGGGCGGCATGGCGCAGAAGATGGGTCTCGGCGGTATGCCAGGCGGTCTTGGGGGAGGTATGCCCGACCTGTCGAAGATGGACCCCAAGCAGCTCGAAGCCTTGCAGAAGCAGGCCGAATCCGCTGGCCTTGGTGGAGCGGGCGGTCTGCCAAAGGGCGGGCTTCCCAAGGGTCTGCCCGGTATGCCGGGCGGCGGCTTGCCGGGGCTTCCGGGTGGCCTACCCGGGCTGCCCAAGAAGAAATAAGGGAACCCCATGAGCGACAAAACGGATCAGGCCAAGGCAAAGCTTCTCGAGCTGCGCGCTTCCATCGACAATATCGATGCCGCCCTCGTGCACATGCTGGCGGAGCGCTTTCGCTGTACCAAGGCCGTCGGGCATCTCAAGGCCGTCCATGACCTGCCGCCGGCAGACCCAGCGCGTGAGGAGCGTCAAATCGCGCGCCTGCGTCGTCTTGCCGATGACGCCAATCTCGATCCGGATTTTGCGGAGAAATTTCTCAATTTCATCATCCGCGAGGTGATCCGCCATCACGAGGCGATTGCCGAAGAGCATGGCACAGGTGCAAAGACCGGTGAAAAGGCCTGAACATGACGCCGGTGCTTGAAAGCGAACGCCTGATATTGCGCGGTTGGAAACGGGAAGATTTTCCCGCATTTGCAGCCTTTTGCGCGGATTCCGAGCGTACGCGCTACACCGGTGGACCCAAAGATGGGTTTCAGGCATGGGGCGCCTTCTCCTCGATGGTCGGGTCATGGGTGCTGAATGGTTATGGCACGTTCGCCGTTCAACCAAAGGATGGCGATGCGGTCGCCGGTTTTGTCGGGCTTTGGCATCCGCCGGCGATCGATGAGCCGGAGCTGGCGTGGAGCCTCTATGAAGGGTTCGAGGGCAAGGGATATGCGGTGGAAGCGGCACGCCGTGTCCAGCAATGGGCCGCCGAAGACCTGAAACTGCCGCCGCTTATGAGTTTCGTCCATCCGGACAATGTGGCCTCACAGGCCGTTGCAAAAAGGCTGGGTGCCGAGCCCATGTCTCCCACTGAACTGCGCGGAGAGCCGCGCCTGAGATTCCGGCACGTGTTGCCGGCTTGAAAGCCATTATCGAAAGGAAGAAACCATGGCACTGAAAATTCGTCTGGCCCGTGCGGGCTCCAAGAAGCGTCCTTACTACCACGTGGTCATCGCCGATGTGCGCAGCCCGCGTGACGGCCGCTTCATCGAGAAAGTCGGTTCCTGGAACCCGATGCTCCCCAAGGATGGTGAGCGCGTTGTTCTCAACGAAGAGCGCATCAAGCATTGGCTCGAAAACGGTGCCCTGCCGACCGACCGCGTTCTGCGCTTCCTCGACCAGGCTGGCATTGCCAAGCGCACCGAGCGCAGCAACCCCAACAAGGCGAAGCCGGGCAAGAAGGCGCAGGAGCGCATCGACGCTGCCAAGCAGGCCGAGGAAGATGCAAAGGCCGCGGCAGCCGAGGCTGAAGCCGCTGCCGCCGAGGCACCGGCTGAAGAGGCCGCTGCAAGCGAATAAGCTTCGCAGGCATGTCTATTGAAAATGGCGGGTCGAAAGGCCCGCCTTTTTTGTTTTGGGGTGTGTTGTTGTGATCGGTGAGGGGCTCGACACACAAACACGGCGCAAAAAGAAAAAAGCGGACCCGAAGGCCCGCTTTTCTCATTCTTCAATCGAAGAACCCGCCTTGTCTCAGGCAGCTTCCTTCTTTGGCTGGACCAGGCCCTTGGCGACCAGAAGCTCGGCGATCTGCACGGTGTTGAGAGCGGCGCCCTTGCGCAGATTGTCGGAGACAACCCAAAGCGCCAAGCCATTGTCGACCGTCGGGTCTTCCCGCAGACGGCTGATATAGGTAGCGTCCTCTCCGGCGCTCTCATAGGGCGTGACGTAGCCGCCATCCTCGTGCTTGTCTATCACCTGGCAACCGGGAGCCTCGCGCAGGATCTCGCGCGCTTCGTCAGCCGTGATTGGCTTTTCGAATTCGAGGTTCACCGCTTCCGCGTGGCCGATGAACACCGGCACGCGCACGCAGGTGGCCGTGAGCTTGATCTTCGGGTCGAGCATTTTCTTGGTCTCGGCCAGCATCTTCCATTCTTCCTTCGTAAAGCCGTCCTCCATGAAGACGTCGATATGAGGAATGCAATTGAACGCGATGCGCTTGGTGAACTTGTTGGTCGAGATCGGGTCGGCGACGAAAACGGCGCGCGTCTGCTCGAACAATTCGTCCATGCCTTCCTTGCCCGCGCCGGAAACCGACTGGTAGGTGGACACCACCACGCGCTTGATCGTCGCTGCGTCATGCAGCGGCTTAAGCGCGACCACGAGCTGAGCGGTGGAGCAGTTCGGATTGGCGATGATGTTCTTTTTGGTGAAGCCCTCGACCGCGTCGGGGTTTACTTCTGGAACGATCAGCGGCACGTCCTGATCGTAACGCCAGGCCGACGAATTGTCGATCACGACGCAGCCCTGCTTTCCGATCTTCGGCGAATACTCCTTGGAGACCGAACCGCCTGCCGACATCAGGCAGATGTCAGTGTCGGAAAAGTCGTGAGATTCGAGCGCTTTGACCTTCAGCGTCTTGTCGCCGTAGGAAACCTCAGTGCCGACGGAACGTCGGGAAGCAAGCGGGACGATCTCGTCTGCCGGGAAGCCGCGCTCTTCGAGGATATTGAGCATTTCGCGGCCGACATTCCCCGTGGCGCCGGCGACAGCTATCTTGAAACCCATCTGGTTTGTTACTCCTGTCTCTCTCCGCTTGGCTTTGATTTGAAGGCCTGCATCTGGCAGGCACCTTCTCCCCGGCTGGGCCCGGGGAGAGAACGAGCAGCCAAGGCGTCAGACCGTTTTGGTCGTCGTTTTGGCTGTCGTTTTGGTAAAGCGGAAACCCACGCTGCCGTTCCCGGCTGCGTTCAAAAAACTTTGTGCTGATGGCGCTTCATGGTGCGCGCGCATGGCAAAGGGGTCTCCGTTTCCGCGCGTTGTTTTACGCTGAATCGGGCGCAAGTCAACGTTATAGCCTATGGGACCGGCATCACCGGCCCCGAAGAAGTCTCAGGCAAGCGCCTTGTACTTGGCGATGATCGCGTCACCCATGGCGGCGGTTCCGACTTCGGTCATGCCCTTGGACATCAGATCCTTCGTGCGCAGGCCGTCGTCCAGAACAGAAGCGATGGCTTTCTCCAGCCGATCCGCTTCCTCGACCATGTTGAACGAGTAACGCAGGCACATGGCGAAGGAGGCGATCATGGCAATCGGGTTGGCGATCCCTTTGCCGGCAATGTCCGGTGCGGACCCATGCACGGGCTCGTAGAGCGCTTTGCGGCTGCCGGTCTTCTCGTCCGGAGCACCAAGCGAGGCCGAGGGTAGCATGCCCAGCGAACCGGTGAGCATGGCGGCAACGTCGGACAGCATGTCGCCGAACAGATTGTCGGTGACGATGACGTCGAACTGCTTGGGCCAGCGCACGAGCTGCATGCCGCCCGCATCGGCCAGCATATGCGTCAGCTCGACGTCGGAATATTTTGCCTTGTGCGTATTGGCGACGACCTCTTTCCAGAGAACGCCCGACTTCATGACATTGTGCTTTTCCATGGAGCAAACCTTGTTGCTCCGGGTGCGGGCCAACTCGAAGGCCACGCCGGCAATGCGCTCAATCTCGTAGGTGTCGTAGACCTGAGTGTCGATGCCGCGCTTCTGACCATTGCCGAGGTCGGTGATCTCCTTGGGCTCGCCGAAATAGACGCCGCCCGTCAGCTCGCGCAGGATCAGAATGTCGAGCCCTTCCACCACTTCCGGCTTGAGAGAAGAGGAGGCCGCAAGCGCCGGATAGCAGATGGCCGGACGCAGATTGGCAAACAGTTCCATCTCCTTGCGCAGGCGCAGGAGTCCGGCTTCGGGCCGAACCTCGTAAGGCACGCCATCCCATTTAGGCCCACCGACCGCGCCGAACAGTACGGCATCCGCCGCCATGGCCTTGTCCATGTCGGCATCGGAGATCGACTGGCCATGCGCGTCATAGGCGCAGCCGCCCACGAGGCCCTCTTCGGTCTCGAACCCGGCGTTAAAATCGGCGTTCATCATTTCGATGAGTTTCTTGACCTCGGCCATTGCCTCGGGGCCGATGCCGTCGCCGGGGAGAAGAAGGAGTTTGCGCGTTGCCATGAAGAGCCTCTCGAACTTGGGAATTCGAGGGACTTGCTAATCCGCCGCGACGGAATGCGCAAGGCTGGTGCGTTACGAAGCGGTACGGTTGCGCTTGAGCGCCGTCACCTCGATTTCGATCTTCATCTCCGGCTCGTTAAGCTCACAGACGACCATCGTGGCGGCAGGCCGGATATCACCGAAAGCTTCGCCAAGGATGGGAAAGACACGGGACACAAAGGCGCGGTCGGTCACGTAATAATGGGCGCGCACCACGTCGGCGAACTCGAAGCCGCCCTCGGTCAGCGCTGCGCGAATGGTGGAAAGGCAGTTGCGTGTCTGCTCTTCCACGCTCTCGGGTATGGCCATGGTTTCATAGTCATAGCCCGTGGTGCCGGAAACGAAGCACCAATCTCCATCTACGACCGCGCGGCTGTAGCCTGCGGTCTTCTCGAAGGGAGACCCGGTGGAGATGAGGCGGCGCTGGCCGCCTCTATCATCCCGGCTTACGCCCATGGATGGCTTTCCGTGTACTTGTTTTCGAAGGTTTGGATGGCCGGTGCCTTCTCCATGGTGAGGCCGATGTCATCAAGGCCGTTCAGGAGGCAGTGCCGCTTGAAGGCGTCGATCTCGAACTTCACGACGCCGCCATCCGGGCCGCGGATTTCCTGCTCTTCCAGGTCAACCGTCAGCGTCGCGTTGGAGCCGCGCTGTGCATCGTCCATCAGCATGTCCAGCTCTTCCTGGCTGACCTTGATGGGCAGAATGCCGTTCTTGAAGCAGTTGTTGTAGAAGATGTCGGCGAAGCTGGTGGAAATGACGCAGCGAATGCCGAAATCGAGGAGAGCCCAGGGGGCATGCTCACGGCTCGAACCGCAGCCGAAATTGTCGCCAGCGACGAGAATGTTGGCATTGCGATACGCTGGCTTGTTGAGCACGAAGTCCGGGTTCTCGGAGCCATCCTCGTTGAAACGCATTTCGGCGAAAAGCCCGGCGCCGAGGCCGGTGCGCTTGATCGTCTTGAGATAATCCTTCGGGATGATCATGTCGGTGTCGACATTGACGATCGGCATGGGCGCGGCGACGCCCGTCAGCTTGGTAAACTTGTCCATGAATCCTGGTCCGTTATCTGCGCGGCCATATTATCTGCCGCCTCTCCATACACAAGCCCACCCTGCAAAGCAAAGCTCTCTTGCGCCGAAAGCGCGGCTGGGCCATGAAACGGACATGCAGCATCAATCAGCACAGCTTCGCCGTTCGGTCCTTTACGTGCCAGCCAGCAATGAAAAAGCGCTGGCAAAAAGCGCAACGCTTGCTTGTGATGCCGTGATCTACGACCTGGAAGATGCAGTCGGTCCGGAAGAAAAACTCGATGCCCGCGAGCGCTTGCGCGATTTCCTCAATGGCGGAGACCGCCCGCACTGCGAAATCGTCGTACGCATCAATGCGCTGGACACAATCTGGGGAACCGAGGATTTTCTTGCCGCTCGCGCCGTGAAGCCAGACGCCATCCTCTTGCCGAAGGTGAGCGGTCCGCGCGACGTTCTCGACGCGGACGCCGCCCTCGATGAAACCGATGCCCCACGCAACCTGAAACTCTGGGCCATGATCGAGACGCCGCGCGCCGTGCTCAATCTGGGACCAATAGCGCAACTGGGGCGCGATCCGGCAGCCCGACTCTCCTGTCTCGTTGCCGGGACGAATGACCTCGCCAAGGAAACCGGGATCGCCCTGACCGAAGACCGGCGCTATCTGGCGCCGTTTCTGTTTCAAATCGTCATGGCTGCACGCGCCGGAGGCATTTCGGTGCTCGATGGCGTGTCCAACGACTTTCGCGATCTCGATGCATTCGAGAGTAGTTGCACTGAAGCCCGTTCCATGGGTTTCGATGGCAAGACGCTTATTCACCCGGCACAGATCGCTAAGGCCAACGCGGTTTTTGCGCCCTCGCCTGAAGCTATTGCTGAGGCCGAAGCCATCGTGGCTGCATTTGCAGACCCTGAAAACACCGGACGCGGCGTGATCTCCCTAAACGGGCGCATGGTGGAACGCCTGCATCTGGAAATGGCACAGACACTGCTGGAACGCGCAGGCACCATCAGGTTGAAAGAAAGTGGGGAGACGGACCGATGAGGCTCTATCGGTTTTTGACCGGCCCGGATGATGCCGGTTTCTGTCACAAGGTTACGGCTGCGCTCAACAAGGGCTGGCTGCTGCATGGCTCGCCCAGCTATGCTTATGATGACGAGACCAAATCCATGCGGTGCGGGCAGGCGGTTTACAAGGAGGTCGAAGGGCTGGAGTACACACCGGAGATGAAGCTCGGGGAGTACTGAAGTCAGGCCACGGTCTCTTCGATCCGCGCCATATCATCATCCGTCAGGCCAAAATGATGGCCGACTTCATGAATGAGAACGTGGTTGATGATGTCACCCAACGACTCCTCATTCTCGGCCCAATAGTCGAGTATCGCACGGCGATAAAGCGTGATGCGGTTGGGGCCTTCGCCGGTTGCAGGGTTCCAGCGTTCAGCGATGCCGCGACCTTCAAAGAGACCGAGCAAGTCGAATGGTGTCTCCAAAGCGAGATCGTCCATGATCTCCTCAGTAGGAAACTCTGCCACTTGAACGATGATCTCGCCGGTTAGCTGACGAAACTCCTCGGGAAAATTCGCATAGGCCTCGAGCGCTAAAAGCTCCATCTCCTGAAGCGAAGGCGAAAGCTGGTTTTCCCAGGCCCGTGTCTGATAGATGCGTGCCATTGCTAGTCCTTTGAGGCGCCATATAGCGGTTTACGTGACCGGTTTCGAGAGGGAAATTCGCCTTGATGCCCGGCGTCAGACGCCCAAATTCAAAATTTGGCCGAAGTCTCGCGCCCTGATAAAGAGCAAATAGGGCGAAGAATAGCCCTGTTGTCTAATGCGAAAGCGAGAGTGGAATGTTTTTGCGAACAATTCTCGGCGGCGTTCTGGCGTTGCCTTTTCTCATGGCGGGGCATGCTTTTGCGCTGGGTCCCGCGGCAGCGCCATCAACCGGTTTTGCCAAAATGAACAGCGGTCACGTTGTTCTTGCCCAGGCAGGTGATCCACGGGTCAGCGGTCTGGAGGAGCAGGTCCGCGCGCTTAACGGGCGTGTGGAAGAGTTGAATTTCCAGATTTTGCAGATGCAGGATCAATTGCGACGAATGCAGGAAGACAATGAATTCCGCTTTCAGGAGTTGGAAAAGAACGGTGGATCGGGAGGAGCACCCACAGGGGGGCTTTCCGATCAGCGTACCGAGCGTTTGCCGCCTCCGGGCAGTCCGGCGGATAATCTGAGCAGTGAATCTCAAAGCGCGTCTCGGGACGCGCCGACAGTGGGCGAACCACCACGTTCGCTTGGCAGTGTTCGTTTCGATGCGAATGGCAATATTGTCGGAGGCGAAGTCGGCGAACCCATCGATCTCACCCGTTCGGGTGAGATCGGTCCGATCGGGCAGGGGGAGCAGATTGCTTCGCTCCCCTCCGCCGACGACCCGGAAGAGCTCTACAGGAACTCTTACGAATTCATCCTTGCGGGCGATTACAAGACGGCGGAAGCTGGCTTCCGTCAGCATATTGATCGCTTTCCCGGCGATGCCCGCACATCCGACGCGCATTTCTGGCTTGGGGAATCGCTTCTTGGGCAGGACCGCTATCGCGATGCAGCGGAAATCTTTCTGCGCGCTAGCCGGGAATACCCTAATGCCGACAAGGCACCTGACATGCTTCTCAAGCTGGGCATCTCGCTGGCTGCGATGAACCAGCGCGATGTTGCATGTGTCACTTATAATGAAATTGGTCAGAAATACCCTGATGTTTCCACGGCGTTGCGAGAGCGCGTGAAGCAGGAACAGGCGCTTGCGGGTTGCTGAACCCGGTGATGCAGCCAGATCCGCGACAGCTTTTCGGCGGTATCGCTTTCTCCCGACACAATGGTGTTGTTGCAGCGGTTTCCGGCGGTGGCGATTCCCTCGCCCTTCTTCTTCTTCTTCAAGAATTCCTGGATTCGCAGGCGGATGCTCCGGCTCTTGCAGCCGTGACAGTCAATCATGACCTGAGGGCGGAAGCCGCAGATGAAGCGCGCCTTGTTGCCGCGTTTTGCGCCTCCCGCGGCATCGCTCATTCAACCATGGTCTGGCGCGGCGGGAAGCCGATGACGGGCATATCCGCCGTGGCTCGGACGGCACGGTTGGAGCTTCTTGCGCAGGCTGCGCATTCAATCGGGGCAGGGCTTGTCTTCACGGGCCATACACGGGACGATCAGGCCGAGACCGTAACCATGCGCGGCGAGCGGGGGACGGGGCTTGGTGGGGCCGGCATCGCCCCGGCTTCACTCCACGCCAGCGGGATCTGGTTTGTGCGACCATTGCTTGCCTGCGGGCGGGCTGAGCTCCGCAATTATCTCGTGAAGCAGAACATTCGCTGGATCGATGATCCGACCAACGATGATATGAACTACGAACGCGTGCGTGTGCGCCGATCGCTGACACCTGAATTGGTGACACGAGGCGTTGCAGGAGCCGACGCTGTCGCTACCGAGCGTCGTTTGCTTGGAATGCGGGCGGCGCGGCTAATCGATGATCATGTGCACCGTGTGGTGCCGGGGCTCTACCGTGTCGATCCGGCTCTTGTGGAAGATGCGGACGGTGCGGCGGCGCTCTATGCCTTGCGGGTTCTTTCAGCGATGGTGGGAGGCGCTTCCCATCTGCCGGCGGAGAAGGCATCTGCGCGTGTGCTTGCTGCACTGCGCGACGGCTTTTGCGCCACATTGTCGCGGACCGTGATCGATCGTCGCTCGAGCGGTGTCTATCTTCATCGCGAACGACGTAACCTTCCTGCCAGAATGTGCGTTGCGCAGGATATGCTCTGGGATGGACGTTACCGGCTCACAGGTGGCAACGGTCTGCATGTCGCTCCTTTTGGTGTTGCAGCGCGCGATTATCTACCCGAGGCAGACGCTATTCTGCCGCAGGATCTTCAATTTGCAGCGCAATTTGCTGAGCCGGCCCTGTGGCGCGGCGATGTTTGCGTCGGTGCGGCTCTGCGGGCGGATGTGGAGACGGGGCTGTGTCTGCCTGCTCCGTGGGCAAAGCTGCTTCCCTCCTTCGACATCGACGTGGCGCAGGCTCTTATACGGCTGCTTGGTGGAAAAACTGTTCTGCAGCTGCCTTGAGTGCACCACATTCAAAGAGGAAGCTTAACCTAAAGGTGAGCTGGTGCCGTGCTCCGGCTTGGCAAGAAAGCGCCGGCTCCCTATGTTAATTCAGACCATTGAAAAACGGACGATCGCCGGGCTACGGCGAGTATGCGGGACTTATATGAATCCGAATTACAGAAACTTTGCGCTCTGGGCGATTATCGCCGTCCTGCTGATTGCGCTCTTCAACCTGTTCCAGGCTCCGCAACAGCGCGGCGCGACACGCGATATCGCGTATTCGCAGTTTCTGGAAGAACTCTCCTCGGGAAGCATTGAATCCGTGACGATCACAGGTGATCGGATCACGGGCACCTATACGGGGAATCCTACCCCCTTCCAGACCTATTCGCCGGGCGATCCTTCGCTCGTGCAGCGTCTTGAAGAGCGTGGTGTCACGATCAATGCTCGCCCTGAAAGCGATGGTTCCAACTCTTTCCTGGGCTATCTCGTTTCCTGGCTGCCGATGATCCTGATCCTCGGTGTGTGGATTTTCTTCATGCGCCAGATGCAGTCTGGATCGGGCCGGGCCATGGGGTTCGGAAAATCCAAGGCCAAGCTCCTGACGGAAGCGCATGGCCGCGTCACCTTCCAGGATGTGGCGGGTGTCGATGAAGCCAAGGAAGACCTTGAGGAAATTGTCGAGTTCTTGCGTGATCCGCAGAAATTCCAGCGTCTGGGCGGAAAGATCCCGCGCGGAGTGCTGCTCGTTGGTCCACCCGGAACCGGTAAAACGCTTCTGGCCCGCTCGGTGGCTGGTGAGGCCAATGTGCCCTTCTTCACCATTTCCGGCTCGGATTTCGTGGAAATGTTTGTCGGTGTCGGCGCCTCCCGTGTGCGCGACATGTTCGAACAGGCCAAGAAAAACGCGCCTTGCATCATCTTCATCGACGAAATCGATGCGGTCGGCCGGCATCGGGGTGCCGGTCTTGGCGGTGGCAATGACGAGCGTGAGCAGACGTTGAACCAGCTTCTCGTCGAGATGGACGGTTTCGAGGCCAATGAGGGCATCATTCTGATTGCCGCCACGAACCGGCCGGATGTGCTCGATCCTGCATTGCTGCGTCCTGGCCGCTTCGACCGTCAGGTTGTTGTGCCGAATCCGGATGTGGCCGGCCGCGAGAAGATCCTGAAAGTGCATGTGCGCAACGTTCCGATGGCGCCCAATGTCGACCTCAAGGTTGTGGCACGCGGAACGCCTGGTTTCTCCGGCGCAGATCTCGCCAACCTCGTGAACGAGGCGGCTCTCATGGCTGCGCGGCGCAACAAGCGACTGGTAACCATGCAGGAGTTCGAAGACGCCAAGGACAAGGTCATGATGGGCGCCGAGCGCCGTTCACATGCCATGACCCAGGAAGAGAAGGAACTTACCGCCTATCACGAGGCTGGTCACGCCATGGTCGCGATCAACGTGCCCAAGGCCGATCCCCTGCACAAGGCGACGATCATTCCGCGCGGCCGTGCGCTGGGAATGGTCATGCAATTGCCGGAAGGCGATCGCTACTCCATGAGCTACAAATGGATGATCTCCCGTCTTGCCATCATGATGGGTGGCCGCGTGGCGGAAGAGCTGAAATTTGGCAAGGAGAACATCACCTCCGGCGCGTCCTCCGACATCGAGCAGGCCACCAAGCTTGCTCGCGCCATGGTTACGCAGTGGGGCTTTTCCGATGAACTCGGCCAGGTGGCCTACGGCGAAAACCAGGAAGAAGTGTTCCTTGGTCATTCGGTGGCGCGCCAGCAGAATATGTCGCAGGAGACCCAGCAGAAGATCGACAGTGAAGTGCGCCGTCTGATCGACGAAGCCTATGCGACAGCGCGTGATATCTTGACGAAGAAGAAAAAAGGCTGGATCGCGATCGCCGAAGGCCTGCTTGAATACGAAACGCTCTCGGGCGATGAGATTCAAGCGCTTCTCAGGGGCGAAAAGCCATCGCGCGATGCGGGTGACGACACACCGCCCTCGCGCGGCTCGGCTGTTCCGAAAACGGGTACGCGCTCTCAGGGCCAGAAAAAAGGTGGCGATGAGCCTGAGGGCGGTATGGAACCACAGCCACAGGGCTGAGACCGCTTCTTGCGTGAACGCCATTGCTGAGGAAAGCCGTGAACTCCGTTTCACGGCTTTTTTCGTGCGCTGCTTCCACAACACGCTAGTTGGCAAACCCTGGAGGTTTGTTCTGTTAATTGGACCTTAAGTATAATTCGCAAGCAGACGTTTAGTCGAAAAGCGTTACACTGCCTCACAGAATTTGATGCAAACGAGTGCTGCTCTTATGGCAAAGAGTGACTGGGGGATGCCGCTTTGACGAGAAAACCAGACAAAGTGCGCCAGACGGGCAGCAAGGGAAAAATGACAAAAAAATACTTTGGTACCGACGGGATTCGTGGACGTGCGAACCGGTTCCCGATGACGGGCGAAATCGCTATGAAGGTCGGCATGGCAGCAGGCCTTTCGTTTCAGAACGGGAGCCATCGTCACCGCGTGGTGCTCGGCAAGGATACCCGGCTTTCCGGCTATATGATCGAAAACGCTTTGGTTTCCGGATTCTGTGCTGCCGGAATGGACGTGTTTCTGCTGGGGCCGATACCCACGCCTGCGGTAGCCATGCTTGTGCGTTCGCTGCGCGCCGATATCGGCGTGATGATCTCAGCGTCCCACAATCCCTATTACGACAACGGAATCAAGCTCTTCGGGCCGGACGGCTATAAGCTGTCGGACAAGATCGAGGGCCGTATCGAGGCGATGCTCGACAAGGAAGTCGAGTTGGCGCTCGCTGACAATGGCGGGTTGGGCCGCGCAAAGCGTGTCGACGGCGTCCATGATCGGTATATCGAGTTTGCCAAGCGCACCCTGCCGCGCTCAATGTCTCTCTCCGGGCTCCGGATCGTGGTGGATTGCGCCAATGGCGCCGCCTACAAGGTGGCACCTGCCGTGCTTTGGGAACTCGGCGCTGAAGTCGTTGCCATCAATGTTGAGCCGAACGGCGTGAACATCAACGAAGATTGTGGCTCCACTCATCCGCTCGGCCTCGCCAAGAAGGTTCATGAGGTGCGGGCCGATATCGGCATTGCGCTCGATGGCGACGCGGACCGTGTCGTGATCGTCGACGAGAATGGCACGGTGATCGATGGTGATCAGATCATGGCGCTGATCGCTCAATCCTGGCACAAGGCTGGAAAGCTCCAGGGCGGCGGCGTTGTCGCAACCGTCATGTCCAATCTTGGACTGGAGCGATTCATGGGGGACCTGAAGCTCGATCTCCACCGCGTGAAGGTGGGAGACCGCTATGTGGTCGAGCGGATGCGTGCCAATGGGCTGAACGTTGGCGGCGAGCAGTCGGGCCATGTCGTGCTCTCGGATTTCTCGACCACGGGCGACGGGCTGGTGGCGGCGCTGCAGGTACTTGCCTGCATCAAGCGCGAGAACCGCCCGGCCAGCGAAGTCTGCAAAAAGTTTGAGCCGGTTCCGCAACTCTTGAAGAATGTGCGTATCTCCGGCGGCAAGCCGCTCGAATCTGCACCGGTCAAATCGGCCATTGCCGAGGCCGAGGCCCGATTGGGTGGCAAGGGGCGACTTGTTATCCGCCCGTCCGGCACTGAACCGCTCATCCGCGTGATGGCTGAGGCAGACGACCCGGCACTGGTTGAGAGCGTGGTCGACGACGTTATCAACGCGATTGCCGACTCCAAGAACGCGGCCTGAATTGACAGAACAGAGACAGCAGAGAAGCCGGCCCTGAACGTCGGCTTTTTTCATTCAAGCACCTCGCGTGGTTGTCTAAGCTGGCACAAGAACTTTCTCTGGTTTTGCAGAGATTGGATGGCGCCTTCCCGAACCGGCCACTTCCCGCAAAACGTGCATGGTCAACGTGGTTAAGGCTTAGGGTTAAGGCGTATTTAACTTTTTTGCTCAAATACTCCCGTCGAGTTCCAATTTGCCACTGTGCCCAGGGGGGCGCGGCAACGCCAAGGATGGGATGTTATGTTGAAGTCTATGAAGGTCTTCGGGGCGGCCTTGCTGCTAAGTGCTCCGACCGCCGGCTATGCTGCGGACCTGTATGAGCCACCGATCATCGAAGCTCCCGAACCCCTGCCGCCGGTGGTTCAGCCAGGTCCGGCCCCGTCCTTCGGCGGCTGGTATATCCGCGGTGACCTCGATTACCACTGGTCGAAGCTGCGTGGCACCGAATACATCACCTATGGAGACGCGCCGGGCGGCCTTCGCGGCGGAACAGCCTCATTCGACACGACCGATCTCAAAGGCGCCATGTCCCTCGGTGCTGGTATCGGTTACCAGATCAACCGCTATCTGCGCACCGATCTGACGGCGGATTACTGGTTCAAGTCGGACTTCTCCGGCTCCACCTCAGGCACTTGCGCGGGCGGTGGCGCCTGTGTCTCCACAGACACCTCGGCCTACAGCGCCTGGTTGCTGATGGCCAACGCCTATGTCGATCTCGGCACCTATTACGGGTTCACGCCTTACGTCGGTGCGGGTATCGGTGGCGCGTACATTATGTGGGACGACCTGACCAACACCACGCCGGACGGCACGACGGTTCACGAGGGATCAAGCAACTGGCGTTTCGCCTACTCGCTGATGGCCGGTACCTCCTACTGTCTGACCGAGAATCTCAATCTCGACATGGGGTATCGTTTCACGCGTGTGGCTGGCGGACGCATGTTTGAATATGCGTCTGGCGTTGCCCCCGGTTTTGACGATGGCTTCAACGTGCACGAAGCACGTGCCGGCTTGCGGTATCAGTTCGGCGGCAGTTCCAATTGCGCGCAGCCGCAGATGGTCAGCTACGATCCGCCCCCATTTGAACCGCCGGTTTACAAATAAAATCAGCCATTTGGCCTCTGACACCGCCCGGCTCTCTGCCGGGCGGTTTTTGTTTGCGGGTAGCATAAACAAGTGCGGTAACTCCGCATTAGCCTTAACCTCAGCTTAACCCGGATGGTTAACAATGATCTCCAACAGCGGCGGGGGCAGCGTTTATCCGTCGCATTTCGCGGAGTTCGGATTATGCGCACCATCACCCGTCTGTTTGCTTCCTCGGTATGCCTGACGCTGATTTCGATCGGCACGGCGCCTGCCGCTGACTACGATCCACCCATCATCATCGATCAGGCGCCGGATGTGGTGCCGGTGGAGATTGGTAGCGGCTGGTATCTGCGCGGCGATATAGGTTATTCGCTGAAGACAGAGGCTAAGGACCCCTTCACCTATCGGACCTTTGACGGCGCCAGCTATGGGTCAGCTTCATTCGACAGTGTTTCGCTGTCCGATAACTTCACCTTCGGCATTGGTGCCGGCTACTCCTTTACCGACTGGCTTCGTGCCGATGTGACGCTGGATCGGTTCTCGGCCGATTTCAACGGTTCTACCTCAAGCGGCACTCCCTGCCCCGGAAGTCCGGCCGGCACCACCTGTCGGTCAGAAGATTCTTCGGAGGTAACCGGCTATTCGATGCTTCTGAATGGCTATGTTGATCTTGGCACCTTTGTCGGCTTCACGCCTTATGTGGGTGCTGGCGTTGGCTACACCTATCTCCGCTGGGACGATCTGACCAACAGCTCATACTGTGTGGGTGGCGCCTGTGCGTCGCCGGCGCTGGTGGGCACAGCCACGCATTCCGGTGAGTCTGACTGGCGCTTCACCTATGCCCTGATGGCTGGCGTTTCCTATGACTTCTCCAACAATATGAAGATCGATCTGGGCTATCGCTATCGCAATATCGATGGTGGTGACATGTTCGGTTGGGATGCAGCCACGGCAGGAGCCGGAGCAACCGGCATCCAGGGGACTGACAACGGTCTTTCCATGCATGAAATCAAGGTTGGCCTGCGCTACGAGCTCTGGTGAGCACAGCCAGACAATCGGCTGAATGATAACGAGACCCCGCTGCCACAGCGGGGTTTTGTACATTCAGCGGGCTGTCGACCAGCCGAACCAAAGAGCGACGAGCGCGAGCAGCGCGGAAAGCGTACGCCGCGCGATACGTTCGCGCCGCGGATCGGTCAGAAACGGTTGTAGCCGGCTGGCCAATACGACAATCAGACCGTGAATCAGTGTGGCGATGCCCACATAGATGAGTGTGAGAAACAGGGTTTGAGGTGTGAGCGGCAATGAGGGATTGACGAAAGTGGGTAGCACCGCGATGTAGAAAACGGCCGCTTTCGGATTGAGCAGATTGGTGACCAGTCCGCGAAGAAAATGCTGTTCGTCCGGCCGGTCGCCTGCCGAGACCGCGTCGCTGCCCTGCCGCCACCCATCCCATGCGAGATAGAGCAGGAACAGAATCCCTGCCCAGCGCAGAGCCTCATAGAGCAGTATGGATGCCTGGATGATCTGTGCAACGCCGAGTGCCGCGACAACACCGACGATGCCGAGCCCGAGCGCGACACCGGTGACAGTTGCAAAACCCGCCCGGCGGCCCTCCGACGCCGAAATCAGGGCCAGATAGGCCATGTTGGGACCGGGGGTCAGCTCAATCAGCGTCGACGCCAGGGCGAACGAGGCGACGACGGCTAGATCGAGTCCCAAAAATGTCATGGTCTCAGTGCGCTTCGTCCCAATTGTTTGCGGCGCGCGCCTCCACTTGAAGGGGAACAGAGAGAGCACGTGCCGGGAATGCCGCATTCTCCATCACCTCGCAGATGACGGGGATGGCCTTTTCCACCTTGCTTTCCGGCGCTTCGAAGATCAGTTCGTCATGGACCTGAAGCAGCATCTCCACGTCTTCAAGCCCGGCATCGGCAAGAGCGTCTTCCATGCGCGCCATAGCGCGGCGAATGATGTCGGCGGCCGAGCCCTGGATCGGCGCGTTGATTGCCGCACGTTCGTTGAAGGCTCGCAATTGCGGGTTTGAGGAGCGGATTTCTGGATAATGCGCGCGCCGGCCAAAAATCGTCTCCACATAGCCATATTCCTTGGCCTTGGCCTTGGTGGAATCCATATAATCCTTGATGCCGGGAAAGCGCTCGAAATAGCGTTTGATATAGGCGCTCGCCTCTTCGCGAGGGATGCCAAGTTGATTGGCCAGCCCAAAGGCGGAGATGCCGTAGATGATTCCGAAATTGATAGCCTTGGCGCGCCGGCGCACCTCCGGTGGCATGCCTTCGACCGGAACATCGAACATCTCCGAGGCCGTCATCGCGTGAATGTCTAACCCGTCGGCGAATGCCTTCTTGAGTTCGGGTATGTCGGCCACATGGGCAAGCACACGCAGCTCGATCTGGCTGTAATCGGCGGAGATCAGCCTGGAACCTTGAGGCGCCACGAAGGCGGTGCGGATCTTGCGGCCTTCCGTGGTGCGGATCGGAATGTTCTGCAGATTTGGTTCGGAGGACGAGAGTCGTCCGGTGGTGGTCGACGCCAGCGCGTAGGAGGTGTGCACGCGCTTGGATTGGGGGTTGATGTAGCCTGGCAGCGCATCCGTGTAGGTGGATTTGAGCTTGGTGACCTGGCGCCAGTCGACGATCTTGCGCGGGAGCTCATGGCCCGCGGCTGCGAGGTCTTCGAGCACCTGCGCCGAAGTCGACCATTGGCCGGTCTTGGTCTTGCTGCCGCCCGGGAGGCCCATCTTGCCGAACAGGATCTCGCCAAGCTGTTTGGGCGAGCCGATGGTGAAGCGTTCGCCGGCCAGTTCGTAGATCTCGTCTTCGATGCCCGCCGCGGTTTGGGCAAAATCGCCCGAAAGGCGCGAAAGAATCTGCCGGTCGACGGCAACGCCGCGATGCTCCATGCGGCCGATTACCGGGATCATGGGACGTTCCAGCCGCTCATAGACGGAAACAAGCCCTTCGGCAGCAAGACGCGGTTTCAGCACCTGCCAGAGGCGGAGCGTGATATCCGCATCTTCAGCGGCGTAGGCGGTGGCGCGCTCCAGATCGACCATATCGAAGGTGACCTGCTTGCGGCCTGTGCCTGTCAGCTCCTTGTAGGGAATGGGGGTATGGCCGAGCCACCGTTCGGAAAGCGCATCCATGCCATGACTCACTGTGCCGTGGCTGCCCGTTCCGGCATCGAGCACATAGGAGATGAGCATGGTGTCGTCCACACCGACGATTTCCACGCCAAGGCGGAACATCAGCAGCCAATCATATTTCAGGTTCTGGCCGATCTTGAGAACGGCTGGGTCCGCCATGATGGCTTTGATTGCTTCCAGCGCGTCCTTCTGCGGTATCTGGTGTTCGATCAGCCCTCCACCTAGGAGATCTCCGTCGCCGCTCTTGTGGTTGAGCGGGATATAGGCGGCGCGGCCGGGTTTGGTGGCAAGGGAAAAGCCGCACAATTCCGCTTGCATAGGGTCGAGCGAGGTTGTCTCGGTGTCGAAAGCCAGGATCCCGGTCTCATAGGCTTCCTCGATCCAGCTTTTCAGTGTGTCCAGTTCGCGAATGCATTCGTAGCCCGCGTGGTCGAATTTCTGGGCCGATCCGGCCTCGGCGATGCTGGCGGCCAGCTTCGCAGGTGTCGCGGTATCATCGGTGTTTGCATCGGATTCAGAGTCAAGGTCCGGGCCATGGGCGTTCTCACCCGCTTCGACCTCCACATGAGCTGCTTCGATCTCCGCCACTTCCGCTCCTGTCGCCTCGGCCACGCGGCGGGTCAGTGTGGAGAACTCCATCGCTTTCAGAAAGCCGATCAGCTTTGGTCCGTCCGGTGGCGCAAGCTCGAACGTGTCGATCCCGTGCTCGACAGGGACGTCGATCCTGAGCTTCACCAATTCTCGGGAAATGCGTGCCTTTTCGGCGAATTCGATCAGGTTTTCGCGTCTTTTGTTCTGTTTTATCTCATTTGCGCGCGAAAGCAGTGTATCGAGATCGCCATATTCTTCGAGCAACTGCGCGGCTGTTTTCGGACCGATACCGGGTACTCCGGGCACGTTGTCCACCGAATCGCCCGTCAGCGCCTGGAGATCGATCATCTTTTCAGGCGGGACGCCCCATTTCTCGATGACCTCCGGCACTCGTATCTCCCGATCCTTCATCGGGTCGTACATCGAAACCTGATCGGTGACGAGCTGCATCAGATCCTTGTCGGAGGAGATGATGGTCGTTTCTCCGCCTGCTTCGCTTGCAAGCCTGGCATAGGTGGCGATCAGGTCGTCGGCCTCGAAGCCGGCCATTTCGATACAAGGCAGGTCGAATGCCTGTGTGGCTTCGCGGATCAGGCCGAACTGCGGCACCAGATCTTCAGGTGGTTCGGAGCGATTGGCTTTGTATTCGGGATAGAGATCGTTGCGGAATGTTTTCGACGAGTGGTCGAAAATCACTGCAAAATGGGTCGGCGTGACGCCGACATCCGTATCACGCGCGTTCTGCAGCAGTTTCCAGAGCATGTTGCAGAAGCCGGCCACCGCACCGACCGGCAGGCCGTCGGATTTGCGGGTGAGCGGGGGCAGTGCGTGATAGGCGCGAAAGATGTAGCCCGAGCCGTCAACGAGGAAAAGATGATCGCCTTTTTTCATGGCTGTACGGGTAGCGCGGCAGGGTGCGCCTGTCCATGGAAAAGGGGGTGTTCAGCGCCTTTCGGTGAAGTGTGCTGACATGGACGAACGCCACCTACCGCTTTCTATCACGCCTTTGTTACGAAGATGTAATGTCCGCGCCCTTGAATAGCCACGTTCAAATACAAAATAACAGACAGCGGCAATTTTCGCCGTGGTTCGGCCTAGGCTCGTCCCCCGCCTATCCCGGACGAAATAGCGGCAGCCTTAATCCCCCCTCTCCGGGCTGCCGCGGTGTTTCAAGCATGGCCGCCGTGGTTTCCCCTCCACCACGGCGGCTCTTGATACTCAGGGATCAGGATTTCCTGCGCTTTCTGCCGTAAAGCTCCAACCGGTGATGCACGATGTCGTAGCCCAGAGCGCGCGCAATCTCTTCCTGCAATGCCTCGATCCGGTCTGAATGGAACTCGATCACGTCGCCCGTGTCGATGTCGATCAGGTGATCGTGATGCTCGCCATCGGCCTGTTCGAAACGGGCCCGGCCGCCCTCAAAGGCATGGCGGTGGATCGCTCCCATCTCCTCCAGCAATTTCATGGTGCGGTAGACGGTGGACAGCGAGATGCTCGGATCGATGGCTGAAGCACGCTGGAAAATTTCCATGGCGTCCGGATGATCGTCGGTCTCCGTGAGAATGCGCAGAATGATCTTGCGCGGCCGGGTGATGCGAACGCCGGCGCGGCGCAGTTCCTTCTCGTAATCCGGCTTGTGGCTGGCGTGCTGGTTCATGGGCCGACTATGCGCCAGATGACAATCAGTTGCAAAGATTCCATCTGTTCGCACTCAAGTTTCTCCTCAGAAAACCCCACATTTTCAAGGGTTCAACTTTTTTATTGCAAACGATTTGCAATTGCATTGACGAGTTGTCAAATTCAGCCTAGCTTCAGGTAGTCACAGCAGATCGAAGTGTTTCAGGGGATATTCATGGGTTTAGCCAAGGGATTGGCCACTTTCATCGTCGCGGCACTCGCCGCGACCTCCGCCTTTGCTAAGGACGAGCGTTTCAAGGCGGTCACAACTTTCACCGTCATTGCCGACATGGCGCGCAATGTTGCAGGCGATGCGGCGTTGGTCGAATCGATCACCAAGCCGAATGCCGAGATCCACAATTACCAGCCGACACCGGGCGATATTCTGCGCGCTCAGGATGCCGACCTCATTCTGTGGAACGGGCTCAATCTCGAACTCTGGTTCGAGCGCTTCTTCCGCAATCTGAAGGATGTGCCGAGCGTGGTGGTTTCGGAAGGCGTGGAGCCGATGAGCATTGGCGATGGGCCCTATACGGGCAAGCCCAATCCGCACGCCTGGATGTCGCCGAGCGATGCGCTGACCTATGTCGACAACATCCGCGACGCGTTTTCCAAGCATGATCCGGAGAATGCCGAGGTCTATGCGAAGAATGCCGAGGCCTACAAGGCACAGATCAAGGGGGTCGTGGACCCGATCCGTGAACGACTGGCCAAAATTCCTGAGGACCACCGGGTCCTTGTCACCAGTGAAGGTGCATTCAGCTATCTGGCCCGCGACTTCGGTTTGAAGGAGCTCTACATCTGGCCCATCAATGCCGATCAGCAGGGCACGCCGCAGCAGGTGCGCCATGTGATCGACCAGATCAGGGAAACCGGGGCGCCGGCCGTTTTCAGCGAAAGCACAGTATCGCCGGATCCGGCAAAGCAGGTGGCGCGTGAAACCGGTGCGAAGTATGGTGGTGTCCTTTATGTCGACTCGCTGAGCGACGAGAGCGGCGAAGTCCCCACCTATCTGGATCTTCTTCGGGTCACGAGCGAAACGATCGCCGAAGGGCTGACCCGGCAATGAACGCACCCGTGATCAAAAAGAACAGAAAGCCGGCAGCACAGTCTGCCGGCATCGACGTTCAGGATGTGACCGTTACCTATCGGAACGGTCACACGGCGTTACGAGATGCCAGTTTCTCGATCCCAACCGGAACGATCGCGGCGCTTGTCGGCGTCAATGGCAGCGGAAAATCGACGCTCTTCAAGGCGATCATGGGCTTTGTCCCGCTCGCTCGTGGGCAGGTCTCAATTCTGGACCAGCCGGCCGGCCGCGCGCTCAAGCGCAATGTCGTAGCATATGTTCCGCAGGCTGAAGAGGTGGACTGGAATTTCCCGGTCCTGGTCGAAGACGTCGTGATGATGGGGCGCTACGGCCACATGAACTTCATGCGATGGCCGCGCCGACAGGACCATGAAATGGTCGCTTCCGCGCTCGAGCGCGTAGGGATGGCCGATTACAGGAAGCGACAGATCGGTGAACTATCGGGCGGTCAGAAAAAACGTGTTTTTTTGGCACGTGCGTTGGCACAGGAAGGGCGGGTTATCCTGCTCGACGAACCGTTTACCGGCGTTGACGTCCGCACGGAAGAATCCATCATCGCGCTTCTGAAGGCGCTGCGGGAGGAAGGTCATGTCATGCTGGTCTCGACGCACAATCTGGGCAGCGTGCCCCGCTTTTGCGATCGGACCGTCCTGATCAACCGCACGGTGCTGGCTTCCGGGCTGACACCGGAAGTCTTTACCCGAGGCAATCTGGAGAAGGCGTTTGGTGGCGTGCTGCGCCAGTTCACGCTGGCCGGAGCCGACCTGCATGAAGACGCGGAAGAGGATTCCCGCCGGCTGACGGTTCTGACAGACGATGAGCGGCCCTTCGTCATATATGGTGACGAGGAAGGGGCATCGGGAGCGGGTGACAGAAAATGAGCGCCTATTTGCTCGAACCATTTTCCTACGGATACATGGTCAACGCCATGTGGGTGAGCGCGCTGGTGGGCGGTGTCTGTGCCTTCCTCTCCGCCTATCTGATGCTCAAGGGCTGGTCGCTGATCGGCGATGCGCTTTCCCATTCCATCGTGCCGGGCGTGGCCGGGGCCTACATGCTGGGCCTGCCGTTTTCCATCGGCGCTTTCTTTGCCGGCGGGCTTGCGGCCGGTGCGATGTTCTTTCTCAATCAGCGCACCAAACTGCGCGAGGACGCCATCATCGGCCTGATCTTCACCTCATTTTTCGGGCTCGGACTGTTCATGGTTTCGCTGTCACCGGCGGCTGTGAACATACAGACCATCGTTCTTGGCAACATTCTTGCCATCACGCCATCGGACACGCTGCAACTCGTCATCATTTCTGCTGTTACGTTGCTTGTTCTTGCCTTCAAATGGAAGGACCTGATGGTCGCCTTCTTTGATGAGAACCATGCACGCTCCATCGGGCTCAATCCGGGATTTCTACGGTTCGTGTTTTTCACGCTTCTGAGCGCGTGCACGGTGGCCGCCATGCAGACGGTGGGAGCGTTTCTCGTGATCGCCATGGTGGTGACCCCCGGGGCAACGGCTTATCTCCTGACGGACCGGTTTCCGCGGCTCGTCGCCATCGCGGTGGCGATCGGCGCGCTCTCCAGTTGTGTGGGAGCCTATACGAGTTACTTTCTCGATGGGGCGACGGGCGGGATCATCGTGGTGCTGCAGACACTTGCATTTCTGACAGCCTTCATCTTCGCGCCGAAGCACGGGCTTCTGGCCTCGCGGCGACGCGCGCGAGAAGCGCTGGAAGGCGATACGCAGGAGATCGGCGCATGAACAGCTTTCTAGAGACGCTGATGCTACCTTTCGCTTTTCCCTTCATGCAGCAGGCATTCATCATCTCGGTGCTGATCGCGGCACCGATGGCGCTGCTGTCCTGTTTTCTGGTCCTCAAGGGCTGGTCGCTGATGGGTGATGCGGTGAGCCATGCGGTGCTGCCCGGCGTTGTGATTGCCTATATCATCGGCATACCTTTCGCCATCGGTGCCTTCGTCGCCGGCATGACCTGCGTTGTGGGCATCGGCTATCTGAAGGAGAACAGTCGGGTGAAAGAAGACACGATCATGGGCGTGGTCTTCTCCGGCATGTTCGGGCTTGGCCTTTTGCTCTACACCAAAATTCAGACGGAAGTGCATCTCGACCACATCCTGTTTGGTGACATGCTGGGCGTGACTTGGGGCGATATCGTGCAGACGGGGATCATCGCACTTTTCGTTTGCGTGGCGATCCTGCTGTTTCGACGGGATCTGCTTCTGAATGCGTTCGATGGGCAGCACGCCAAGGCGATCGGCCTGCCGGTGCGGATGCTCCATTACGGGCTGTTGTCCATCCTCTCGCTCACCATCGTGGCAGCGTTAACGGCAGTAGGGATCATTTTGGCGATTGCGCTTCTGATCGGGCCGGGGGCAGTTGCCTTTCTGCTGGTCAGGCGGTTCGACAAGATGCTGCTGGTCAGCCTGGCAGTGGCGCTTTTTTCGTCGTTCTTTGGCGTTTATCTCAGCTTCTTCCTCGATAGCGCGCCAGCGCCGACGATCGTGCTCTTGATGACGGTTCTCTTCTTGGCCGCGTTCGTCCACACACTGCGTCGCAATGCGCGGGAGGATGCGGCGCGGCTTGCGGACACAGGGGCCGCCGGTTGAATCCCGTGTGAGCCCACCCCTATTTGCCGGCTCACACGGAGCGCCTCTCCCCCATCTGGTGGTTGTGGGGGAGAGGCGAAAACGATGTTGGAGTATAGGCTAATCCGGCAGGACGGCCGTAGCCTCAATTTCCACCTTCGCTTCATCCTCTATAAGCGCCGTAACCTGGACGACACTCATGGGCGGGAAGTTGCGGCCCATGACGGAGCGATAGGCCTCGCCGAGCTCTCGCAGTCGGCTGCCATAGGCCTGCTTGTCGGTGATGAACCAGGTGAGCCGCACCACATGCTCCGGGCCGGCACCGGCCTCTTTCAGCAGCGTGACGATGTTCTCCAGCGCTTGCCGTACCTGACCTATGAAATCGTCGGTCTCGAACACCTGTTCGCTGTTCCAGCCAATCTGGCCTCCAAGAAAAATGGTGCGGCCCTTTGCGATCACTCCATTGGAGTACCCCTTGGCGGGAACCCAGTTCTCGGGCTGGAGAATCTGGTGAAGCGGGACAGTCATGCTATTTCCTTCATGCTTGGGAACAAGGGCGTGGTCACACGCCGAGAAAGCGCTCCTGGAGCTCGTCCGTGAGTGCTGAGGGTGCACCGGTCCACGCGGTGCGGCCTTTTTCGAGAATGACGCAGCGGTCCGCCACGGGCAGAAGCTCACTGAGCGTCTTGTCGACGATCAGGATCGACTGTCCCTCCGTCCGGATGGTGCGGATAGCGCGCCAGATGTCCTGCCGGATCACCGGGGCGAGACCCTCGGTCGCTTCGTCGAGAATGAGGAGGCGCGGATTGGTGGCGAGCGCCCGGCCTATGGCAAGCATCTGCTGCTCGCCGCCCGAGAGCGTGTTCGCATACTGGTCGCGCCGCTCTGCCAGGCGCGGGAAGAGCGTGTTCACGCCATCGAGCATCCATTTTCCCGGTCGGGCGGCGGCGAGGATGTTCTCCTCCACCGTCAGATTGGGGAAGCAGCGGCGGCCTTCCGGCACCAGCCCGACACCCAATCGCGCGATCCGGTGCGGCTTCATGCGCATGATGTCCTTGCCGGCGAATTTTATGCCGCCGGACTGCGCGGGCGTGAGGTGGCAGACGGAGCGGATGGTCGTCGTCTTGCCCATACCGTTGCGGCCCATGAGAGCGACTGCTTCACCCTCTTCGACTGAAAGATCAACGCCGAAGAGCGCCTGGGACTTGCCGTAGAAGGTTTTCAGATCCCGAATCTCGAGCAGCTTCATGCGCCATCTCCCAGATAGGCTTCGCGCACGGCGGGATGATTGCGGATTTCGTCAACTTTGCCGGTGGCGATGATGCGCCCATAGACGAGAACCGAAATGCGGTCGGCCAGTGCGAAGACCGCGTCCATGTCGTGCTCGACCAGAAGAATCGGTGCCTCTGCCCGAAGGCCATCAAGGAAACCGGTGAGTGCCTGCGAGCCTTCAGGCCCCATGCCCGCCATGGGTTCATCCAACAGAAAGGCCTTTGCCCCCAGCGCCAGCGCAATCGCGATTTCGAGCTGCCGCCTTTCGCCATGGGAAAGTTCGGCCGCCGATATCTGGGCGCGATCAGCAAGACCGACACGGTCGAGCGCCTCATGTGCAGGTTCCGTCAGGCTGCGGTCGTGCATGACGGGCCGGAAAAACCGGAAGCTGGAACCCTGCCGGGCCTGTACTGCCAGCATGACATTGCGCAGGGCTGAAAACTCCGGCGCCAGCGAAGAGACCTGAAATGTGCGCCCCATGCCAAGCCGCGCGCGGGCCGCTACATCGAGCGGTTTCACATCGCGGCCCTCGAAGCGGATCTCCCCACTGTCGGGTTTGAGTGAGCCGGCAATCTGGTGGATGAGGGTCGATTTGCCGGCGCCATTGGGGCCGATCAGCGCGTGGATCTCGCCAGGCTTGAGATCGAGGCTTACCCCATCGGTCGCCTGCAATGCGCCAAAACGCTTCTTCAGGTCTCGAATGTCGAGAATGGGATCAGCCATGACGCGCCCTCCCGGCAAGAAGGCCCATCATGCCGCCGCGGGCAAACAGCACCACGGCCAGAAGGATGAGGCCAAGAAAGAACTGCCAGTGCTCGGTGATGCCGCCCAGCGCGAACTCGAAAAGGACGTAAACGATGGCCCCGGTCAACGGCCCTGCGAGACGCCCGACGCCGCCGATGATGATCAGCACGATCAGCTCGCCTGACATGTGCCAGGAAAACATGGACGGGCTGACAAAGCGGTTGAGATCGGCAAAGAGCGCTCCGGCGAGCGCCGTCAACATGGCGGACAGGACGAAGGCCACTAACCGCACCCTGAAAGGGCCGATGCCGACGGCGGCAAGCCGCGTCTCGTTCTGTCGCCCGGCCTGAAGTGCGGCACCGAAACGGGAATCGCGGAGCAATCCAAAAAGCAGGAGGCCAAGCACGAGCAGGCCAAAACAGATGAGAAAAAAGCTCATCGGTGCCAATGTGTTCGTGCCCGGGAAGGCATTGCGAACATAGATCGACAGGCCATCCTCACCGCCATAGGCCGGCCAGGAGATTGCGAAATAGTAGATCATCTGCGCGAAGGCGAGGGTGATCATGATGAAATAGACGCCGGAGGTTCTGAGCGAAATCAGGCCGATGAGCAACGCCACCAGTGCGGCAGCAATGGCACCAGTGATCCAGATGACGATCATCTGGTTGGTGCCTGGCAGGCCAAAGAGAAGCGGCTCGCTGTTGAAGGCGTGTGTGGCCAGAATGCCCGCGGCATAACCGCCAATGCCGAAGAACGCGGCATGGCCGAAGGAGACCAGACCGCCCAGGCCGAGCGCGATGTTGAGACCGGTGGCGGCAAGGCCGAGGATCGCCATGCGGGTCGCCAGCGTGATGTAGAAGGTCTCGCCGATGGCCTGCGCGATGAAGGCTGCCGCAAGCAGGCCGGCGACGATAAGGATGCTGAAGACTGTTTCGCGTGTCATGACTGCACCCTCACGCATTTGCCGCGAACAGGCCCTGTGGCCTGAAAGCGAGGATGAGGGCCATGACGATATAGATCAGCATGGAGGCGAGCGCCGCACCGACCGTGGCAGCTTCGGAATTGGCCATGAACAGGCCAAAGAGATGCGGCAGCAAAAAGCGGCCGAGCGTTTCTGTCAGCCCCACGAGGATCGAGCCCACCAGTGCACCCTTGATCGAGCCGATACCGCCTATGACGATGACCACGAAGGCGAGGATCAGCACCGGTTCGCCCATGCCCACCTGCACCGATTGCAGGGCGCCGACCATCGCGCCGGCCAAACCGGCAAGAGCTGCGCCGAGCGCGAAGACGAGTGTGTAGAGTGTGCCGATGTCGATGCCGAGCGCGCCGATCATCTCGCGGTCGGATTCACCTGCGCGAATGCGCATGCCGAGCCGTGTTTTGCCGATCAGGAGATAAAGCCCCACGGCGACCGCGATGCCGACCCCGATCACGGCCAGCCGATAGATCGGATATTGTGCGCCGCCGGGCAGGTGCACCGCGCCTGAGAGAAGAGGCGGTATGTCGAGATAGAGCGGGAAGGAGCCGAATACCCAGCGCGTGCCTTCCGAAAAGATGAGGATCAGCGCGAAGGTGGCCAGCACCTGGTCGAGATGATCACGTTCGTAGAGCCGCCGGATCACCAGAAGCTCGACAATGGCACCAGCCGCTGCAGCCGCGGCAAGACTGGCCACGAGGCCAAGCCAGAACGAGCCCGTCGCCGCGGCCACGGCCGCGCAGGCAAATGCGCCGACCATGAAGAGCGAGCCATGGGCCAGATTGATCAGCCCCATCACGCCGAAGATCAGTGTCAGGCCGGCGGCCATCAGAAACAGCATCACGCCGAACTGAAGGCCGTTCAAAATCTGCTCTATGAGAAGGGTTAGGGACACGGGTCAGCTGTTGTTTGGGTTGAACTTGAGGCGACTGAGGTGCGTTCCACCCTCGCCCTTCGACAAGCTCGGATGAGGGTGAAACAGCTGCGTCAGGCGAAACACGCCAATAATGGAGTGCATGTTGCAGAACTCACCCCACCCCAGCCCTCATGGTGAGCTTGTCGAACCACGAGGGCGGGATGTCGCGTGGCTGTCCTACATCTTGCACTCGGCCGCGTAGGCGTCCTTGTGGTCGGTGAATGCGGTGCCAACGATCTTGTTGGTCAGAGTGTCACCATCCTTCACCACCTCGCGGACATAGAAATCCTGGATCGGGTGGTTGTTGGTGTTGAAGGAAAACTTGCCGCGAACGGAATCGAATTCCGCTTCCTTCAGTGCTGCACGGAAGGCTTCCTTGTCCTTCACGCTTGCCTTTTCTGCCGCGGAAAGGATGAGGTTCGCCGTGTCATAGGCCTGCGCGGCATAGACCGAGGGCAGGCGGCCATACGCCTCTTTAAATCCTTCGACAAAGGCCTTGTTGGCTTCGTTGTCGAGATCATAAGCCCAGGAGGCGGTGTTCTTCACCCCAAGCGCTGCATCGCCAATGGCTGGCAGGACATCCTGGCTGAAGGAGAATGCGGGTCCAAGCAGCGGCAGGTCGACGCCCGACTGGGCATATTGCTTCGTGAAGGCGATGCCCATGCCGCCCGGCAGGAAGATGAACACCGAATCGGCGCCTGAAGCGCGGATCTGGGCGATCTCGGCCGCATAATCCGTCTGGCCGAGCTTGGTGTAGATTTCACCTGCCAGTTCGCCCTTGTAGAAGCGCTTGAAGCCGGTCAGCGAATCCTTGCCGGCGGGATAGTTGGGCGCCATGATGAAGGTCTTCTTGTAGTCCTTGTTGGCCGCCTCGCCCATCGCCTCGTGGAAATTGTCGTTCTGATAGGCAACGTTGAAATAGTTCGGGCTGCAGCCGGCGCCGGCAAGTGCCGATGGACCGGCATTGACTGACAGGTAGATCACATCCTGCGCTGTCGCCGATGGCACGACCGCCATGGCGAGGTTTGACCAGATGATGCCGGTCATCAGGTCCACCTTGTCGCTCTGGATCATCTTGTCGGCGATCTGGACTGCGAGTTCGGGCTTCTGGGCATCGTCTTCAACAACGACATCGATTTCCTTGTTGCCAGACTGCTCGATGGCGAGCATGAACCCGTCGCGGGCGTCGATGCCAAGGCCCGCGCCACCGCCTGAAAGCGTGGTGATCATGCCGATTTTCACCGGTTCGGCATAGGCGTTTCCGGCAACACTTGCCGAAAGGGCAAGCAGGCTTGCTGCTAGTAGATTCTTCATGTGTAGTCTCCCAACGTTCCCTTGTCATTGACACCGCTATGAGCGGCTTTGTTACCCGCGCCCCGTTACATGTCCGTGCGGACCCGCCAGAGCTCGGGGAATAGTTCCACATCCAGCATCTTGCGCAAGTAGGAAACGCCGGATGTACCGCCTGTTCCGCGTTTCAGCCCGATGATCCGTTCGACGGTGGTCACGTGGTTGAAACGCCAGCGGCGGAAATAGTCTTCGAAATCAATCAATTTTTCCGCAAGCTCGTAAAGCGCCCAGTGCTCGTCGGGCCGCGCGTAGACCGCCTTCCATGCCGCCTGGACCTGATCATTGGCCTCGCGCTTGTCACGCCAGCTTGTGCGCCCCGCATCCGCTCCGATGTCGAAACCGTTGCGCGCCAGAAGCTGTAGTGCCTCGTCATAAAGGCTGGGCTCGGCAAGTATCTCTTCAAGCCGTGCGGTGATCTGCGGCAGATCTGAGTGCGGCTTGAGCATTGCCAAATTGCGGTTGCCGGCCAGAAACTCGATGGAACGGTACTGCCAGGATTGAAAGCCCGACGACTGTCCAAGCGCATCGCGGAAGGTGGAATACTCGCTCGGCGTCATGGTGCGCAGCACGTCCCACGCACTGTTGAGCTGTTCAAAGATCCGCGCCACGCGGGTCAGCATCTTGAAGGCCGGGCGCAGGCGGTCTTCGGCGATGGCAGCGCGTGCGGAGCGGATTTCGGTGATGGCGAGTTTCATCCAGAGCTCGGAGGTCTGGTGCTGGATGATGAACAGCAGTTCGTCGCGCGCTTCGGACAGGGGCTCCTGCGCGCTGAGTATCTTTTCCAGATGCAGATAGTCGCTGTAGGACATGGGCGGCTTGATATTGGCTGCCCCGTTGTCATCGATCTCAGGCTGGCTTGCCATGGTCAGCTCTTCTCCCGCAGTCGGAAACGCTGGATCTTGCCCGTCTCCGTTTTGGGCAGGGCATCGAGAAACTTGATGGAACGCGGATATTTGTACGGTGCAATGGTCGCTTTCACGTGATCCTGAAGGCGTTTCACCGTCAGCGCGTCGCGCGCCACCCCTTGGGCGAGTACCACATGGGCTTCGACGATCTGTCCGCGCTCTTCGCTCGCAGCGCCGATGACGGCGCATTCCATGACATCGGCATGAGCAAGCAAAGCGGCCTCCACCTCGGGGCCGGCAATGTTGTAACCGGCCGAAACGATCATGTCGTCGGAACGGGCTGCGAAATGAAAGCGGCCGTCCTCATCCTGATAGAAGGAGTCACCGGTGAGGTTCCAGCCGTCACGGACATACTCCTTCTGCCGTTCGTCGGCCAGATAGCGGCAGCCGGTCGGGCCGCGCACGGCCAGACGCCCGGTTTCGCCGCGCGGCAGTTCGTTCATGTCTTCGTCCACGATCCGCGCTTCATAGCCGGTCACCGGGCGGCCCGTGGTGGCGGGATGGCGATCATCGAAACGGTTGGAGATGAAGATGTGCAGCATCTCGGTCGCGCCAATGCCGTCGAGTATCGGCTTGCCGGTCTTTTTCGTCCATGCCTCGAACACGGGGCCAGGCAGTGTCTCGCCAGCCGAAACGGCAACGCGCAGGGAGGAAAGATCCGCCCCTTCATCCATCGCCGCCATCATGGCGCGATAGGCGGTGGGAGCGGTGAAGCTTACCGTGGCGCGGTATTTTTCGATGATCTCAATCATGTTCGGCGGCGTGGCGCTTTCAAGCAGCGTCGCCGTTG
Source organism: Nitratireductor kimnyeongensis (assembly GCF_019891395.1). Taxonomy (NCBI): domain Bacteria; kingdom Pseudomonadati; phylum Pseudomonadota; class Alphaproteobacteria; order Hyphomicrobiales; family Phyllobacteriaceae; genus Nitratireductor; species Nitratireductor kimnyeongensis. The sequence goes on along the minus strand of NZ_CP078143.1, from coordinate 1,666,633 downwards.
CGCCGAAACGCAAGGGGAAGATCGCCAGACCGCCGAGCCCGAAGGTGAAGGCAAGCGGTGGCGAGCCGACAAACACGTCGTCCGGTGTGACCTGAAGCACTTCCTTTGCATAGGCATCGGCGATGATTAGCAAATCGCGATGGAAATGCATGGTCGCCTTGGGCGTGCCGGTGGTGCCGGAGGTGAAGCCCAGAAGCGCGACATCGTCCCGGCCTGTCTTGACCGCGTCGAACTGAACAGGCTTGTCGAGGGCGATGCGGTCGAGCTCGGCGTCGAAATTGGCGGTGCCGTCGAAGCCGACCACATTTTTGAGGAACTTGCTGTCCTTGGCGCAGGCGACGAGCTCGTCCTTGATGCGGGTGTCGCACAGGGCAAGGCCGATCTCCGCCTTGTCGACGATCTTGGCCAGCTCGCCGGCGCGCAGCATGGGCATGGTGTTGACGACCACCGCGCCTGCCTTGGTGGCAGCCAGCCAGCACGCCACCATGGCCGGATTGTTGGCCGAGCGGATCAGGATGCGGTTGCCGGGCTTGACGCCGTAATCCTCGACCAGCGCGTGGGCGAGGCGGCTCGTCCAGTCGGCCAGTTCCTTGTAGGTGCGGCGGCGGCCATTGCCGATCAGCGCCACACGGTCACCGAAACCGCGCTCGACCATGCGGTCGGTCAGTTCGACGCCGGCATTCAGATAGTCGGGATAATCAAAACCATCGAGCAAGAATTCCGGCCATTGATCCGGCGGCGGAAGGTTATCCCGCGCAAATGTGTCTGTGTGACCCGTCGGTCCGAGCATGTGTTCACCCTCATTTTATCTGCCGTGCAATGACGACTTTCTGGACGTCTGATGCGCCCTCATAGATGCGCAGAGCCCTGATCTCCCGGTAAAGGCTCTCCACGATGTGCCCGCGGCGCACGCCGTCGCCGCCATGAATCTGCACTGCCTTGTCGATGACCTGCTGCGCCCTGTCGGTGGCAAAAAGTTTTGCCATGGCAGCTTCGCGCGTCACGCGCGGCGCGCCCATGTCCTTGGTCCATGCGGCGCGGTAGATGAGAAGGGCCGCGGCATCCACATCCAGCGCCATGTCCGCGATGTGGCCCTGCACCATCTGCAGGTCAAACAGCGGCGCGCCGAAAAGCTCGCGGTTGCCGGCGCGGTCAAGTGTCTCGTCCAGCGCGCGGCGTGCGAAGCCGAGTGCGGCGGCACCCACAGTTGAGCGGAACACATCGAGCACCGACATGGCGATCTTGAAACCATCGCCCGGCTTGCCGATCATGGCGGAGGCGGGCACGCGCACATCGTTGAAGGCAAGCCGCGCCAACGGGTGTGGCGCGATCACGTCCAGACGTTCTGCGACCTCCAGCCCCGGCGTGTCCGCAGGGACGAGAAAGGCGGAGATGCCCTTCGCGCCCGGCGCTTCGCCGGTGCGGGCAAAGACCGTGTAGAGATCGGCGATTCCGCCATTCGAGATCCAGGTTTTTTCACCGGACAACACATAATCAGCACCATCGCGTGTGGCGGACATGTCCATATTTGCCACATCCGACCCGGAGCGCGGCTCCGATAGGGCAAAGGCCGAGATCGCCTCGCCCGCGCGGGTCTTGTCGAGCCATTGCTGCTGCTCCTGCGTTCCGAACAGGCTGATCGCGCCGGTGCCGAGCCCCTGCATCGCGAAGGCGAAATCGGCCAGACCGTCATGTCGGGCCAGCGTTTCGCGCGTCAGGCAAAGCGTGCGCACATCGAGCGGGCCGGGATTGGCGGTGTCGAGCGCGGTGGGCTTGAGGAAACCGGCAGCGCCCAGCCGGGCGACGAGGTCGCGGCAGGCGGCGTCCACATCGCTGTGGTCGACGGGGAGGTTCTTGGCGCACCATGTGTCGAGTTTATCGGCCCAGTCGCGGTGGCGCTGTTCGAAGAAGGGCCAGTCGAGGAAGGAGCGATCAGGCATCAATCCCCCTCAAACACCGGTTTTTCTTTGGCGACAAACGCACGATAAGCCCGCTCGAAATCCTTTGTCTGCATGCAAATGGCCTGCGCCTGTGCTTCCGCCTCGATGGCCTGTTCAAGACCCATCGACCATTCCTGGTTGAGCTGGGTCTTGGTGATGCCGTGCGCAAAGGTCGGTCCGGCGGCAATCCGCGCGGCCATGTTCAAGGCTTCCGCTTCCAGTGCGTCGGCGGCTACGAGCCGGTTATAGAAACCCCAGCGCTCGCCTTCCTCGGCGCTCATGGAGCGGCCGGTGTAAAGCAGCTCCGCGGCACGGCCCTGACCAATGATGCGCGGCAGCATCGCGCAGGCACCCATGTCGCAGCCGGCGAGCCCGACACGGGTGAACAGGAACGCGGTCTTTGCCTCCGGTGTGGCAAGCCGCATGTCGGACGCCATGGCGATGATCGCGCCCGCCCCGACCGCCACGCCATCGACCGCCGAAATGATCGGTTTGTTGCAGGCGATCATGGCCTTGACCAGATCGCCGGTCATCCGGGTGAAGGCGAGCAGGCCCTTCATGTCCATATCGATCAGCGGGCCGATGATGTCGTGCACATCTCCACCCGAGCAGAAATTGCCGCCATTGGGCAGGAACACAACCGCGTCGACATCGTCCGCATAGGGCAGGGTACGGAACGTGTCGCGCAGCTCGGCATAGGAATCGAAGGTGAGCGGGTTCTTCCGGTCGGGCCGGTCGAGCTGGATAAGCGCGACGCTGCCTTCCATGCGCCAGATGAAATGCTTCGGCTTTAGATCGGCCATGGAGCTCATACGCCGCCCTCCCAATTGCTTTCGAATGTCTTGAGGGTGCCGGCAAGCGCCCGCGCCTCATCTTCCGGCAAATTGCCGAGAAGTTCGTCGATCCAGCGCTCATGCGCTTCGGCCATCGCAGCGAAGGCTTCCTTGCCGGTGGGTGTCAGCTTGATGATGGAGGTCCGGCGGTCGCCATCGCGCTTGGTGCGACTGGCCAGACCATCCGTCACCAAACGCTCCACGATGCCTGTAACATTGCCATTGGAGACGAGTAGAAAGCGTGAAATGTCGCTCATCGCCATGCCTTCGGGTGCGCGATCGAGCGCGGACAGCACATCGAAGCGCGGCAGGGTCGTGTCAAAACGGGACTTGAGCCTCTCCCGCAAGACGGCTTCGATCAGACGCGAGGCACGCAAGATCCTGATCCACAGGCGCAGACGTTCTTTTGCCGGGGCTCCGCTTTTTACGGCCGTCAGGGGAGCGCTTACCATGTTTCACCTCCAGAGATGGAAATCGACTGGCCGGTGACCGACGAGGCAGCAGAACTGACGAGCCACAATGCCGCCGCCGCCACTTCCTCCGGCTGGATCAGCCGGCCATGGGGATTGGCTTCGACGAAACCCTTGCGGGCTTCTTCGTGGCTGCGCCCGGTCTTTTCGACCACGCGCTCGATGGATTCTTCAAGCATCTCGGTTTCGACGTAGCCGGGGCAGATGGCATTCACTGTCACGCCGGTCTTGACCAGTTCGACCGAAAGCGCCCGCATCAGGCCGATGACGCCATGCTTGGAGGCGACATAGGGCGCGACATAGGCATAGCCCTTAAGGCCCGCGACCGAGGCAATGAAGATGATGCGTCCGCTGCCGCGCTTGGCCATGGGGGAAAGGGCAGGTTTCACGCTCAGGAACGCACCGGTCATGTTGACGTCGAGGATGCGGTTCCAGTCTTCGAGCTTCGTGCGGTGGGCGGGCGCGCTGGATGCGGTGCCTGCATTGGCAATGACGATGTCGAAGGGGCCACGGGCGTCTTCCGCCGTTTCATAGAGCGCCTGCATGGAGGCTTCGTCGGTTACATCGGCGGTCAGGGGGTGGATGCGATCATGCCGTGCGGCGACCTTTTCCAGCGGTTCGGCGCGCCGTCCGCAGATCGTGACGTCGATGCCGGCTTCGGCAAGGGCAAGCGCGACGGCTTCCCCAACGCCCGTTCCGCCGCCTGTGACGAGTGCGTGGCGTGAACTGGTCATTGTGCTGGCCTTTTCTTTGAAGTTCGGCGATGCCCCTCATCCGCCTGCCGGCACCTTCTCCCCGCACGCGGGGAGAAGGACGAAGCGGCGACGTCTATGCCACCTTCTCCCCGTGCGCGGGGAGAAGGTGAGGATGAGGGGCAGAGCCGGCATTCGGAAAACATCGTCACACCTTCCCCGTCATCTGCTCGGCGCGCTCGGCGAGCCGGTAGAGTTGATCGCGGCCTGGCAGATAGGGATCGGGCCAGGTCACGCCCTTGTCTGCGAGAGTTGCCGCAGCGTGGAGCGTCCAGTAGGGGTCGGCCAGATGCGGGCGGGCGAGGCAGACGAGGTCGGCGCGGCCAGCCATTAGGATCGAGTTCACATGGTCCGGCTCGTAGATGTTGCCCACGGCCATGGTTGCCATGCCGGTCTCGTTGCGGATGCGGTCGGAGAAGGGAGTCTGGAACATACGGCCATAGACGGGTCGGGCACGTTTGGAGGTCTGGCCGGCCGAGACGTCGCAGATGTCCACACCCGCCTCCTGCAGCATGCGGGCGATCTCAACGGCTTCCTCCGGCGTCACGCCTTCATCGCCGACCCAATCATTGGCCGAAATGCGCACCGAGATGGGCTTGTCGTCAGGCCAGACGGCACGCATCGCATGGAAGATCTCCAGTGGGAAGCGCATCCGGTTTTCGAGACTGCCGCCATAATCGTCCTCGCGCCGGTTGGTGAGTGGCGAAATGAAGGACGACAGGAGATAGCCATGGGCGCAGTGCAGTTCGAGCATGTCGAACCCGCAACGCTCGGCCATTTCAGCAGCGGAAACGAACTGGTCGCGCACCATGTCCATATCGGCGCGATCCATGGCCTTGGGTGTCTGGTTCTTTTCTGACCATGAAACCTCGGAGGCGGCGAGAATCGGCCAGTTGCCTTCTTTCAGCGGTGCATCCATTTCCTCCCAGCCGAGCTGGGTGGAGCCTTTCGGGCCGGAATGGCCGATCTGCGCACAGATTTTCGCGTCCGTCTCCTGATGGATGAAATCGACAATCCGGGTCCAGGCGGCTTCGTGTTCGGGCTTGTAGAAGCCGGGGCAGCCGGGCGTGATGCGTCCTTCCGGACTGACGCAGGTCATCTCGATATAGACGAGGCCCGCGCCGCCCTTGGCGCGCTCGCAATAATGCACCATGTGCCAATCTGTCGGGCAGCCGTCCACTGCCTTGTACTGAGCCATGGGTGAGACGACAACGCGGTTCTTCAGCGTGAGGCCGCGTAGCTTGTAGGGCGCGAACATGGGCGCGCGGGCGGCATTGTCCTCGGCGCCTGCCTGCTGCTGGAACCAGCTTTCGGCGCCGGAGAGCCAGTCGGGATCGCGCAGGCGCAGGTTCTCATGACTGATGCGCTGGGATCGGGTGAGCAGCGAATAGTTGAACTGCACCGGATCGAGATCGAGATAGCGCTCCACCTCCTCGAACCACTCAAGCGAGTTGCGCGCTGCCGACTGAAGGCGCAGCACTTCCAGCCGCCTTGCGTCTTCGTATTTGTCGAAGGCTTCTTTCAGTGTCGGTTCGGTGTGGAGATATTCGGCCAGCGCAATGGCGCTTTCGAGCGCCAGCTTGGTGCCCGAACCGATGGAGAAGTGGGCGCTGGCAGCGGCGTCGCCCATCAGGGCGATGTTTTCGTGCGACCAGCGCTCGCAGAGCACGCGCGGGAAGTTGATCCACGCCGAGCCGCGAATGTGGTTGGCATTGGTCATCAGGCTGTGGCCGCCAAGATGATCCTTGAAGATCCGCTCGCAGACGGCGATCGATTCCTGCTGGTTCATCTCGCCGAAGCCAAACTTCTCCCAGGTCTCGGGCCCACATTCCACGATGAAGGTCGCGGTGTCGTCGTCGAACTGGTAGGCGTGTGCCCACACCCATCCATGCTCGGTCTTCTCGAAGATGAAGGTGAAAGCGTCGTCGAACTTCTGATGGGTACCGAGCCAGACGAATTTGCATTTGCGCACGTCGATGTCGGGCTTGAACACATCCGCAAAGGTGGTGCGGGTCCTTGAGTTCAGGCCATCGGCCGCCAGCACCATGTCGTATTCGGCCATGAAAGGACGGGGGTCGTCGATCTCGGTCTGGAACTCCAGCTTGATGCCGAGCTCACGGGCGCGCTCCTGCAGGAGGATGAGCAGGCGCATGCGGCCAATTCCACAGAAACCATGGCCGGTGGAGAGCGTGCGCACGCCTTTGTGCACCACGGCGATGTCGTCCCAATAGGCGAAATGCTCTCGAATGCGTTCGGCGCTGACCGGATCGTTTTCTGCGAGATTGTCGAGGGTTTCGTCGGAAAGAACCACGCCCCAGCCAAACGTGTCGTCAGCCTTGTTGCGCTCAAAGACCGTCACGTCGTGAGACGCGTCGCGCAACTTCATGGAGATCGCGAAGTAAAGGCCTGCCGGGCCGCCGCCGAGAATTGCAACTTTCATGCTTGCGCTCCTTCCTCCCAGGATCGCTCAACACCTGGCATTGAAAGCTTGGAGCATCGCACCGGACAATCGACATTTCAAGTATGAAATTTTAAGGTTGAAATATATGCAATCTGGTCGCAGTCTACACGACGCGGTGTGAGAATGACAGAATACACCCGCAGGACCAAGCAGGGTGTTTCGGCCCCGAGAGAGGGAGAGTCGCGCGTGTTCTATCATCAGGTATCCGATTGGGACGATGCTTACGCCAATGGAGCAAACATTCCACGGGGAGACCGGTGGCCCGGGATCTGGGTTGAACCCGCGCAAGCTTATCGCGATGCCCTTGTTGCAGCAGGACGGGCCGAGCTCGACCTTCCCTACGGCGATGGCGCACGCAATCAGTTTGATCTTTTTCTACCGGAGGGCAAGCCCGCCGGTCTTGTGGTTTTCATCCATGGCGGTTTCTGGTTGAGGCTCGACAAGAGTTACTGGTCGCATCTGGCTGCCGGGGCGGTGGACAATGGATATGCGGTTGCCATGCCGTCCTATACGCTATGTCCCGAAAATTCGATCTCCGGCATCGTGCGCGAGATTTGCGATGCCGTTTCTGCCGCTGCCGGACGCGTCGCTGGTCCCCTTATCCTGACGGGTCATTCAGCGGGCGGTCATCTCGCGTCCCGCATGGCATGTGAGACGTCGCCCCTGCCAGCGGATGTGCGGTCACGTCTTCGTCACGTTCTGTCCATTTCCGGCGTGCATGATCTGCGTCCGATGATGAAGACGGCCATGAACGAGAGCCTGAAGATCAGCCCTGAAGAGGCGCAGGTGGAAAGCCCGGCCTTGCTGGCGCCTTTGCCTGGCGTGAGGTTGACGTGCTGGGTCGGGGCCTCGGAGCGCAGCGAATTCCTGCGGCAGAACGCCTTGCTTGCGAATGTCTGGGTGGGTCTTGGCGCCAATACCACCGCTGTGGAAGAGCCCGACCGCCATCATTTCGATGTCATTGACGGGCTTGCGGATTCCGATCATCAGATGGTGCGCTGTCTGTTGACAGCATGAGCCTGTGGGCCAAGTGTGGCCCAAACCTGTTTTGAATCCGCTCCATGGAGCCCTTATGAGACCTGTCTTCGTTCAACTGCGCTGCAAACCTGGCAAGACCTATAAGGTGGCCGATGAACTCTACAAGCGCGAAATCGCCTCGGAGCTTTACTCCACGAGCGGCGATTACGACCTGCTCATGAAGGTCTACATCGATGACGGTGTCGATATCGGCAAATTCGTCAGCGAGAACATCGCCAATGTGCCCGGCATTCGCCGTTCGCTCACCACTTTGACCTTCAAGGCGTTCTAGAGAACAAACGCCTTGGCGCGAGGGCCGTCTTGCGATACGAACCGACGATCTAAATCGGTTCGTATTTGGGAGGCGGCGGTGAAACGGTCGAAAGTCAATGAGATTTTGCGCGAAGGAGAGGCGTTCATCCGTTCCTTCGGCTATGTAATGCCGCCCTTTGCGGATTGGACGCCCGATGAGATGAAGCAAAGGCGCGATTCGATCGGCGGGATCGTCGACGCGAGTCTTGGCTGGGACATTACCGACTATGGCCGCGGCGATTTCGATCGATGCGGCCTATTCCTCTTCACGGTGCGCAACGGCAATCAGGACGATCTGAAACACGGCCGCGGCATGCTTTATGCCGAGAAGATCATGATTTCCCGGCGCGATCAGCTCGCACCGATGCACACCCACGCAATCAAGGCCGAGGATATCATCAATCGCGGCGGCGGAACGCTCTGCATCGAGCTTTTCGCTTCCGATGCGGATGGCAACATTGATCGGACGGCTCCGGTCACTGTGCCCACGGACGGGGTGATGCGCTGTGTGGATGCAGGCGGTGTCCTGAGATTGCAGCCTGGCGAGAGCGTTACGCTTCTTCCTGGGGTCTGGCATGCCTTCTGGGGAGAAAAGCAGGATGTGCTGATCGGTGAGGTTTCTACCGTAAACGATGACGTGAGCGACAATATTTTTGCCGACCCGATAGCGCGGTTCTCCGAGATTGAGGAAGATCAAGATCCCTATCGGCTGCTGGTTTCAGATTATCCAACCTGGCTCTGACGGAACCTGCGCTGCGCTGCGCCCGTTGCCTTCCGTGGCAGAACATGTTTTCTGCGCGGCGAGAACACGGGATTGAACCATGAGCTTGAGTATTATGGATCGGCCGGCAGCGGTCGATACCAGACTTCATCTGATTATTGGCCTCGCGATCGCGGCGGCATTTGCGCTGCAGACGCCACTTTTCGCGCAGGGACTGCAGCGGGAAGAAGCGATTGACGCAATCGTTGGCTCCGAGGTGAAAACCGAGGAGGTCGAGGCGGATGCAGCGAGCAGCCGGATTTTGGCGGCTATCGACGCCACCGCTCAGAATGCCGAGCGGGTACGTAAGACGTTTTCACTTGACGAGATTGACATCGTCTTTCTTCCGGATCTGGAAGAAAAGGACGGCAGTATAGCTTCTGCTCTCGTCGAGAACGAAGACGAGATCGCCATGCTGCGGGAGGCCATTGAGGGCAGCGCGCTTTTTTTCCATGCTGTGGATTCGCGCTCCATCCAGCTTAGGGATGTTGTTGCCCTTGAATATGCTGAACGTGGCGGCGTGACGATTTTTGTGAAGGGCGGCGCCAACAGAAACTGAATGTGCAGCACCGGCGGATATGCACCACCTACTCTTGCCGCACGCCGCGCTTTGGTTTCTTATGGATGTGATTTGTTCAGAGTAAAGCGCGGACGCCTTGCCCATGGCACGCCAGCCAGCGCAATAGTGGTCCGAGGAGAAGTTGCATGAATGCTGAAGCCAGTTTGAGCACCGATGAAATCGGCAAGACGATCCTGGAAAAAATCAAGACCCATGCGCAGGATGACGTCGAGACAATCACGCTTGATACGCCTCTGGCTGATCTCGGCATTCACTCTCTCGAGCTCACCGAGATCATTTTCGATGTCGAAGATGAGTTCAACATCGAGGTTGAGATGAATACGGCTGAGGCCTGGGAGAGCATGGAAACGGTGAAGGATATCGTCGCCGCTGTGCGTGAACTGGTGGATGCCAAGAAATAGATGACAGCGCCGCGCATCGTCATAACCGGCATCGGCGGCATCTGCGCGCTTGGAACCGACGTCCAGTCCATCTGGTCTTCGATGAAGACTGGCCAACAGGCGATTGGACCGATCACGACGGCTCCGCTTCATGAGCTGAAAGTACGCATAGGCGCTGAAATCAAGGAATTGCCCGAGCACGGGATCGACCGCAAGCGGCTTGTGACGATGGACCGTTTCAGCCTTCTTGCGGCAATTTCCGCGAAGGAGGCTCTGGCGCAGTCCGGTTACACGGTAGATGACGGGAACACGCATCGCGTGGGTGCCGTGGTTGGCACGGGAGTTTGTGGCTGGGAAGCCATTGAAGACAGTTACCGCGCCATCCTTCTGGAAGGAAAACCGCGTACCGGGATTTTCACCGTTCCGCGCGTAATGCCAGGAGCCGCTGCCGGGCAGGTCAGTATGACACTCGGTCTGCGTGGCCCCGTTTTCGGCGCCACATCCGCCTGTTCCTCATCCAACCATGCGATATTGGCCGCTGCCGATCAAATCAGGCTCGGCCGTGCCGACGTGATGCTTGCCGGCGGTTCTGATGCGCCTTTGATATATGGTATTCTGAAAGGGTGGGAAGCGCTGCGGGTTCTTGCATCCGAGACCTGTCGCCCCTTTTCGGCTGACCGCAATGGTCTGGTGCTTGGTGAGGGCGCCGGCATTGCGGTGCTTGAGACTTTGGAACATGCCCAGGCGCGCGGCGCGACCATCCTAGCCGAACTCGCCGGTGGTGGCATGTCGGCCGATGCATCCGATATTGTGGCTCCCACGGTGGAAGGTCCGGTCTCAGCCCTGAAATCTTGTTTGCGCGAAGCCGGTCTCTCGATTGACGAGGTGGATTACATCAACGCGCATGGCACCGGCACCAAAGCCAACGACAAGATCGAAACGGAAGCGATCAAACGTGTTTTTGGGAAACATGCGCCAAAACTCTCTGTGTCGTCCACCAAATCGATGCACGCGCATTGCCTGGGTGCGTCCGGTGCTCTGGAGCTGATAGCGTGTGTGATGGCAATTCGGGATGGAATCGTGCCTCCGACCGCTGGCTATCGGGAAAATGACCCCGATTGCGATCTGGACGTAACGCCGAATGAAGCGCGCAAGCGCGATGTAAGAGTTGCGCTTAGCAATGGTTTCGCATTCGGCGGGACCAATGCAGTAATAGCGGTCAAGGCGATGGAGTAGCTCGCAAAACGCCGGGCCGGGCTTGCCTTCATAAACCTGATAATTTAAATCCACATTATTTGGTGGCGGTCGTCGACCGCTGGTCGGTCGTGCTTTTCGTGCGGTCGGTGATCTGGATTGGACGAGAGGGGAAGTCTTATGAAGCGTCGCTTATTGATCGGCACCGCATTGACGGCCGTCATGGCCTCACCGGCTTTTGCAGCCGAGCCGCAGGAGGTCGTTTCCGCTTATGCGGACATCGCGCTGGCCACTTATGAGGACAGCCTTGAAACCGCGAAAGCTCTGCGCGACGCGGTGAACAAGCTCGTGGAAAGCCCTTCCGAGGAGACGCTGGCAGCTGCCCGTGAGGCCTGGCTTGCGTCGCGCGAGCCCTATCAGCAGAGTGAGGCCTATCGCTTCGGCAACGCGATTGTCGATGAATGGGAAGGCAAGGTGAATGCCTGGCCGTTGGATGAGGGTTTGATCGACTATGTCGATGCCGGCTATGGCACCGAATCCGATGCCAACGAATTCTACACGGTCAACGTGGTTGCCAATGACAAGGTGAGCGCCGGCGGTACGGAGATCGATGTCTCAGAGATCACACCAGAGGTTATCCAGTCGCTTCACGAGGTCGGCGGCATTGAGGCGAATGTGGCGACGGGCTATCACGCAATCGAGTTTCTTCTCTGGGGGCAGGATCTCAACGGAACCGACGCTGGAGCCGGAGCGCGCGCCCACACCGATTTCGACACTGAGAACTGCACCGGCGACAATTGCGACCGTCGCGGCCAGTATTTACAGGCCGCTGCAGATCTCCTGGTCACCGATCTGGAAGAAATGGTGGCCAACTGGCAGACCGATGGTGAGGCACGCGCGGAGGTGACGGCTGACCCGAAGGTCGGCCTGACGGCCATGCTGACGGGGCTTGGCTCGCTTTCCTATGGCGAGTTGGCCGGCGAGCGCATGAAGCTGGGCCTGCTTCTCAACGATCCCGAAGAGGAGCATGACTGTTTCTCCGACAACACGCATAACAGCCATTATTATGATCTTGTCGGCATACGAAATGTCTATTTCGGCTCTTATGAGCGCGTCGATGGATCCAAGGTCGAAGGTCCGAGCCTTGCTGACCTGGTGTCGGAGAAGGACCCGGCGCTGGCGGAGGAGATGAAGTCGAAACTCGATGCGACACTGGAAGCGATGTCGGCGCTGAAGGAGCGCGCGGAGGGTGGCGAAGCCTATGATCAGATGATCGGTCAAGGCAATGAGGAAGGGAATGCCGTTGTACAGGCGGCTATCGATGGTCTCGTAGACCAGACCCGTTCTCTTGAACGGGTGGTCGTGGCGCTCGATCTCTCGGGTATCGAGCTGGAAGGCTCTGACAGCCTCGATGATCCCGACGCCGTTTTTGAGTGATATCAATTTTGCACCGGGCCGCTTGTCGGCCCGGTGTTCATTTGTATAGACCCTTTCCATGAACGTTTCTGTCCGCGCCGCGCTTTTCACCGGCCTGTTTTCTTTCGTGGCGTTGTCCGCCCAGGCGGAGAATTTGTCGCAAGGTTTCCGTGATGATCTGAGTGAGAAGGATCGCAAGCGGGTGGAAAAGGTGATCCGGCCCGCGACCGCTTTTGACAAGCCTGAACGTTTCGAGCGCATGTCCGCAGGCGCGACCACGTCGATGAAGCTGATCAATGCTGACGCGTTCTCGCACTCTTCCGCCAATCTGGAATTTGCCGAACTGGAACGCTTCCTTCTCGGGAACGGTCTTTTCCGCAAGGATTGGGTCTCCTCGCCCTCCTCGACGCAGGCTTCTGACGGGCTTGGCCCGCTATTCAATGCACGGGCCTGCCAGTCATGCCATATCAAGGACGGGCGTGGTCATGCGCCGGCGAAGTCCGGGGATTCGGCGGTGTCACTGCTCGTGCGACTGTCCGTTCCGGCGGACAAGGAGCAGGAAGCGGCGATTGCTGATGGTCGTCTGCCTGCAGCACCTGATCCTGTCTACGGGTTGCAGTTGCAGGACCACGTGGTGGCGGGTCTCAATCCAGAGGGGCGCGTCGACATTGCTTATGATGTTGTAACTGTTCCGCTCTCTGGCGGCGAAACGGTCACGCTGCGCAAGCCCACGCTCGCGATCGCCGATCCCGGTTTCGGGCCGATGCGTGATGATGTGATGATGTCAGCGCGCGTCGCGCCACCGATGATCGGGCTCGGCCTTCTGGAGAGCGTGCACGAGGCCGACATTCTCGCCTGGGCCGATCCCGACGATGAAGATGGTGACGGCATTTCCGGACGCGCGGCAAGGGTGCGCGACGCGGCAGGACAATGGAAACTCGGTCGCTTTGGCTGGAAAGCGATCGCGCCCAGCATCGCTGAACAGACGGCGGATGCATTTTCCGGCGACATGGGGCTTTCAACCCCGCTTGCGCCGGATCACTGGGGCGACTGCACCGAGGCGCAGGTCGAATGCCGTGCCCTGCCGCATGGCGCGCAGGAGCGATTGGGTGCCGAGGAGGTGCCGGAAGACCTTTTGAACCTCGTGACCTTTTACTCGAGCCATCTCGCGGTGCCGGTTCGGCGCGACGTGGACGAGCCTTCGGTGCTTGCCGGGAAAAAGGTCTTCTACGAGAGCGGCTGCGCCTCGTGCCATCGACCGAAATATGTGACCCGGCGCGATGTGGACGATCCGGCCCTGCGCTTCCAGCTAATCTGGCCGTATACCGACATGCTGTTGCATGACATGGGTGAGGGGCTGGCGGATGGCCGCAGCGAAGGTCTCGCCGATGGTTATGAATGGCGAACGCCGCCGCTCTGGGGCATTGGCCTTACCGCGACGGTGAATGCGGAAGCGACCTTCCTGCATGACGGTCGCGCGCGGACGCTGCTTGAAGCCATCTTATGGCATGGTGGGGAAGCGCAGGCGGCGCGTGACCGCGTGATCGACATGGCAAAACAGGATCGGGACAATCTGATCCGTTTCCTGGAATCGCTTTAAGTTTCCCGGTGCAGATTGAGTTCGGCGACGAAGTCGAACCGGTCGCCTTTGAAGTGGGAGCGGGTGAACTCCACGACTCGTCCTGTGTCGGTTCGGGAAATCCGCTCCAGGAAAAAAGCGGGTTCCCCGGTTTCGGCGCCTAGAAGACGCGCTTCGAACTCAGGCAGTGCGCAGGCATGCATACGTTGCAGCGCCTTATGCGGCCGCGCTCCGGCGGACGCCATCGCTGTGTAAAGCGAGGTACCCAACATTGAGAGGTTCGGCAGCAGATCTGCAGGCACGATGGCTAGCTCGACTGCAAGCGGCAGGGCGTCGGCAAGCCGCAGGCGATGCAGGCGCAACACACGATCGCCGGGCGAAAGCCCCAATGTCATCGCCTCCTGTGCAGAAGGGCTTGCATATTCGCGTGCCACCCAGCGCGTTTCGGGCTTCCGGCCGAAGGAGAGCATGTCCTCGGTGAAGCTGGTGATCGCGGCCAGCGGCTGCTCGAAACGCTCGACCGGTGCGAGAACGTAGGTGCCCGAGCCCCGGCGCTGTTCGAGGATGCCTTCGCGCACCAGGAGCTCAATGCCACGCCGCACGGTGACGCGCGAGAGGCCTGTCATTTCCGCCAACAGACGTTCCGATGGCAGCGCCGCGCCGGAGCTCAGCTCCCGGTTCCTCACCACCTCTCGCAGTGTGTTTGCGAGCCTGATGTATCGTGGCGTCCCATCCCTCGTGTCGAACCGGCTTTCACGGGCGAGCAGCGCACAAAGGTCTTCCTTCGTCCCCGAAAGGGCATCTGTCATCGTACAGGCACGCTCGCTAGACTGGTATTAAATTTTAAGTCCAATTATGGATGGGGTTTAGGATATTTGCAAGAACGACGCGCACAAGATCACTGCTCGACGCCTTGATGTTCGGCATATCAAGACTTTTCGAGATTTTCCGAGCCACGGGAATGGATTTTCATGAGGATGCCTGCTAATTCATTTGGTATTAAATTGGTCTATCATAGACGGCGAACCCGAAACCAGAGAGCCGACCATGACAACAGCGACAGAAACAGCAAGCCAAGCGTATCGTGACATTGAGCGGTTTTCGACCGCGGATATGCTGAATGCCATGCTCGATGGTCAGCGCGCTGCAATGGATGCGGCCTCTGCCGCCCTTCCGGCTCTGGAAGAGGCTGTTGAAGCGGCAGTGCAGCGTCTTGCGAATCCCGAGAGCCGGCTCATCTATGCGGGAGCAGGAACTTCGGGCCGTGTGGCAATGTTGGATGCGGTCGAGCTTTACCCCACGTTTGGATGGCCGGAGGAGCGTAGCCTGTTTTTGCTGGCCGGAGGCAGCATCAGCGTGGCTGAAGCACGCGAGAGTGCCGAAGATGATGAGGCTGCGGGTCGAGACGAGATTGATGCGCTGGCTTGCGGGCCTCTCGATGTGGTGATCGGGCTCGCGGCGAGCGGCAGTACACCTTATACATTGGCGGCAATCGAGGCCGCCAAGGCGCGGGGTGCGCTGACCATCGGCATCGCCAACAATCCCGGCAGCGCGCTTCTCGAAAGCGCCGATTGCCCCGTGCTTCTCGCAACGGGAGCGGAGGTGCTTGCCGGCTCCACGCGCATGGGGGCTGGTACAAGCCAGAAGATCGCGATCAACCTTTTCTCGACAGCAGTGATGATGCGGCTCGGCAAAGTCTATCGCGGCCGCATGGTGGATATGAAGCCCTCCAACAGGAAGCTCGTTCAACGCGCCGTTGAGATGCTGACAGAGGTCGCGGACTGTGATGAAGGGTCTGCGCGAGCCGCACTCGAGAAAACGGATTTTCATGTCAAGCCGGCGGTTCTCGTCGTGCGGGGGCTCTCGGCCGAGGAAGCGCACGTCGCGCTCGAGCGGAACGGCGACGACCTGCATCGTGCAATCGCCGAACTGGGTTGAACAAACCCGTTTCTCAACATCAACGACGGAAAGACTGAGATGACTAACACGCCTTCCCTGATGTTTCAGGAAACCGCCGAGGCCGCCGAGGCGGTAGAGCGGCTTTTTGCGCAAGAGGCAAAGACCTTCGCCGAACTTGGCCGGGTGATTGCCGAGCGCGGACCCGCCGTGGTGAGCATGTCGGCGCGGGGCTCGTCGGATCATGCCGCGAGCTTCTTCAAATATCTGTTCGAGATCCACACGGGCATTCCCGTGGCCTCCATCGGCCCTTCGGTGGCGTCCGTCTATGACGCGTCGCTAAAACTGGAGCGCGCGCTGCACATCACCATTTCCCAGTCCGGAGGGAGCCCTGACATTGTCGCCGCGCAGGCATCGGCCAAGAAGGGCGGCGCGGTTACGCTTGCAGTGGTCAACGTTGCGGACAGCCCGCTTGCGAAGGCGGCCGACATCGTCTTGCCGATCCATGCCGGAACGGAGCGGAGCGTCGCGGCGACCAAGAGCTTCATCGCGTCTGCAGCAGCACTCGCCGGCGTCACGCAGGCAGCTTCGGGTGATGCAGCGCTTAAGGACGCGCTCGGTCGGCTGCCCGGGGCGCTGGCCGCCGCCTGCGACGTGGACTGGGAGCCGGCGCTGCCACTCCTGACAAATGCCGGGTCGATCTACACTGCCGGTCGTGGTCCTGGCTTCGCCATTGCGCTGGAAGCGGCCCTGAAGGCAAAAGAGACGGCCCAGCTTCATGCGGAAGCGTTCTCCCTCGCCGAGCTAATGCACGGGCCCATGCAGCTGGTCGACAAGGGCTTTCCCATTCTTGCCTTTGTGCCGGAAGACGCAGCGCTTGCTTCAAGCGCGCAGTCGCTCGAAAAGCTGCGCGGCTTCGGTGCCCAGATTGCGAGCTTCTCCTCGCGTGATCTGGGGGAACGCACCATCAAAACCCCATCCACCGGCCATGGCCAGGTGGATCCGCTTGTCTCGCTCGTCGGTTACTATCGTCTGATCGAGCGAGTCGCGCGGGAACGTGGGCTCAATCCGGACACACCGGACAAGCTCAAGAAGGTGACCGAAACGATCTGACGCCTGCACCAGCGGCCGCCCGATCATGCCGCTGGCGTCGGGTCTGATCCTGCGTTAGCTTCCGGCAGATCAACACTGTGCCGGAAGCACTTCCATGACCTTCATTCCCGACTTCGCCACCATTCTACAGTTTGCCCTCGCCACCTTCGTGATCTCGATTACGCCGGGCCCGGATATGACGCTGTTTGTCGGCCGGGCGCTGAGCCAGGGCAGGGCGGCCGGCTTCGCCTGCATGTTTGGCGCGATGACCGGAATCATGATCCACACGGCGCTGGTGGCGCTGGGGCTTTCGGCCCTGATCGTCGCGTCTCCCGAGGCATTTCTTGCACTCAAGGTGTTCGGTGCGGGCTATCTGATCTGGCTGGCAATCCAGGCGATCCGCAAAGGCTCCGCGTTCTCGCCGGAAAAGAAGGGTAGCGCGGGGCGGTCCCTGTTGAAGAACTGGGCCACGGGGCTCGCCATCAATCTTCTGAACCCGAAGATCATCCTGTTCTTCATGACATTCCTGCCGCAGTTCGTGTCCGCCAGTGATCCCCACGCACCGGGGAAACTCTTCTTTCTCGGGCTCTTGTTTATCCCTCTGGCGTTGCCCATCGTCGCGCCAATGGTCATTGCAGCGGACAGTTTTTCGCAGCTCTTGAAGAAGAGCCCGCGTGTCACGCGGGTGGTCGATTATCTTTTTGCCGGCGTCTTCTCGGCGTTTGCCTTGAAAATCCTGACCGCTCAGGCGCGTTGATCGGGCTGGTAGCCGCAAAAAAATCGCCGGCGCGCAGCGAGCGGGCCGGCGATTGTTTCTCAATCAGGTCGCCTTTTATTCACCGTGGCCGGCGATCATCATGGCTTCCAGCTTCAGCCGATCAGCTTTCTTCATCCGCTCCGAAGCAGATTTGAGCTGACCGCATGCCGCCAGGATGTCGCGTCCGCGCGGGGTTCGGATGGGCGAGGCGTATCCGGCCTTGTTGACGAGATCAGCAAATTCCTCGATCTGCTCCCAGTCGGAGCATTCGTAATCGCTGCCCGGCCATGGATTGAAAGGGATCAGGTTGATCTTCGCGGGGATGCCCTTCAGCAGCCGCACCAGTTCGCGGGCATCGTCGAGCGAATCGTTGACACCCTTCAGCATCACATACTCAAAGGTGATACGCCGCGCGTTCGAAAGGCCCGGATAGGCGCGGCAGGCGTCGAGCAGCTCTTTCAGCGGATATTTCTTATTGATCGGCACAAGCTCGTTGCGCAGTTCGTCGCGCACGGCGTGCAGCGAGATCGCCAGCATGACGCCAATTTCCTCGCCGGTGCGATAGATTTCCGGAACCACGCCGGAGGTTGAAAGTGTGATGCGGCGCTTTGAGAGCGAAAGGCCTTCGCCATCGGAGGCGATGAGAAGCGCTTGCTTTACATTTTCGAAATTGTAGAGCGGCTCTCCCATACCCATCATCACGATATTGGTGACCTTGCGGCCTTCCGCCGGCACGATGGCCCCGTCGGGCGTATCGGCATCGGGGAAATCACCAAGCCGATCCCGCGCCACGAGAAGCTGGTCGAGTATTTCGCCCGGCGTCAGGTTGCGAACCAATTTTTGTGTACCGGTGTGGCAGAAGGTGCAGGTCAGCGTGCAGCCCACCTGGCTGGAAATGCATAGTGTGCCGCGGCCTTCCTCGGGAATGTAGACGGTTTCCACATCCACCGGGCGGCCCGCGCCACGCGCCGGAAAACGCATCAGCCACTTGCAGGTGCCGTCCTTGGAAATTTGCTCTTCGATGATTTCCGGACGGGCAATCGTGAAGTGCTGATCGAGCTGGGCCCGCAGATCCTTCGAGATGTTGAACATCTGCGAAAAATCGGAAACGCCGCGCACGTAAAGCCAGTGCCACAGCTGGCGCACACGCATGCGCGCCTGCCGCTCCGGCACACCGAGTGCAAGCAGCGCTTCTGCGAGTTCATCACGCGAAAGTCCGATCAGCGACTGCTTTTCGGCTTTGGTGGCGGGGCGCAGATCAGCGCGCCCCTCAGGCGTCGATAGGTCGAGTGTCAGTGCCATGGCGTTCTTGAAGTGCGTTGCAGGTAACGCATTGCGAATTCGTGTCCCGAATTCCGCGTTTACCCTTCATTTGCCGCGCTCATACCACGCCTGAAGGCTGCCGTCACCTGCTGCAGCCGGCAGCCGGGTTTTGCACACTCTACTTGCAGTTCTGGGTGGCGTCGATCGCAGCTGTGACGCCGCTGAGAGAGAATGTGTAGCTGGTGTCGTTGCCACGACCAGATTTAGCAGCAACCTTCATGTCTGAACCGCCCTTCATCGCTGCGATTAACTGAGGCTCTTCAGCTGCGTTCTCAAGCCAGGCAGACTTGCCCTGCGTGAACATGGTGAAGCTCTTGTTGCCCACCGTCACAATTACCTTGGAATTCGTCTGGAAATTGTATGCGGCGATAAACTGCGGTTCTGAAGCAACGTTCTGACCGGGCTTTTGGCTGACAAAGAAGAAAATATCGCCATGGTCGAGGCTGGCCGGCTGCTTTTCCTTTGGCACGCTCATGGCATAACATACCTTGCCGTTACCGGACTGGTAGCTGTAGACACCCCAGTCGCGATGCTGTCCCACCGCCGTTGCCTGGGCCAGCGCGGGGCTTGCCGCCGCCATTCCGCAAATGAGCATCAGTGTCGAAATCAGTACGCGCATCGTCTTGACCGTCTTTTTTTGCCAGTGTTTGGAGACCGGCTGGTCCCTCTAGATCACTTCATTTTTATTTAATCTGGGTTACCAAAGCGTGAAGCTAATCGACGGATTCTTCATGCGTTCAACCCCGATGTTCGTTGCCGCAATCAAATACGTCAACTTCCGAACACCCCTTCATTAGCGGTTGAAACGAATGAAAGAGGCAAGATTTTGACTGGTCAGTGGTCCGGGGCGGTTTCGGTAAGGGCCTGTCTGGCCGCAAAGCGGTGGGCCGGCGTAATATGGCGGCGCACCGCGTTCAGCGCGGCCGCCAGTACGGCGATATCGTCTGTAAAGCCGAAACCAAGGAGAAAATCCGGTACCACGTCGAGAGGGAGTACAAAATAAGCGAGAGCGGCAAGCAGCACACCGCGCACCTTTGGCGGGGTGTCATTGTCGAGCGCGCAAAAATAGCCGGCCACCAGATCCTCCATGAACGGAACCTGACGGGCCGCCTTTTTCATCGTGCGCCAAAACCTCGCACGTACACGCTCTTCGCGATCCCGTGTCTCACGGGGACCGACCGGTTCGAGAATTTCACCGATTTTGACATCGTCCATGGTCTGCTCCTGCTTACAAAGATGTGGGAGCCAGCCATCAAAATTCAATATTTGAGCGGAACCCGAGCAGGTTCATCGCCGACAAATCCATTCATCGCCAGTGCGAGCTTGAGATCGAGTTCAGTCACCCCGTCCGCATCATGGGTTGAAAGGCTGACATCCACCGTCTTGTAGACATTCGACCAGTCAGGATGATGGTTCAGTTTTTCAGCCATAAGCGCTGAACGCATCATGAAGGCGAATGCTTCGGAAAAATCGGCGAAGGTGAAGCGCCGCTGGATGGAGCCCCCATCTTCCGCGAGATCCCATCCGTCAAGTGTCTTGAGCGCCTGTTCCAGTGCAGCAGGATCGAGCTTTGCCCTTGCCATCGCGTCTCTCCATGGTATCGCCTGTCGGAAACCTCACAAGGATGATAGCGCACCGGCCATGAACGCAAAGCCTCGTACCTCCATTCTCTTCGTCTGTCTGGGTAATATCTGCCGTTCCCCGCTCGCGGAGGGGGTATTTCGTAGCGTTGTGGCGGAGCGCGGGCGACTGGCGGATTTCGTGATTGGTTCGGCTGGAACCGGTGCGTGGCATGTGGGCAATCCACCTGACCCGCGTTCGATCGAAATCGCCCACAGGTTCGGTGTCGATATTTCTCACCAGCGGGCACAACAGGTGGGGTCAGCGGACTTCGACCGCTACGATTTGCTTCTGGGCATGGATCGCAACAACGTGCAGACACTGCGCGAGCGCGCTCCCCGTGACATGTCCGGGAAGATTCACCTCTTTCTCGATTATGCGAACGGCAGGATGGTGGACATTCCCGACCCTTATTACGGGGGTGCGGATGGCTTTGCCTCGGTTTACCAGACGATCCGCGAGGCTTCAGAAGCATTGCTTTCGAAGCTCGACTGACGATCATATTCCGCGCTCACCAGAGGCCAGGCTTCCTCAATGATGTACGGCCCGCCACCGAAAGAAGCGCGCGACGACATCAACACGAAACGGCCTATGGAGAAGGGCACCGAGGCGAAATTTCCGCGCGCCGAAAGATAGCCTGCGATGTCGCGCGGGTTGGAATTCTTCAGACGGGCCAAGGTCACATGCGGTGTGAACTTCCGGGGATCTGGCGGCAGGCGTAAACGTCGGCAAATGCTTTCGATCTCGCCCTGCAGGGCGTAGAGATCAGGCGAAGCGGATACGCCAGCCCAGATGGAATGGGGCTTCTTCTGCCCGAATGCCCCCACGCCGGACAGCTTCATCGAAAAAGCTGGTCGCCGAACCCTATCGAGCGCATTGGCGATCTCGTCTGCCGTGTGTCCTTCCACGTCGCCGAAGAATCGCAATGTGAGATGATAGTTTTCGACATCGATCCAACGAGCTCCTGGGAGGCCCCCGCGCAGAAGTGACAACGACAGGGCGGCGTCACGCGGGATCTCGAGGGCGGTGAAAAGTCGCGGCATGGCAACCTCCTCGAATCGCAGTGTCAATCCAAGCGAATCACCGATTGCCAATGTGAGCAAGCGGTTTCTTTATCAGGAGTCAGGTGTCTTCCTTTTGATGCTCATCGATAACCTCGCGAACGATGGGCAGGATACGCTCCACCATGCGCGCGACCCCCGCGGCATTGGGATGCATGCCATCTTCGAGCAGCAAAGCCGGTTCCGCGGCCACGACGTCGAGGAAGAAGGGAATGAGCGGGATCTCGTGTTTCTCTGCCAGAGCGGGGAAAATCGGGTTGAAGGCGGCGGCATAATCCTCGCCGAGATTGGGTGCGGCCAACATGCCCGCCAGAATCACGTGCTGCCCGCGTTCTTTCAGCATGGCGATCATCCGGTCGAGATTCTGTTCGGTGGAGGCGGGCGGAATGCCGCGCAGCATGTCGTTTGCGCCAAGTTCAACAAGAACGATGTCCGCAGTTTCCGGAACGGACCATTCAAGGCGTGAAAGCCCGCCGCTGGAAGTGTCGCCGGAAACGCCGGCATTGGCGATGGCGACATCATAGCCCTCCGCCCTGAGCGCATCCTCGAGCTGCTCGGGAAACCCTTCATCTGGACCAAGGTTGTAGCCGGCCATGAGGCTGTCGCCGAAACCAACGATATCGATCGTATCCGCCCTGGCTGTCACGGCCATGCAAACCGCCAGAGCGAGCGCTGTGGCAGCGAATGAAATATTTGTGAAGTGGCCGGACGGACGAAAAAATTTGAATGCCATGCGGGATAACCCATATTTGCGAAATCGTGCGATTGTACGATCCCAGCGTCGTTTCTTCCCAATATAGGATGTCTTTTCCGTGACAGAAGCCGTGATCGAACTTGAGAACGTGTCACTGACACTTGGTGAGGGTGCGTCCTCGGTGCATGTTCTCAAAGGCGTCAGCCTTTCGGTTGAGCGCGGTCGCTCGACGGCAATCGTGGGCCCGTCCGGTTCGGGCAAGTCCACGCTTCTGATGGTGATTGCCGGACTCGAGCGCGTGGACGACGGCGTTGTTCGGGTTGGCGGTACGCAGATCAACGGGTTGAGCGAGGATGCGATTGCCGCCTTTCGTGGGCGCTCCATAGGCATTGTTTTCCAGTCCTTCCATCTCATCCCCAACATGACGGCCCTGGAAAATGTTGCCGTGCCACTGGAATTGGCCGGCCACGCCGATCCTTTCCGCGCCGCCGAGCAGGAACTGGCAGCCGTTGGTCTCTCGCAGCGTCTGACGCACTATCCGGGAGAGCTTTCTGGCGGCGAACAGCAGCGTGTGGCGATTGCCCGTGCTCTGGCGCCGGGGCCGGCGATCCTGATCGCCGATGAACCGACCGGAAATCTCGATCAGGCGACCGGCAGGCAGATCTCCGACATGCTCTTCGCCAAGGCAAAGGAACGCGGCACCTCCTTGGTGCTCGTTACGCATGATGCAGCTCTTGCGGCGCGCTGCGAGCGTCAGGTGGCGATGCGGTCCGGCCGCATAGAGCAGGACGCTGCATTGGAGAAGGCCGCAATGGCATGAGTGTGGGTGTCAAGAGTTCAACCGGGATGAGTTTGGGTCGCATGCTCCGATTGGCATTCCGTTTCTCTCTGCGTGAGATGCGGGGCGGCCTTTCCGGCTTCTTCATTTTTCTGGCCTGCATTGCGCTGGGCGTGGGCGCTATTGGCGGCGTCAACTCAGTCGCCACCGCCATTACCGGAGCGGTGGAAGCGGAAGGCCAATCGCTGCTGGCCGCCGATTTGCGTTTTGAGTTGAATCAACGCCGCGCGAACGAAGCGGAGCAGGTCTTTCTGTCGGAACTGGGCGATGTTTCGGAGAGCGCAAACATGCGCTCCATGGCCCGCCTTGCGGACGGCTCCGACCAGACATTGGTTGAGGTCAAGGCAGTCGACGCGCTCTATCCGCTCTATGGGGAGCGGGTTACGGAGCCGCAGCTTTCCCATGATGCACTGTTTGAGAAAGTCGATGGTGCTCATGGTGCGGCAGCACCGAATCTGCTCTTTGAACGACTGGGAGTTGGCATTGGTGATCGGATCATGCTTGGTGGGGAGACAATCGAGCTGCGCGCCGTGCTTGTCAGCGAGCCGGATGCCGTTTCCGCCGGGTTCGGCTTTGCACCCAGGCTGATGATTTCGCTGGAGGCGCTGCAGGCGACCGGGCTCATACAGCCAGGCAGCCTTGTCGAGCACGTCTACAAGGTGCGGATGAGTGGCGATGCGGGCAATCTTGAAGCTGTGCAGGCGCGCGCTGCGTCCGAGTTTCCGGAGGCCGGATGGAGCCTCCGCACCCGCAACAATGCAGCACCTTCTCTTTCACGCAATATCGAGCGATTTTCGCAGTTTCTGACATTGGTGGGGCTGACGGCCCTTGTGGTGGGCGGCGTTGGTGTAGCCAATGCGGTGCGCGCCTATCTCGACAGCAAGCGCGCCGTGATTGCGACCTTCAAGAGCCTTGGTGCTTCTGGAGGGTTCGTGTTCACCGTCTACCTCGTGCAGATTCTGATGATTGCCGGGATCGGCATTCTTGCCGGCCTCGTGATCGGCGCCCTGATGCCGTTTGGCGCATCGGCCGTACTGGCAAGTGTCCTGCCGGTTCCCGCGACAGGCGGCATCTATCCGGCAGCGCTTCTGGTGGCCGCATTGTTTGGCGTGATGATCACGCTCGTGTTCGCGTTGATCCCTCTCGGCCGCGCAAGGGATGTGCCGGCGACAGCGCTTTTCCGGGAAATGGGTGTCGACGGACGCGGGTGGCCGCGCGCGATCTACATCGCGCTTTCGGTTGCCATCGCCGCCGGCCTTGCCGGTTTCGCCATCTGGTTTTCCGACGATCGACGCATGGCTGCAATTTTTGTCGGCGCCACCGTGTTCGCGTTCATAGTGCTCAGGGTTGTTGCTCTTGGCATCGAGTGGCTGGCCCGCCGCAGCCCGCGCGTTGCGTCCACGCCGCTGCGCCTGGCGCTAGGCAATATTCATCGTCCCGGTGCTTTGACACCTTCGGTGGTGCTGTCATTGGGGCTTGGCCTCACGCTGCTCGCAACGCTCGCTCTCATCGACGGGAACCTGCGTCGCCAGATCACGGGCAATCTGCCGGAGGTCGCGCCGAATTTCTTCTTTGTGGACATCCAGAGTGGGGAGGTGGAGGCCTTCGCTGATCTGGTGAATCGCGAAGCACCCGGCGGCAAGCTGATACAGGTGCCAATGCTGCGCGGGCGCATCACTGCGCTCAATGACGTGAATGTACGCGACATGGAAATCCCGCCTGAGGGCGGCTGGGTTCTGCGTGGCGACCGGGGCATCACTTATGCGCGCAATGCACCTGAAAACGCGACGCTGACGCAGGGTGAGTGGTGGGATGCGCATTATGAAGGAGAACCGCTCGTTTCGTTCGCCGCGGAAGAGGGCGGAGAACTTGGCCTGAAAATAGGCGACACGATCACTGTCAATGTGCTCGGGCGCGAGGTTACGGCCAGAATTGCGAATTTCCGCGCCGTGGAATGGGAATCGCTCGCCATCAACTTCGTGATGGTGTTTTCGCCCAACACTTTTGCCGGCGCACCGCATGCCTGGCTGGCGACATTGACTGATGCGGATGCCACACAGGCCGACGAATCGCAGATTCTGAACGCTGTCACGCGTAGCTTCCCGACAGTGACCACTGTTCGCGTGAAGGATGCACTCGATGTGGTGAATCGGCTTGTCGAACAATTGGCCACCGCCATTCGCGCGGCAGCCGCCGTTGCGCTGATTGCCTCGGTTCTGGTTCTTTCCGGGGCGCTGGCAGCCGGCAATCGGGCGCGTGTCCACGATGCGGTGGTTCTGAAGACGCTCGGCGCCACGCGTCGCACGTTGATCGCTGCCTTTTCGCTCGAATACCTGCTGATCGGGCTGGCCACGGCCAGTTTTGCATTGCTGGCCGGCGGCATTGCCGCCTGGTTTGTCGTGTCGCAGGTGATGGGTCTGCCGTCGGCGTTTCTGCCAAAGGTCGCGCTGACAACCGTGGTGGTGGCCCTGATCATGACCGTCGGCTTCGGGTTGGTCGGGACCTGGCGGGTCTTGGGGCATAAGGCAGCGCCGGTTCTGCGCAACCTGTGAAGCGTCAAAAAGCATTAACCCTGGGTTCGGAGAGGTGCGATTTTGGCCGCGAACTGTTGCCGCAGAGGCATTTCCGGCGGTGAGAGGTCTTGTCCTGAACACAAACTGACATCATATTTGATGTACGCATGCTGGTATCCCGCCAGCGGCGCACGGTCTTTTGGCCGTCACCGGACGGGATTAAAGCCAGAAAGGGGTAATTATGGCTGACCTTCGCAACTATCAGGCCCGCGCAACGCACGGCGTGCGCGCGGACGCGGCCATCGACGAGGGCCTGCGCGCCTACATGATTCGCGTCTACAACCTTATGGCGCTCGGCTTGGCTATTACCGGCCTTGCAGCCTTTGGTGCATTCAATCTCGCCATCGCAGATGGCCAGCTGACCGCGTTTGGCCAGCTCATCTATGCCAGCGCTTTCCGCTGGGTTGTCATTCTCGCGCCGCTGGCGCTGGTGTTCTTCCTGAGCTTCCGCATTCAGAGCATGAGTGTCGCTGCTGCACAGACCACGTTCTGGGTCTACTCAGGCCTGGTTGGCCTCTCCCTGTCGACGATCTTCCTTGTTTACACGGGCGAGAGCATCGTTCGCACCTTCTTCATCACCGCCGCTTCGTTCGGCGCGCTGTCGCTCTGGGGCTACACGACCAAACGTGACCTTTCGGGCATGGGGTCGTTCCTGTTCATGGGGCTGATCGGCATTATCATTGCCTCGATCGTGAACATCTTCCTTGGCTCTTCGGCGCTGCAGTTCGCCATTTCGGTGATCGGTGTGTTGGTGTTTGCTGGGCTCACGGCCTACGACACGCAGCAGATCAAGGAGATGTATTACGAGGGTGACGATGCCACCGTGTCCGGCCGCAAGGCGATCATGGGTGCGCTGCGTCTCTATCTCGACTTCATCAACCTGTTCATGTTCCTGCTGCAGTTCCTCGGCAATCGCGAGTAGGGCGAGCGGAATCAGAAAACATGTTATTGAGAGGGCGGCTTTCGAGCCGCCCTTTTCATTGCATCGACCAACCTGACCGGGTTTTCATGACAGCCACCATCCGCCCCGCCGATCCGGAAGACATTCCCGCGATCACCCGCATCTATGCCCATGCAGTGACCGAAGGTGCGGCGAGCTATGAGCTCGAACCGCCAAGCGAGGCAGGAATGCTTGAACGCATGGAAGCACTTGTTTGCAATGGTTATCCCTATATCGTTGCCGAGGAACAGAACAACATTCTCGGCTACGCCTATGCGGGACCATTTCGCGCGCGGCGGGCTTATCGATTCATGGTCGAGGATTCTGTTTATCTGGCACCGGATGCGCAGGGGCGCGGGATCGGAAGGCTTCTGCTTCGGGCGCTGGTGGAAGCGTGTGAGCGGTGTGGATTTCGACAGCTCGTGGCCGTTATCGGGGATGGTTCAGAGCAAAGCGCTTCAGTGAAACTGCACCGAGCCGCAGGTTTTCGTGATGCCGGCATTCTTCGTGGCAGCGGCTTCAAGCATGGTCGCTGGCTCGACACAGTGTTTATGCAACTGGCCTTGAACGAGGGGGACGCGGCTGACCCCGACCCAAATTCTGTCCCCGAACGCTTGTTTCGTGGCGAGAGCTTCCGCTAAATCTGCCTACGGAACGAGTTTCAGTTTTTTGTCGAATACCGCTAGTACGCGTGCCAACTCGTGGCCACGTTTCAGGATCGCTCCGGTCGCGGCGATGACGCTGTAGGCTCCCTGTTTTCGTGTCAGCTTGGGGTCCTTGACGATCTGAAACAGTGGAACTTCGCTGGTCCGCCTGAAAACGGAGAAGACTGCTCGGTCCCTTAGATGATCGATGGCATAGTCCCGCCATTCGCCCGCAGCAACCATGCGACCATAAATACGCAGAATCTGATCCAGTTCGCGCCGCTCGAAGGTTACGGGAAGGTCCGAACGTACCCTGCGTGCCTCGTGCAGCGGGATCAGTATGCCGGATCCATCCCTATCCTCCCCGGGGCTGCCGTAATCGGTCATTGGCTGTCCTCATGACGATCTTATGACGAGGGAAGGTTCGCCTGCCATAGGAGGAATTGCAAGCCCGCATTGCCGCAACCCGTTCTTGGTCGCTGCCAGGAGGAGCCGCAGCTATGCCTCATCCTTCTTGATGTTGTGGGGATCAGAGTGATTACATCCATCCACATCTTTTGCCGACGTATGTATTCGAGCTCTGCAAGTCGCATCACTTAGCCGGTAGTCACAAATCGGGACCGCTTGTCGGAATTGGTGATGACGTGCCTTTTTCTTGCCGCATTTTTTTCAAGCTCACGCCCCATTGTCCCGCAACGATCCGGACGTTGCCTGAGACGGTTCGGTCCGGACACGGATCCCGAAAACCCCAAGCCCCCCCGCCCTCGGGGTCTTGACCGGATCGAACCAACTCTCGGACGCCCGAGTAAGGCAACGGTCCCAAAAGAATACAACCGGTGCTGAATGAGTCGGCACCGGTTTTTCTTTTGGGACCAGCCTTTTAAAAATGAAAACCGAGATGGATCCTACGGGGAAATCTGAACTGGATCCTATGGGTCGAGCGCAATGGCGCCGAGTATGGCACCAGGCAAACCGCTGTCATCGACGCTCTGAAGCAACAAGGCGCAGCCATTGCCCTCCTGGATGAGCTCCGATCTGGGCATTTCGAATTTCTTCGCAGTGCCGTCCCACATGCCGATGGTCTGAATCCGGTTGACCGCATTTCGATAGTGGATTGTACGGCCGCGGTTCTCGCCACCGCGAATTTCCACATTGCTTTGCGGGATGTAGTCCACAAAGACCAGATGCGCGCTGATGTCTTGACCATCAAGGCCTTCGGGCAGCGAGCCAACGCTTACGATGATGCTGTCACCCCTGTCTTCCAGAGATAGCTCCACCTGTAGTCCGGCGGCGGTCCCCGCCAACGCCTCAAGTGTCGACACGACCTTGGCGCGGTTGGCGCCGTTCATATCACGGCGACCGTTGATGATCGCCTGAGGGGTGTAAACCGAACTCTTCTGTAGGGCCCCGGCATACTTTCTTTGCCGTTCGGAATTGGCGGGGCGTGCAAGTGCGTCACGCCAGCCCAGGTAATCCCAGTAGTCGATATGATAGGCAAGGGCTATGACGTCCTTGCGGGAAGCGAGCTCATCGAAAATCGCATCGGCTGGAGGGCAGGAGTTGCACCCCTGGCTCGTAAATAGCTCTACAACGCCGATCGGGCGACCAGTGTTCTCTGCCTCCGCAGGGCCCATCGGGGCAAGTAAGCCTAATGCCGAGGCCAGGATAAGGCCCGGTGTCCAGAGCCGGAACATGCGCTCTCCGTTCGGAAATTGAAGCGATCATTGCTTTGTTTCAGAACTATATGAGCCAGTGCACCTCAACAAGAAGTCACGTTCCGGTGAGCCTATTGGCCAAGCGTCTGCGGCTAAAAAAAGCCGCCGGCGTTTCCGCCGGCGGTCTGGTTCATGCGTTGGCGTGGCTCAGTCAGGCGGCCAGATCGCGCAGCACGTATTGCAGGATGCCGCCATTCTTGAAGTATTCAAGCTCATCCAGCGTATCGATGCGGCACAGAAGTGGAACCTCTTTCACCGCACCATCGGCAAAAGTGATCTTCGCGTTCACTGTGGCGCGGGGCTTGATGGTCTCGAGCCCGTCGATGGTGACGGTCTCATCGCCCTTCAGGCCTAGGCTTGCCCAGCTCGTTCCTTCGTCGGCAAAGACAAACGGGATGACACCCATACCAACCAGGTTTGAGCGGTGGATACGCTCGTAGCTTTCCGAGATGACGGCGCGGACGCCCAGAAGATTGGTGCCTTTTGCAGCCCAGTCGCGCGAGGAGCCATTGCCGTATTCGCCGCCGGCGAACACCACGAGCGGCACGCCTTCCTTGCGGTATTCCATGGCCGCGTCGTAGATCGACATCTCTTCCTTGGAAGGATAGTGGATCGTGTAGCCGCCTTCGGTGCCGTTTTCGCCCAGCATGTGGTTGCGGATGCGGATGTTGGCGAAGGTGCCGCGCATCATCACCTCATGGTTGCCGCGACGCGTGCCGTACTGGTTGAAGTCGGCAACGCCCACGCCATTGTCCATCAGGTATTTGCCGGCTGGCGACTGTGCCTTGATGGAGCCGGCCGGCGAAATGTGATCGGTGGTGATCTTGTCGCCGAACAGGCCGAGGATGCGCGCACCCTTGATGTCGCTCACATTGCCGGTCGTCTTCTTCATGCCGACAAAGTAGGGCGGGTTCTGCACATAGGTCGACTTGTCGTCCCATGCATAGGTCTCGCCTTCCGGCACCTGCACGGCCTGCCAGTTCTCGTCACCCTTGAAGACCTCTGCATACTTCTTTTCGAAGAGATCGCGGGTAACGTTCTTCTGGATGAACTCCTGGATCTCCTGGTTGGAGGGCCAGATGTCCTTCAGATAGACGTCGTTGCCGTCCTTGTCCTGACCAATCGGTTCCTTGGTCAGGTCCTTGGTCACCGAACCGGCGAGCGCGTAGGCGACAACCAGCGGCGGAGAGGCAAGGTAGTTGGCCTGCACATCCGGCGAGATACGGCCTTCGAAGTTGCGGTTCCCGGAGAGAACGCCGGCAGCGATCAGGCCCTTGTCGTTGATGGTCTTGGAGACTGGTGCCGGAAGCGGGCCGGAGTTGCCGATGCAGGTCGTGCAGCCAAAGCCGACGAGGTTGAAGCCGATCTGGTCGAGCTCCTTCTGGAGGCCGGAATTCTCAAGATATTCCGCAACCACCTGGGAACCGGGTGCGAGCGACGTCTTCACCCATGGCTTCTGCTTGAGGCCGAGACGGTTGGCGTTGCGGGCCAGCAGGCCCGCGCCGATGAGCACGCTTGGGTTCGAGGTGTTGGTGCAGGAGGTTATGGCGGCAATCGCCACGTCACCATGGCCGAGATCGTAATCCTCGCCCTCAACCTGCCAGCGCTGTTCCAGCGTGGACGGATCCTTCTTGTATTCCTTCTCGAGCGATTCGGCGAAGCCGGCTGCGATGTTGTCGAGCGGAATGCGGCCTTCCGGACGTTTCGGGCCGGCCATGGAGGGAACCACGTCGCCGAGGTCGAGTTCGAGCGTGTCGGTGAAAACCGGATGCTCGGTCCCCGTCTCGCGGAACATGCCCTGCGCCTTGCAATAGGCTTCCACCAGCGCGATGCGGTCCTTGGAGCGGCCGGAGACGTTGAGATAATTCAGTGTTTCCGAATCGACCGGGAAGAAGCCGCAGGTCGCGCCGTATTCCGGACCCATATTGCCGATCGTGGCAGCGTCCGCGAGCGTCAGATGGTCGAGACCTTCGCCGAAGAACTCGACGAACTTGCCGACAACGCCCTTCTTGCGCAGCATCTGTACGACGGTGAGCACCAGGTCGGTGGCCGTCACGCCTTCTTTCAGCTTGCCGGTGAGCTTGAAACCGATGACTTCCGGCAGGAGCATGGAGATCGGCTGGCCGAGCATTGCCGCTTCGGCCTCGATGCCGCCAACGCCCCAGCCCAGAACGCCAAGACCATTGATCATGGTCGTGTGCGAATCGGTGCCGACGCAGGTGTCCGGATAGGCGATCGTCTTGCCGTCCTCATCCTTCGTCCAGACGGCCTGACCGAGATATTCGAGGTTCACCTGGTGGCAGATGCCGGTGCCGGGGGGAACGACGCGGAAGTTCTTAAACGCTTTCTGGCCCCATTTCAGGAAGCGGTAACGCTCGCCATTGCGCTGGTACTCCAGCTCGACATTGCGCGCGAAGGCTTTCGGGGTGCCGAATTCATCGACGATGACCGAGTGATCGATCACGAGGTCAACCGGAACAAGTGGGTTGATCTTTTGCGGGTCGCCGCCGAGCGACACCATGGCATCGCGCATGGCTGCCAGATCCACCACGGCGGGAACACCGGTGAAGTCCTGCATCAGCACGCGGGCCGGGCGATAGGCGATTTCGTGGCCGGCCGTGCCGCGGTCATCGAGCCACGCGGCCACCGCTTCGATATCGGACTTGGTGACCGAGCGTCCGTCTTCGTTGCGCAGCAGGTTTTCGAGCAGCACCTTCATGGAGAAGGGCAGGCGAGAAATGCCTTCAAGACCGTTCTTCTCGGCCTCCTTGAGGTCGAAATAAACATAGTCCGCATCCCCTACCTGAAGGGTGCGACGGCAATTGAAACTATCAAGTGATTTGGTCACGGGCGATCCTATCCTGTTCTGCTATCCGAAACGGGAACGGACTCCTCGTGGCATCACGCGCAAAAGGTGCGGGTACGGTCATTTCCGCTGTCCGCCCCCAGCGTCCCGGCCGTTCAAGGCGGCGCGCGCGCGGGTATCGGCACAAAGAGTTACACGCCGACCGCTGGCGTGGTTGAGGCGGATATAGAGAATTTTGTAGAAGAGTTCTAGAGTGAGAAACGGCAAATCTGCCATGTCGTGAAAAATTCAGGACCATATCCTTGACGAAGGACGACCACATGATGCGGCTTGCTGCCGACGGGCTTGGCGGTGAGCGCGGCGGCGAGACCGTGTTCTCGGGCATTTCCTTCATGCTGGGTGAAGGTGAGGCGCTTACGGTGACCGGTCCGAATGGCATCGGGAAGTCGACGCTATTGCGCGTTATCTGTGGCCTTTTACCGGCTTCGCAGGGCACGGTTGGGTTCTCCGGTGGCGGCGAAGCTTTTCCTGATGTCGCTTCCGCCTGCCACTATCTCGGTCATCGGAACGCGATGAAGGCCGAACTCGGCGTCGAAGAAAACTTGCGGTTCTGGCAGGACTTTTTGGGGGAGCCCCATTTGCCTCCTTTTGAGGCGCTGGAGATGGTGGGGCTCGGCGATATCGGCCATTTGCCGTTCGGCTATTTGTCCACGGGGCAAAGACGGCGTGCTTCCATCGCTCGGCTTCTGGTGAGTTATCGGCCCATCTGGCTGCTTGACGAGCCTACCTCGGGTCTCGACAAGGCATCGGAAGCGCAGTTCGCCGACCTGATGGCCGTACACCTCGAAGACGGCGGAATGATCGTGGCTGCCACGCATCTGCCGCTTGGCCTGAAGGGTGCGCGGGAGTTGAGAATGGGGAAGGCTGCGGATTGACCATGAACCAAGACGCGGGGCACCTCTCAAAGACACCAATCCGGCAGGCACCATGCTAGCGCTGTTTCGACGCGAGTTGCAGATCGGTGTGCGCACCGGAAACGGAGCGCTGACCGGCGTTCTCTTCTTTCTTGCCGTTGTCGCGGTCATTCCCTTTGGCGTCGGGCCGGATCTGAACCTCCTTGCACGCATCGGCCCGGCGATCCTCTGGATCGGCGCGTTGCTTGCCGGCCTTCTCGGGCTTGAGCGTCTGTTCCAGGCTGATCGTGAGGACGGTTCTCTGGACCTGTTGCTCCTGGCCGACAGCCGGCACATGACGGCGGTGACCGTGTTCGTGAAATGCTGCGCGCACTGGACCGTCAATGTTTTGCCGCTGGTGGTGGTGACGCCCTTGCTCGGCCTTTTCATGAATGTCGAGCCGCTTGGCATTCTCGCGGCCACCGCGACGCTGGCTGTCGGCACTCCCGCCATCACCTTCATCGGCGCAGTTGGCGCGGCTCTTGCCGTCGCGCTGCCGCGTGGCGGGCTTCTGGTCTCGGTGCTGGTCCTGCCGCTCACCATTCCGGTGCTTATTTTCGGGGTGGCGGCGGCGCGTGGAGCGGTTGCAAATCCGGGTCCATTTTTGCCGCCTTTCCTCATTCTTGCCGCGCTGATGTTGTTCTTTGCCGTCATCGGGCCGCTGGCCGCTTCGCTGGCACTGCGCTGGGGTGGCGACTGATGTGCGGCAATCGACGTGATTGCGGAAGGGAAGTCGCAGCGCTATGGGTTCATCATGACAAATGCCACGCCGCAAGCCTCAACACTCTCCGGTCGCCTGACGGCGCTCGCCAATCCCACGCGTTTTCTCGCGTTGGCAGATACACTCGTTCCATGGCTCGGCGGCCTCTCGCTGGCCGTTCTCGCTGCCGGCTTCTACATGGCGTTTTCCGCGCCGGAGGACTATCAGCAGGGCATCACGGTGCGGATCATGTATATCCATGTGCCGTTCGCCTGGCTCGCCATGCTCTGCTATTCGCTGATGGCCATTTCCGCGCTTGGAACACTGGTTTGGAAGCACCCTCTCGCAGATGTGGCGCTGAAAGCTGCCGCGCCCATCGGTGCTGCCTTCACGGCGCTGGCGCTTTTCACCGGGTCCGTCTGGGGCAAGCCGATGTGGGGCACGTGGTGGGTCTGGGATGCGCGGTTGACCTCCGTCTTCATCCTGTTCCTGATGTATCTCGGCATCATTGCCCTGACGCGGGCCATGGACGATCCGGGCCGCTCAGCGCGGGCTGCGGCGATCCTCACACTTGTCGGCTTCATCAACATCCCGATCATCAAGTTCTCGGTGGACTGGTGGAACACATTGCATCAGCCGGCATCGGTTTTCCGCCTTGATGGCCCCACGATCCATGCCTCTCTGCTCTGGCCACTGCTTATCTGCGCGCTGGGCTTCACGCTGCTTTTTGTCACGCTGCATCTGATGGCGATGCGCGCGGATATCTGGCGCCGCCGTGTGGTTGCCATGCGCCGGCTTTCGGCGCGGGCGGCAGAAAGGGCGGCCCGATGACCCATGCAGCCTATGTCTTTGCCGCTTACGGAATCTCAGCATTGGTGATCGCGGGCCTCGGCCTTTGGATCCTGATCGATCAAGCTGGCCGCAAACGCGAGATCAAGGAGCTGGAAGAGCGCGGTATTCGCCGGCGTTCGGATCGAAAGGCTCAGAAGAAATGAGCCGAACGAGCGAACAGCCGGCCCGCTCGCGGCTCATTCTGGTTCTTTTGCCACTTTTGCTTTTTATGGCGCTGTCGGCCGTCTTCCTGATGCAGTTGATGTCCGGTAAGGACACGTCCCTGGTGCCTTCAGCCTTGATAGGTCGCACTGCACCGCAAACCAATCTGCCGCCGATTGAGGGAATGGACCTGCCCGGACTTTCGTCGGAGGGATTCGATGGACAGGTGACACTGGTCAATGTCTGGGGATCCTGGTGTGTACCCTGCCGTCAGGAGCATCCGCTTCTCATGCAGCTCGCCATGGACGAACGCGTCAGCGTTGTGGGCCTCAACTACAAGGACAAACCGGAAAACGCTCGGCGTTTTCTGGTTGATCTCGGCAACCCGTATGATGCCATCGGTGTGGATCAGAATGGCCGCGCGGCGATCGACTGGGGTGTTTATGGGGTTCCCGAAACCTTTCTCGTCGGGCCTGATGGTACGATCCGCTACAAGCATGTCGGGCCGTTTACGCCCGAGAGCATTCGCAACGATCTGATGCCCGAGATCGAAAAGGCGCTGGCGGATCGCCCGACGGGCTGACAGATCACGCAATTTCCTTCTGGCCCAGATGAAATGCTGCGCTGCAGCAAAGGCGTCGTGAAACGCATGCTAGGGTTTTCCTCCCAACGAACAGGAGGGATGCATGACGACCCGTATCAGTGCTCATTTTGAGAAGCAGGCGCAGGCTTGTGACTGCATGGGTTCTCCCTTTACGGCGCAGTTATGCCGCCTCCTGTCCGGAACTCTGGATCGCGAGACTGACACCGGCGCGCGTGTGCTCGGCTGGCCGGGCGAGCCCGGTGAGGATGCGCTGGCGCTGCGTTTGTGTGGCGGGCTCCATGCGCTTGTGCTTGCCGGGGCGGATGCCCCGCTTGCGGGTGTCTATCCACCAAACGCGGCTTCGCCCGAGGCGCTTCAAGAGGCGGTGAGTGCGGCCATCGCGCACCATGATGAGCGTCTTTGTGCCAATCTGGACAGCGCACCACAGACAAATGAGATCGGTCGTTCGGCGATGCTTATGCCGGGTTTCCTCACAATCGCCCGGGAAACCGGCCTGCCGCTCGACCTGTTTGAGATCGGCTCGAGTGCAGGGCTCAACCTACTGTTTGACCGCTTTCACTACCGCTATGGCGACGGTGTATGGGGCAAAGCCGCTTCTCCCGTGAGCCTGGCGCCCGAGATGCGCGGGTCACCACCGGACCTGTCGGGGGTGCTGGATGTCACTACGCGCCGCGGCAGCGATATTGCGCCCATTGATGTCTCGAGGGATGACCAGAGGTTGCGATTGACCTCCTATGTGTGGGCCGATCAGGAGGCCCGGCTTTCCCGCTTGCGCGCGGCCATCGAGTTGGCAAACGAGACGCCTTTCGCTCTTGAGAAAGCGGACGCAGCCGATTTCGTCGATGCCTTGCTTGTCGCCCGCCGGCCCGATCGGGTCACGGTTCTTTTTCACTCGATCATGTGGCAATACCTTCGCCAGGAAACGCGGGCCCGTATAGAGACCGCGCTTGAGACGGCTGGCCGGGCAGGCGGTGCACCCATCGCCTGGCTGCGCATGGAACCCTCGGATACGAAAGAACCATTCGCGCTGGTTTCGCTCACACTGTGGCCCACCGGAAAGCGCCGCGATCTTGCGCGCTGCGATTTTCATGGCCGCTGGATCGAGTGGTTGCTCTAGATCGCCATGCGTCCATCCGGACGCACAAAGGACGATCCAGACTATTCGTGGAGCATCGGAATACTCCGAAATCCGGTTCCCACCTTTCCTGGAATTTCTCTAGCGCGTTGCGATGGCCGCCGCCGCGCCGGCCATCATCGAGGCGCTGGTGCGGTTTGCATTGCGCATGGCGCGCGGGCTTTTGAGCAGCATGCGTGCCTGCGTGGCGGCAAGCACCCACACGGCATCCACCGCGACGAGAACCAACACCATAGTAAGTGTCAGCTCCGCCCAGCCGATCAATGTCACGGAAGCGACATCGATGATGGTGGGCAGAAGCGCCAGATAAAACATCATGATTTTTGGATTGCCGAGGGTCACGGCCATGCCGGTGAAGAAGAGACGCAGGCGCGAGCCGGCACTGGGCAGGGCTTCGCCACCCGTTTCCACGGGCGCAGTCCACATCTTCCATGCGAGATAGAGCAGGTAGGCGACGCCTGCATATTTGATCACCACGAAAGCCATGTGGAAGGTTTCCGCCACGAAAGCGAGGCCGAAAATGGCCGAGGAAAGCCAGATGGCCTCGCCGATCCACATGGCGGCCAGAAATGGCAGCACATCGCGCCACCCGCGC